>JASFVL010000518.1:0-3366 GCA_050049875.1 Anaerolineales bacterium
CGTTGCAGTTTCCGCTGGCGATGATTAGGTCTGGATGGGCAAACTGCGCGCGCCGGCAGAATTCCTCCACCAGCGCGGTCTTACCGCGCCCCGGTCCGCCGGTGACGAAGACTGCCTGTCCATCCCCTGTCAAGGCTTTCTCAAGATACCCGTCCAGCTGCTGTAACTCACGGCCCCGCGCGACGAAGACGGCTCTCTCGACCTCACGCTCTTCCGCCGCTTCTTCGAGAAAGGCTGGCACCTGAACTTCAACACTTGGTGGGTAAACAACCCTCTCCAGAGCCAGGGCTTGCTGGTACGCCTCTTGTAGTTCACTTGCATTATGAAAGCGCTCTTCGGGGTCCTTGGCCGTCGCCCGCCAGATCACTTGGTCCAGGTATTCCGGCAGTTCGGGGTTGGCAGCGTGCACCGATGGCAACGGTTCATGTAAATGTTTCTCGAGCATCTGTATCGTAGTCAGCTCTGGAAAGGGATGTGTGCCGGTTAGCATCTCGTAGAGCAGCACTCCCAGCCCGTAGATATCCGTCTGAGGGGTGATCGGCTCCCCTTTAGCCTGCTCAGGCGCCAGGTAATCCACCGAACCGATGATCTCCCCAGTGCGGGTCAACTTTTCCCTGCCAAGGTCCTTGGCAATGCCGAAGTCGGTCAGGTAGGCGTTGCCCCTTTCGTCCAACAAGATGTTCTCCGGCTTGAGATCGCGATGGACTACATTGGCCTCGTGGGCGACCTCCAACGCATCGCAGATTTGATCCAGAATTCGTTCGATCTCCGCGAGCTCCAGCTCTCCCCCCGAATCCAGTTGATCCCTCAGATTACCCCCCTTGAGATGGCGCATCACCAGGTAAGTGCCCGTCTCATCGCGCCAGCAATCGTACAGCGGCACGATGTGGGGGTGCTCGAGTTTGGCGATGGTATGGACTTCGGCCTCGAATCGGCGGGCGAATTCGGGATGGCTGGCATACTCCGGCAAGATGACCTTGATAACAACTTGGCGTTCCGCCACGGATTGGTAGGCACGGTAAACGACACCGAACCCACCTTCGCCGATGGGGTCTTGTATCTTATAACCTCGAATTTCCTGACTGGTCAAGTCGTCCATCTAGTTGATCCTGACGAAAAATCATCTTCGCGATGGTACTTTTTAGCAGAGACAAACCTTCAAATAAACCGGTCCAACTCACGAGTCTTATGTGCTGACACTTCGCTCCGCACATGCCTCCAAGATTTCCCGATTTACCTTAACGTTATCCAACCAACTCCGCCGAAGTTCCTCATCCCGGGTGTTATTGGCAACAAGCATTACCCGATCGAAAGCTTGTTTGAGATACCCCTTGGCTTCGCCATCTCGACCATGCCCAGAGAGAGCTTTGGCATGAGTGAACAAGGCTACTTCAGGGTCGTTATAGAATGGAAGAATACCCATTAATTCGATAGCCTCTGTAGTGTATTCCAATGCCTTCTCAATCTGTCCCAAAGCCAGACATAATCTCGCGGCAAGATTCAACCTATCAGCAATATCTGAGTAATCATTCGTTTCTCTAATCTTGTTCAATCCCTCCAAGAGTTGATCCAAGTCAATCAGCATTCTTTCGCGATTTCCTTCCAACAAAGAAATGTAGGCAGAATCGTATCGCCGATAGATCTCCATGATTTCACGACCCGTCTCTCTAGATAATTGGAGAGAAGTCTTAAAACTACGCCTGGAGTCGCTGAAGTCTCCTAAATGCGCTTGCAGTTGACTAAGCAATGCATAAGCGTTTACTAACTCTAATTTACTGGCGATTTTCTCCATACCGGGGATCAAACCCTTCAGGAAATATATGGCTTGTTGGTATTGTCCGTAATCAGAAAGTATCTGGACCTTCCAGAGCTCAAAGTATTCAATCAGCAGTATATCTTTGGAAGCTTTTGCCTGCTCCATTTGAGTTTCGAGGAAGTTCATCCACTGCTCATACTCTCCACTTGGGAGATAGTGATAATAATTCAAATTGATCATTGCAGCTCGTATTCCGAAGCTATCACCAATGCTCCATGCTAACTCCAACGACTCCCGCAAATATTTTTCTGCATTCTCTGGCTCCTTAAGCCAGGCGTAGAGCATCCCAAGAACATTGAGCGCATTGACCTGCTCGCCTTGATCTCCAAGTTCACGATGCAGCTTAAGCGCTTGCTGGGCTACAGGAAAGGCTTCAGCGTATCGCTGTTGAGCCCAAAATGAAATTGCCAGACGTCTCAATCCCGTCGCTTCCTGACGAGTATCACCAACTTTCCGACTCAAGTTTACAGCCTTTTCTGCTGCTTCTAAAGCAGCCTCATGTTCACCGAGACTCACGAATATCATTATAAGGTCTAGCAGGCATGTCGCCGCTTCTCCTATCAATCCTGCCTCCTGAAGAAGTTCGAAGGCTGATTCAAGGGCGACTCGACTTTTTAGATGTTCTTCCCTGTGCCAAGCCCAGACACCGAATCGTTGCAGTGCGTGACCCTCCCGCACCTTGTCCCCGATATCCCGCGCGATCTCCATAGCTCTTTCGGCTGGTTCTTTCGTAAAGATGAACTCTGTATCGAGAAAGAAATCGGCTTGAGCGATCAACGCATCGCAGCGCAAGGCTTTATCGTTTAACATCTCCGCAAGATCCAACAAACCATCCACGTCAGCTCGCTGCTCTTCACGGCGACCCACCAAACGAAAAACATTGGCTCGTGAGAGCAGCAGGTCAAAATGACCCGGGTGGTCATCTGGCAATAAAGATAACGCTCTCGTATAGTATCGAATGGCCTCCCCGTTCGCATACTTCGCTCGTGCTTGATGGCCTGCTTGCGTCAGATAGTGCAGAGCCTTTTCCATTAAGCCGGCTTGGCTATAGTGAAAAGCTAATTGTACGGTTTGCTCGTCCTCTGTATCCCCAAACAATTCCTCTAATACTTTTGCGATTTCTCTATGCAGCAACCTCCGTTCCCCTGAACTGAGGTCGTTGTACAGGTATCGCTGGTATAGTTGATGGACAAAACGGTAGCGTGAAAGCAGATGACCATCGACTTGCAGTTCACCTTGCTCACGAATAAGGCGATGGCGTTTCTCCAACTCCTGCGACAATTCGCGCAGCAGGTGTCTCTCTTTGATCTCCTGCACCCGCGCCACCACCTGGGCGGTGAAATCCTCACCTTCCACGCTGGCCACCGAGAGCAGCTCCCGCAAATCCGCCTCCAAGCGCCCGATGCGCTCCGCGATGACCGCTTCCACCCTGGCTGGCAGCGCCTCCCAATTCAGGGAGGGTCCCTGCACCCACCTGCCAGCATCATCTTGGACCAGGTCGCCGCGCTCCTGCATCGTCCGCAGCAGCTCAATGGTGAAGAGGGCATGTC
>JASFVL010000519.1:0-3357 GCA_050049875.1 Anaerolineales bacterium
TGATATAATTAGATTTTGGATTTGTGGTTGACATAATCCTAAAAGTTGGACCATGAGTGGAGTTTGATTTTAATCATAATTACAAAATAATACATTTATGGAGGTTTTAGATGACTGTAAAAATTGGAATTAATGGATTTGGGCGTATAGGCCGACAAGTCTTAAAAGCAATTAATGAGTACCATCAGGGAGAATTCGATGTTGTTGCGATAAATGATCTATTTGACCCCCAAACAAACGCGCAACTATTTAAATACGACTCTAATTATGGAATTTATGAGGGTAGCGTTGAAGTCGATGGAGGGGATCTGGTCATCGATGGGGATCGCATTAAGGTCCTTGCTGAACGGGATCCTGGTAATCTACCATGGGGAGATTTAGGCGTTGATATCGTCATAGAGGCAACGGGGGTTTTCCGCGATGCAAGCAAAGATCCGGGTCCACAGACACACATCGAAAAGGCTGGAGCTAAAAAGGTCATCATTTCTGCTCCAGCTAAAAATGAAGATCTCACCTTGGTTCTGGGTGTAAATGATGATCTCTATGACCCAGATAAGCACAATATTGTATCTAATGCATCTTGTACGACGAATTGCCTAGCCCCTGCTGTTAAAGTCGTTAATGATGAGTTTGGCATCAAAAAAGGTTTGATGACAACAATTCATTCCTACACAACGACTCAACATCTATTAGATTTGGCTCACAAAAAAGATCCCCGACGTGCACGCGCGGCCGCATTAAATATCATCCCAACAACAACTGGAGCAGCAAGGGCACTTGCCTTAGTAATACCTGAACTTGAAGGGAAATTCGACGGCTTTGCTCTTCGTGTACCTACACCGACTGTCTCAGTTGTGGATTTTGTTGCGGAAGTTGAACAGACGGCCAGTATCGAGAGTGTCAATGCCGCCTTCAAGGCTGCAGCAGAAGGTTCTTTGAAAGGCATACTAGGTTATACAGAACTTCCCTTGGTCTCAATGGACTATAAGGGTGATCCTCGCTCGTCCATTGTGGATGGTCCACTAACCAATGTCCTGGGAGGTGATATGGTAAAAGTGGTTGCCTGGTATGACAACGAGTGGGGTTACTCGGTTCGCACTGTCGACTTGGCCGCTAAGATAGCGAAATCTCTATAGTTGTGAATTGTTGAGTCTGGGAAAGCGAGGCTGCTATAGGTTTAAGAACCTTATAAAGCTTCGCTTTCTCGGTATATTGAGTGAAGATGATGGTTATGTTTAATAAAAAGACGATAAATGATATTGATATACAGAATCGCCGTATTCTTGTTAGAGTTGATTTCAACGTTCCACTGAAAGATGGTAAAGTGGCTGATGACACTAGAATACAAGCAGCTCTACCAACAATTAATTATCTCTTGGAAAGGGGAGCAGCAGTTATCCTTTGTTCTCACTTGGGTAGACCGAAAGGCAAAGTTGACCCGGAATTGTCTTTAAAACCTGTTGCAGAGAGGCTCAAGAAATTAGTAGATTATCACATCGATTTTGTTGAAGACTGTCTAGGAGCGCAAGTAGAACACGCTGCGAACATGTTACAAAGTGGGCAAATACTACTTTTGGAAAACACAAGATTTCACCCCGGTGAGAAACAAAATGATCCAGAAATGGCGCGCCAATTGGCAAGTTTGGCTGATATTTTTGTGAACGATGCGTTCGGTACAGCCCATCGTGCTCATGCATCAAATGTGGGCGTGGCGAATTATTTGCCCGCAGTGGC
Source organism: Anaerolineales bacterium (assembly GCA_050049875.1). Classification (GTDB taxonomy): domain Bacteria; phylum Chloroflexota; class Anaerolineae; order Anaerolineales; family UBA11858; genus JASFVL01. Next base: position 1,735 of record JASFVL010000519.1, read on the forward strand.
TGGTTTTTTACTTGAGAAAGAAATCAAATATCTTGGTGCAGCGATTGCAGATCCTGCCAGACCGTTTATCGCTATTTTGGGTGGTGCAAAGGTTGGCGATAAAATTGGGGTTATCCGCAATTTGTTAACCAAATCGGATCAGGTGTTAATTGGGGGTGGGATGGCGAACACATTTTTTAGCGCTCAGGGTTATCCATTAGGGGATTCGCTTGTAGAGGACGATGTTCTAGAAGAAGCTCGTCAGCTTATTACTGAGGGTGGATCAAAATTGCGCTTACCCGTGGACGTTGTTATTGCGAATAAATTCGCTGCGGATGCTGACCACAAAATTATGGGTATGGGCCCCGTTCCGGATAATTGGAGCATACTAGATATCGGTCCGACAACGGTCAAAAAGTACAAACGCGTTATTCTTGAAGCTAAGACTGTCGTCTGGAATGGACCGATGGGTGTATTTGAATTTCCGCCATTTGCTGAAGGCACTTTTAGCATTGCTCGAGCCATTGCAGATAGCGATGCTACATCCATCGTCGGAGGGGGAGATTCCGTAGCGGCGATAAAAGATTCGGGTTATGCAGATCAAATAACTCATATGTCCACTGGTGGGGGAGCATCTCTTGAGATGTTGGAGGGGAAAGTTCTGCCTGGATTAGCCTCCTTAATGGATAAAGATTGAAATCAGATGTCGAGTTTATGATGGGATTCACAAGCAGAGAGGGGAGAGAAATGTTAAGTGGATGGAAGTGAGGTTATTAATATGAGAATACCGCTTGTTGCTGGTAATTGGAAGATGAATAATAAGATCGATAAAACCCGTCAACTAGTGATGGATTTAGTTCCGGGATTGCAAAGTATCTCTGATGTGGAAAATGTAATTTGTCCCCCATTCACAGCATTAAAAACAGCTGCTGATTTGTTAAAAAATACAGAGATTGGTTTAGGCGCTCAAAATATGCATTGGGAGGATGCTGGAGCATTCACTGGAGAAGTCTCTCCGCCAATGATTGCAGAGTTATGTAATTGGGTGATACTTGGACACTCAGAACGCCGACAATATTTTGGCGAAGACGATCAAACTGTAAACAAAAAAGTAAAAGCAGCGCTTTCTTATAATTTGACACCAATAGTCTGTATTGGTGAAACTTTAGAAGAAAACGAAGCCCAACGAACAAAGGAAGTCGTCAGCCGTCAATTACGAGGCGGGTTGGCGGATATTGATTTAAAGTTGGGGATGAGATTTGTTATTGCTTATGAACCAATTTGGGCAATAGGTACTGGGAAGTCTGCAACCCCGACGGATGCAAATCTTGTTCATGGCGAAGTCATCCGTCCAATCATATGTGAATTGTTCGGTGAAGATGTTGGATTGAATACTCGTGTGTTATATGGAGGTTCTGTAAAACCTAAAAACGCGAAGGATTTTTTCAATCAACCGGAGATAGATGGAGCATTAGTCGGCGGAGCAAGCCTGAATGCTTCTGATTTTGTTGCAATAACCAGATCCGCCGCTTAATACCTTGCTGATATAGGCAAATAGGCATATCTGAAATCCAAAATGGGAGATTATAATAGTTTAATGTGGCTCCTGCTCTTGTTGGGGCCATTTCTTTTTATCCAACGCTG
>JASFVL010000521.1:0-3346 GCA_050049875.1 Anaerolineales bacterium
TACCGCGGCCGGTATGTCGCTACTTTACATCATTCATTCAAACAGCGCATAAAAGCAAAGAAAGGGGGGTTAATGCGCCGATTCTATTACTACCTAGCAGAATACTTGGCGGAAATCCCAGCAGTGCGAAGAGCTGAGGGTTTGATGGCGGTAAGTTCAGCCACCCGGGAGGTTTTTACTAACCAATATCGAGTTTCACCTTCAAAGATAGCCCTTACCAGGCATGGTATTGATACCCAGTTTTTTAAACCAATAGATGATGATACGACCTTGAGAAAATTGCGAGCGAGATTAGAGATCGATTATGATTCTCATATCATCATGTTCGCAGGGTTTGTCACCCCAAGGAAAGGTCTGGAATACTTAGCCTTGGCAATGAGGAAAATCAAACCTATTCCATATCTAGTTATTACTGGAAAGTGGAGCTCTTCTCAGAGGGATACATTTCTTGGTTTATTTGGCGAAACTAGAGATCGAGTTATCGAGACCGGATTCGTCCGCGATGTGGATATGCCCTTATACTATTCCCTAGCAGATGTTTATGTCTCCTCTTCAATATTAGAAGGTTTTGGTCTCCCAATCGCTGAAGCCCTGGCGTGTGAGACGCCGGTCGTTGTAGCAGAAACCGGATCCGTTGGGGAAGTTGTCGGACCTGGTGGGTTTTTGGTGCCAACTCGTGATCCCGAATCGCTCGCTGTGGCCATTTCCAACCTACTTCAAAATAAAGAAAAAAGAACAGATTTAGGAAAGTTGGGGCGTCAGCACATTGCTTCAAATTTTAGTATTGAAGCAATGGTTTCTAACACAATAGAGGCATATCAAAGATATGCTCTTGGTAATATAAATTCGTAACAACTTAGGGGAGATATTCGAAAATCGCGACGCGATCCTGATGATATATAGTTCGGAATTTGTCGCTCTTTAGCAAATGGTTGATATTCAATATTGAAATTGAACCTTTATTGTTTACGCGACCTCGTTGTTGTCCGATATAGATATGCGTAACCCCGTTCTCTATTAGCGCGGCAAGGACTTCGGGTTGATCCAGGTGCTTATTCTGAATTTCAGCTTGAAAGGCGTTGACTGAATTCCAATAATCAGGCTGATGTCCCTGTTCGACACCGTAGTTGATCGGGGGTAGTGTGCTATCACGGTGGGCCAAAAGGGGGATCCACCAGCCGCCATCAGAACCAACGATCACGGTATCGTCATAAGCAAAAAATGCATTGACCAAGAATTTAGCATCTTCCGGCACATTTTCTTTTATCCAGGTCATCGCTTTAACATCGGGACTGGTTATTATAGAATGAGACGAAACTTTGACATCATCCAATCTTTGTCTCGCTCCCCAAAGGCTTATCCCAATTATGAGTAAGGTAATCAGAGAATATGTCGTTACCCGGTAACTCATCCAGGGATGATTTTGTTTCATGAACCAGCTTATTAACCAGCTAAATCCGCTTCCTAATAATATCACCGCGGGTATATAAAACGCGATGAACACCGCGAAGTTGCTAATCGCTCCTGTGCCAGGGAGGCTAAACAAACTTGGGTTGGCAGCAATTAATATCAGAAACCACCATGTGCTCAATAAAGCGAACCCACGGTTACGCCGCCATAGTCCCCAACCAATCACGACTATGAGACCAAACCATAAAGTCGGTGGCAGGTATGAGAACAGGTCTCCGATGGTGTTGTACCGCTGGGTGAAATTTGAGACAGCTTCAGCAGGTGTAGACAGTTGGTTTGTTAAAACGGATATGATCTTTCCAGAAAACACGCGGATAAACCACGGTAGGAATAACAATCCAGCTCCGACACCTATCCATAGTGTCCGGATTAGGAGTTTCAGCGCTGTGCCTTTCCGGGCTTCAAATAATAAATATGTAGGGAAAAATAACAGCGCGAAGATGAGAACCCGGTAATGACTAAGCGCTAAACCAGCTAAACATATCCAAATAAGGGTATAGAATCGCCAGTTTTCGGGCACCCATATTGAAGGGTGATCCTGGTTTTCCAGAATCACCCAAATCAATATAATAGCTATTGGTAGAATAACTTGCCCAGTTAATTGTGTGTAGCGGCCCCAGTTGACGTAGAACATAGGCATGGGTGCTAACAACCCTGCTGTGATTGTTGCACCTAATCCAGCCCAATGGCTGTTGGAGATTTTCTTTGCTAAAGGATAGAGCGCAAGTGCAGCCAAGCCATTAAGAATTTGGCCAATCCATAAGACTGCTTTGTGGACAGGCAATCTAGTGATCCAATGGAAGACTGCTGCGTTACTATGAAAACCAAAATGGTAGGTAAAGGTTGATAGCTGAGCGTAAGGTTCCCAGGAATCGAACAAGCCACTGTTGTCCACCAGTAGTTGGGTTATCATGCTGTGGTGAACAGCATCCCCCCACATAGGAGCTTCTAATGTGCGGATGGACCAAAAACGAGTTCCGAAGACAAGCGCTAGAACGATCAGAAGGGTGAGATTTGCCCACAGGTTTTGTTTTTGGCGGATACTTGAAAGCGAATGTAGGATCACTTTGGGTGGATAGCGTGATATTAGGATTCCGAATCCAAGCAAGCCGGGAACCCATGCGTATAGCGGACCCAGATGCAGACCAATCAGGTCTGTTATCAAAAAGAGCAGGGGATATAAAGCAAAACTAATTCCAATGGAGAGAGCAGCTCTTGAAACCCAAGCATGCAAATAACGATCCTTGGTATTTGGAAGCAAAAGTACCAACAACGCCAAACCTGGCAATACATAAACGTAGACAGTGACCAACAGGTATAAGATCCATCGCAGAATTTCCCCAGCGATTCCTACCAGAACTATTCGTGGGGCATAAACTAATCTAAAATTCAATTGCCGGTTTTGGGCTTGATTATTTCTATAAAATGCGCCTTCCAGATAACTGTTTCCCGGAGCGACACCGACTTTAACAGAGCCGCTCCCTTTGACTTTCAAAATAACGTAATAATCTTCCTGGTTTGAGTCTTTATGAGGCGCGATGTTAAAGCGATAATAACCGGATTGTGTGACATGATTGATAGGGACACTTGATTCGTATAATTTCTTGCCAGCGATTGAGTTGTCTCTTAATACTAGATGTAATCTTCCCTCCCCATTGATATTTGGTTCAAGATAGAGTTCCATTCCATTTAAGCCGGCATATTGAGACTTAAATGTTTGACCGAGACTGTCTGCGCTCCCTAAAGAGATTGAGTCATTACGAACCGGTTGTTCGGGATTGACGATAGGCGAACAACCGGCTAGGAAGATGACCAGGATAATACCTAATAGTTTCCTCATTGGCTCGAATGCATTTTATTATTCTTCTTGGCGATC
>JASFVL010000522.1:0-3343 GCA_050049875.1 Anaerolineales bacterium
CCCTCTTTCGTCGCTCCAATGAACCCTGTAACAATTGGGACCTTTTCATCTCCCAAAAGAGGGGTAAGTCGCTCGGAAATACGGCCGCGGGTCTCGTACATCAGCGGTGCAGCATTTTGAAATTTGCCGTCGGTGATGATCAGTTCAGTGGCATCCACCGCCTCAGCCTCACATCCCCGCCCTCGCAGTACAGCCGCGAGAATGCGAGCGTTAATGCGCTCCCCTAGAGATGTGATCGCATCCATCGCTCGCGGGGTGACCTCACCTAAGACGTGTACGCTGTGGCAGAGAGCCACGAATTCCTTCAGGAATCCATCCACAACAGCCAGTAGCCTTTTCCGTTCTTTCTCTGGGGACACCAACATCTCAACCACGCGAGAATGGCGACTCTCTAGGTCTTGGTAGACACTGTGGTAAGTCCGCCCATCCCCAGAGGCGGACGTCAGCGCCCCGTGGGTCAAGGCATCTGTAGTCGAGCTCATCGCTGAGACAACCACTATCAAGTGTTCCCATTCCCGATTCCCTTCCATAATTATGCTGGCAGCTTGATCGACAGCTTCAACACTGCCCAGCGATGTGCCACCAAATTTCATCACAAGTGTACCCATCTCATCCATCCTTTAAGCATCTATCAGCGCAGGAATATCACAACCTACAAAAAAACCCCACGCCAAGGGGCGCGGGGTACTCCCACGTGGTTCCACCCAAGTTTCACAGCTTCACTTGAAAAACCAATGTGCTGTGACACTCTGCGGCGTTAACAGGCCGTCCTGTGATCCTATATTCCTACAGCTGTGTAGTTTCAAGGATCCGCTCACGGGGGGTTTTCCCAGCCATCCGGTCGAGGGGGTTTTCAGCCGATGACCCTCTCTCTCTGAGACCATTCCTGATTGGTACTCGTCCCGATCGACACTTTCGAATTTTAATTTGGGCGCTAGTATACCACATTTTATGATACCCTTTAGAGCAGGGCAATCGCATTTGGGCGAATTCTCCCCACCAACAGAACAAAAGAGGGTGTGATCGTGGGACAGAGCCCCACGACCACACCCCCTATCACCTCTTTTTTGGGATAGCATCTAATTAACAAGGCATATGAAATTGCCTTACCCTTGACAGAACATCGCCGCGATGGTAAAACAACCGCCAATATGTTCACCCTAATCACCAGCCCTCGACGATTCCGTCCAGAAACCACCTCCCTCACTTGGGAAGGTCGGGCGTTCTTGCTTGGTTAGGATGAGATAATCACCCAAATTAGAAGCTAGCCGATTTATTCGACAACCACAACCCTCCTTCCCAGGAGGGTTTTTTGTTTTCCAATCTTGTCAATGGAAGGTTTGAATGATTTTCCACCCATTCGTTTTCATCGCTTCCCATCCCCACAGTTTCCTCCATCTTAGCTATGGGGGACACGGGAAGGTATTTTTGGGCGGCAAAACCGCCCAAAAATACCTGAAGCCTACATGATTCATCCAACGGGAGTAAAAAATGCCTGAACCAAATGTCAAAAAAATAGTATTAGCTTATTCTGGTGGTCTGGACACCTCGGTGATCGTCCCGTGGCTGCGAGAGAACTACAACTGTGAAGTTGTATGTTTCACTGCCGACGTCGGTCAAGGGGAAGAACTCGATGGTCTCGAGGAAAAAGCCCTTGGCAGTGGCGCTAGCCAATTGGTTATTCGCGACCTGAAGGACGAATTTGCTGAGGACTACTTATATCGTGTCGTGCGCGCCGGGGCAATATACGAGCGAAAATACCTTCTGGGCACCTCTGCTGCCCGCCCGTTGATCGCCAAATATCAGGTGGAGGTCGCTCATGAAGTTGGCGCCGACGCCCTCGCTCACGGCGCCACAGGTAAAGGAAACGACCAGGTGCGTTTTGAGCTCACCTACACGGCTTTAGACCCCCGCTTAAAAGTCATTGCGCCCTGGCGCGAATGGGACATACGATCCCGTCAAGACGCTTTAGCCTACGCTCGCAGCCGGAATGTCCCTGTGACCGCATCCGAAAAATCGATCTACAGCCGGGACCAAAACCTGTGGCATCTCTCCCACGAAGGAGGTCCCCTGGAAGAGGTCTGGTCAGAACCGGACGAGTCCATGTTCCTGCTCAGCGCTTCGCCGGAGAACGCCCCCGACGAGCCCGAGTATATCGAAATCGAATTTGAAACCGGCACCCCCATGGCTGTCAACGGGGAAAAAATGACCCCATATGCGTTGATCGCTCATCTTAATGCCTTGGGTGGCATCCACGGCGTCGGCCGAGCAGACCTGGTTGAAAGCCGCCTGGTGGGCATGAAATCCCATGGCGTCTATGAAACCCCCGGGGGAACGATCCTGATGGCCGCTCACCGCGAGCTGGAGTCGCTGGTTCTCGATAAGGAAACCATTAAATTTAAGGACCTTGCTGCCATCAAGTATGCCGATCTGGTCTACAACGGGCTGTGGTTCACGCCGCTACGGGAAGCCTTGGACGCATTCGTGGACAGCACGCAAGGCCCAGTGACAGGTGTTGTGCGTCTAAAACTTTACAAGGGTAACATCATCCCGGCTGGACGCCAGAGCCCCTTCAGCTTGTACCGCGAAGATTTCGCCACCTTCGGCTATGAGGACGTTTACGATCAATCCGATGCCGAGGGTTTCATCCATCTGTATGGGCTGCCGATGAAAGTGCGCGCGCTGAATGGGTTGCCCACTTCGGGATTGGATATCCCCAAGCCCGACTACACCCGTTTCAAACGGGACTGATCTGTGTAAAGAGGAGTATGATCATGAAACTGTGGGGTGGTCGCTTCGCCCAAGATCCTGATCCTGATGCCTGGGCGCTTAACGCTTCCATCACCTTCGACCAGCGTCTGGCATTGCAGGATGTAAAAGGTAGCATCGCCTGGGCTAAGGCGCTGGAAAAAGCCGATGTGCTGACCCGCACCGAGCTCGAAAAGGTGATCCAAGGGCTGCAAGAGATAGCGGATGAGTTTAAGCGTGGGGTTTTCACCTATCTGGAAAGCGATGAGGACATCCACACTGCCGTTGAGCGCCGCCTGGAGGAGATCATCGGACCGCTGGCTGGCAAACTGCACACCGGGCGCAGCCGCAACGACCAGGTGGCTACCGATTTTAGGCTCTGGCTGATGGAAAGTCTCCCCGACCTAAAAAACGCCCTCCACCAACTGCAGAAAGCCCTGCTCGATCGCGCCGAGACCGACCTGGAAGTTATGGTGCCCGCTTATACTCACCTGCAGCGGGCACAGCCCATCCTACTCGGGCATTGGTGGCTATCGTTCTTCTGGCCTTTGCAGCGAGACCAAGACAGGTTCACCCAACTTCACCAGAGAACCGC
>JASFVL010000523.1:0-3339 GCA_050049875.1 Anaerolineales bacterium
CTATGGATGTTGTTCACTATCTTGGGACTGGGGATAGCTGGAACGGATAAGATTATCGGATTAAGTATTGTCTTCGCCTTGCAAACTCTAATCTTTTTAGGAACGGCATTTGCTTACTATAAAATCACCGAGTTGGTAGCGGATGATTTCTGGATGGCGGGTCTCGCAATTTTGGCGACCTATTTTTTTAGTTTGGGGGTTTACGGTACCGAGGCTCACCTCAATGCCTTCATGCTAACAATAGCGATCTATTATCTCTTAACTGCTTTGGTGGAGGATACTCCTATCAATTGGATAATGACGGGTTTATTTTCCGGCTTATCCATATTGGCTCGTCTGGATAATGTATTCGTGATTGGATCCATCACATGGATCGGGATTACTAACTCTAAAAAGACTCGATCGAAGGATCAGCTAAGGCGCACTATAAGCCTGAGCATTCCATTAGCGCTGGTCGTTTTCCCGTACTTGTTATATAACTACCTTTCTTTCGGTCATCTGGTACCCATCAGCGGAACGATTAAAAGCACTTTTCCAGTTTTGTCGGCAAACGTCGATAATCTTGGTAGGTTCGGGAAACTTTCTTCTATCCTTGCATTGATCTCCTTAATTTACTCATTCGATCCCCGGCTTACGCATTTGCGGAAGATAATCCTGAGAAGCTTGGCAATCGGTGTTTTGTTGCATGCGAGCTACGTTGTTCTTTACACCGATCACTACACTTTTTGGCCATGGTATTACGTATCAGGGGTATTGAATTTGGCTTTCCTTTTCGATTTCACATTCAAAAGGGTAGTATCAATCCTGGCGAAGTATATAGGGCACAATTTTATCCCCTTGGTAAGGGCTGCAGCCATTGCCGTGCTAGTCGCTGGTGGGATTGCACGCGGCTGGTTAAAGGCCTATAACTTTGACTCGATTGGGCCGGTGCAGATTCCAAGAATCAACCAATACCGCTGGCCTGACGAAGTTGCTCTTTGGATGAAGGGGAATATCCCTGAAGGGAGTGGGGTTTTTGTGTACGATTGGCCCGGGGCCATATCCTATTATTCGGGTTTGAAGATACTGCCGATGGATGGGTTAATGAATGATTTTGAATACAATCAGGACCTGGTAAGTCAAGGGATCGAAGAATATCTATGTTCAAAAAACATTCATTATTTTTTGGGCCCCGACCAATCTGGGGAACATGATTTCCAAAGATATGAGGTTTATGCTCCACTCTCTCGAAGACCAGTGGGGATTTTGATGCTCGATGAGCGAGACTTGGTTGTCAGAATCCGGGATGTTGTTAAGTCTCCGGAAGAGACCCCGCCGATTGCGATTTGGCGAATCGACACTTGTTCTGATTCGGGTTGGAACTTGCCAAACATAATTGTTTCAATAGATCATTGAGGTAGATAGGGTGATCTCTTTCAAGCAAGCAGGCAGCGCACTGCTATGGCAATCGTTGCAACATATTGGCGTCAAACTGATATTCCTGGCTAGGCTGTTAGTCCTCGCACGGCTTCTCTCACCAGATGATTTCGGCTTACTTGCAATTGCCAGTGTTGCTATCGATATCCTCATGCGTATCACTGATTTCGGCATGATCCCGGCTCTGGTGCAGCGTGTGGAGGCTAATGATGCCCACTATGACGCAGCTTGGACGGTGGGAGTTGTCCGGGCTCTAGTGGTCTCGGGCGTGACTCTTGTCGCAGCATCGCTCGTATCCACTGTATTTGCCGAGCCACGGGCAATAGACATCATCCGGGTACTTGCTTTACGTCCCATCATTGATGCCGCGGCCAGCATCAAAGTCGCAGAGCTTACCCGTGAACTCAACTTCCGCTCCCTTGCTTTTATGAAGATCCCAAAGGCGTTGGCGAACACTCTGGTTTCCATTGTATTAGCACCGTGGTTGGGTGTTTGGGCGCTGGTTGCTGGGACCCTGGCTGGACCATCAGCTTATATGATTCTTTCCTATGTTCTAGCTCCTTACCGTCCCCGATTGAATTTAGATTTTGGTGCAGCGCAATCGCTCATCCGTTTTGGGCGCTGGATTTTTTTGACGGGTCTGATCGCAATGGCTGGACAATCGTTACTGCGGGCAATCATCTCTCGCGAACTTGGCGCAACTGAGCTCGGACTTTACTACCTAGCCGCCAGTCTCGCTTTTCTTCCAGCCGAGGTTGCCAGCCAGGTTGTTGGAGAAGTTAGCTTCCCGTTTTACGCGCGTCTGCAGACTGATGTCAAACAAGTAGCCCTTGCTTTTAAGTCAATATTAACCAGCTTGGCGGTCCTAATTATTCCAAGTTCTGGGTTACTAATTGCCCTCACACCTTCTTTGGTTGATACCATCCTGGGTTCTCAATGGGAAGGCACAGCGCCCATTATCCGGGTTCTCGCATTGGCGAATATCATCGGCCTCCTCGGTGAAACGGTTGGACCGATCCTCAGGGGGACGGGTCGCCCCGCCAAAGCATTTTTCTCGAGCGCAGTGCAATACACCTTCTTGGTTGTCTTTGTCTGGGGATTGGCTCAACGTTTTGGTGTTGTTGGTGCAGCCATTGCCTGGTTGCCGGCGATTTTCGCCTCTCAAATAGCAAATCTCATATTTATCCGTCAGATTTTGCCCAATCCTTTTACTGGAATGCGACTATCTATACTGTCTATAGCGGCTGTCTCAGTTATGGTTACTGTTATTGCCCTTTATGTGGACATAATGATAAATGGTCTCGCCGGTTTAATCGTAGCTGGTTTGCTAGGTGTAGCCACATCGGGCGCTGTGTTTTGGATTTTAGAACGCCGTTTCTCGATCGGTCTTTCGGTTGGGCTAGCCAGGGCCTTTCCACAAGTTGCGACCTGGATGGGTCTACCTCGGCGATAATAAGCTGTCCATAAGGGCAAAGGAGTTTGTATGAAGATGCAGTTGCGGTCCTTTGTGCAACAGATATTACCACGCTCTGTTCGCCGAAAGATTATAAAATATACTCGCTGGCCACCAGTAGGGTTGGTGCGATTTGGTGGCTTACGACGGATAAAACCAATCAGCTCGTATTGGGGCAGCGAGAGAGGAAAACCCATCGATCGGTATTACATTGAGCAATTTTTGGCTGAAAACACTCAGGTTATCCGGGGGCACGTTCTTGAAATTGGGGACGATCAATATACCCGTTTATTTGGGGGCGAACGGGTTACCAAAAGTGACGTCCTGCATGTGACAGAACGGAAAACTGGAGTAACGATCATTGCGGATTTGACTGATGCCGATGATGCAATTCCTTCGGATACATTCGACTGCATAATCCTGACTCAAACACTCAACGCCATCTATGCTGTACCAGCTGCCATCCGGAC
>JASFVL010000524.1:0-3338 GCA_050049875.1 Anaerolineales bacterium
GGAGGTTGTATATCATGTATATCGTTCCACAGGAGGTAGTGAGCTGGTTTATAAAGTACAGGTTCCACGAGATAAATCGGTAGTACCATCTTTGGTTCCTGTATATCCAGGGGCAGAGTTCCAAGAGCGGGAAGCTTGGGATTTATTGGGAATTCATTTTGAGAATCATCCAGATTTAAGACGTATCTTAATGTGGGAAGGCTTTGCCGGGCATCCTTTACGCAAAGATTGGAAGGAAACCTACTTTGAAAACGAAGGGAAGCCTTTCGATAATCGCTGGCCAGAGGGTGGGGGAGTATATCGGATTGAAGATCACAATCCTTTTAGAAAGAATGTAACTTACCCTGACGATTTTAGCCCAGAGGAGTGGATACCCGAAGGGGATGAAGCTATCTATGCAGGTATGAAGAAGTTGGATGGATCAGGGAATGGCGCGGATCTTGAAACCGATCAAATTGTGGTTAATTTGGGTCCGCAGCATCCTTCAACCCACGGTGTTTTCCGCATGGTAGTGACTTTAGATGGGGAGACGATCCTTAAGTTAGCGCCTGTGATGGGATATCTCCATCGTAATCATGAAAAGATCGGGGAGCGTAATACATTTATTATGAATATCCCCTTCACTGATCGGTTGGATTACCTTTCGGCCATGAGTAACAACTTTGCTTATGTCCTAGCTGTAGAGAAATTGTTGGGTAAGAGGTCCGAGCCGCCAGAGCGGGCTCAATATATACGTGTGATTATGGCTGAGATGACCCGTATCTCCAACCACTTATTTGCAATCGGTACGCTATTGAATGACTTAGGTGCCTATTTTACTCCCATGCTTTATAGCTTAAAGGAACGTGAGCTTATTCTAGATATTTTCGAAGCCGTTTCGGGATCGCGCATGATGTGCAATTATTATCGTTTTGGGGGAGTTGCACGCGACCTGCCGCCTGGTGTTTACGACAAGATCTCTGATCTCGTGTTCGAACGTCTACCACGTCAGATTGATGAGTTGGATACGTACCTGACCAACAACGAACTAGTAAAGAGCCGCTGCCAAGGTGTTGGTGTACTCACTCCAGAAGAAGCGATTGCGTATTCTGCCGTGGGCCCTGTTTTGCGAGCCTCCGGTGTTCCTTATGATGTGCGCCGTGCAGACCCATACGGAATCTATGATCGCTTTGAGTTCGATGTGGCAGTGCGTTATCACGGCGATGCATATGACCGGTACTTAATCCGAATGGATGAAATTAGGCAAAGTATTCGCATCCTCAAGCAAGCTCTGAACGACATGCCTGATGGTAAGGTATTTGCAGGTAAACCTCAATACCAAGTGCGTGTGCCAAGAGGCGAAGCTTACGGTCGGGTTGAAGGTCCAAAGGGTGAGTTGGGTTTTTATGTGGTGTCGAATGGGGATCCCAATCCATGGCGGTACCATGTGCGTGCACCATCATTCATTAACTTGACCGCACTCGGAAAAATGTGTCAGGGTAGTAAAGTTGCGGATGCAATCATAATTCTGGGCTCGATTGACATCGTTTTAGGTGAGACAGATCGATAATAATACGGCCAATGTAGTGCGGATTTTCCTATGCGTTCTTCAAAGAAACCGAGATACAAGCATCGTTAGGATGGAGAAAAAAGATGTATGGTAAAGGAATACTTCAAGGTTTAGGTGTTACTTTGAAACATCTCGTTGAGACATATCTGGATGATATCAAGTGGTGGGGTAAGCGTTATTATACGGAAGAAGGTATCGCTCACCGAATGAGTAAAGATGTAAAAGGGATATTTACTGTTCAGTACCCCGAGGAAAAGTTGCCCGTTCCAGAGGAGTTCCGTTATATCCCCTTCTTACTTTATGAAGAGCAGGCTGGAGAGAGGAATGATCGCTGTACCGCTTGTGGTATTTGTGCCAAAGTCTGCCCACCTCAGTGCATTTGGATCGAACGGCAGGAAGATCCAGATACAGGTAGACCTGTACCAGAACCATCACAATTTTATATTGATGTGGATATCTGCATGAATTGTGGTTTTTGTGCTGAATTTTGTCCCTTCGATGCGATAAAGATGGACCATGATTATGAGTTGTCCCTATACAATCGTCATCAACATAATATTTATGATATGGAGAAATTATCAAAGCCCGTATCATATTATGCTGAAATACGACCGTTGAATTACGAACGTGAGGAGAAGGCCCGGGAAGAAGCAGAGGCGGCTAAAAGGCGTCGAAGAAAAAAGAGAGCTGCGAACAGGTAGGATTAAATTAGGTTGAGAGTATACCCTCCAGCGTTCGTGATGTTAACAAGTATATAGTAAATAAGGCAAGATAATAGGTAATAACAATGAGCAAAAATACGATCACGAAAGGTGTTGTTTTGGACGCTTTGCGATCAGTCGAAGACCCGGATCTACGCAAGGATTTAGTGACGTTAAACATGATCCACGATCTTGAGATCGTAAATGGTAAGGTGAGTTTCAAGATCGTTTTGACGACACCGGCATGCCCGATGAAAGATAAGATGAGGAGTGATGCGTACGAGGCTGTTTCCTCTTTACCAGGGGTCAAAGAAGTTGATATCCACATGGATGCAGATGTCCCCAGTGATGGACGGACTAGGGGTTTGTTGAAGGTACCTGTGCGAAATGCTGTCGCAATTGCCTCAGGAAAAGGTGGTGTTGGTAAGAGCACCGTAGCTGTGAATGTGGCTGTATCGTTGGCTCAAAGTGGGGCGCGAGTAGGATTACTCGATGCGGATATCTATGGACCAAACATTCCGACGATGATGGGCGTGAGTCAATTACCGGGCTCTGAAGATGGAAAACTTATCCCTGCATTGGCGCATGGTGTTCAATTAATGTCGATTGGGTTTTTGGTCAAACCAGATCAACCTCTCATTTGGCGTGGCCCCATGCTGCATTCAGCGATACGCCAGTTCTTGACAGATGTGGCGTGGAATGAGCTGGATTACCTGATAATTGACTTACCACCAGGTACCGGTGACGCCCAACTTAGCCTCACACAGTCATTGCCTCTCAGTGGAGGGGTGATCGTCACTTTACCCCAGAAAGTATCGTTGGATGATGCCAGAAGGGGACTAGAGATGTTCCGCCAGCTTAATGTGACGGTTTTGGGCGTTGTTGAAAACATGAGCTATCTTGATCTCCCTGACGGAACTCAAATTGATATATTCGGATCAGGTGGTGGAGAGCGATTAGCCCATGAAACGGGTGTTCCTTATATTGGAGCAGTACCTATTGACCCCGCAGTAAGGGAAGGCGGCGATGAAGGTATTCCTATAGTTATCTCACAGCCAGAATGCGCTGCGAGTAAAGCGTTGAAATTG
>JASFVL010000525.1:0-3337 GCA_050049875.1 Anaerolineales bacterium
AAGGGTTATATAACGTGGCACCCAGATAGTATCATGAAGCTACTGTTTTGTCAACAATTAACTGTTGTCAAAATTTCGGTGGCATGGTATAAATACCTCACCCAACCTGATTTACTCCTATAAATCATATTCTTTGGTGATAAATTTGAACCGGATAAATATCGACCCAAACTACCATCCGGGTAAATACCAATACAGGAGACTTTAGAGGAAATTGATGCAATGACTCCGATTGGTACTGCAATCATTGGCTGTGGCAAGGTGGCCCAAGCTCATGCTGAGGCGTTGAGTTCGCTTGATACTTCTCAATTTATTGGTGTGTTTGATATCAATCGCTCTCGCGCCGAGGCGTTTGCTCAGAAATACCGGGTAGCAGCCTATACTGAGTTAGACCAGTTGTTGTCCAACTTAAATGTGCAGATGGCTTCTATCTGCACCCCCCACAACACCCATCCAGACATGGTCATTGCTTGTGCGCAAGCCGGTGTACATGCCCTAGTTGAGAAGCCTATAGCTATTAACCTCAAGGAAGCAGATCGGGCCCTAGAAGCAGCAACAAAAGCAAGAATAAAACTTGGCGTCATTAGTCAGCGCCGTTTTTATGAACCTGTTCAACGCGTCAAAAAGGCGATCGAAGCCGGTAAAATCGCTCGTCCGGCTTTGGGTACTCTAGTTGTAATGGGATGGCGAGACGAGGATTATTACCAGATGGATCCTTGGCGTGGGAAGTGGGATACAGAGGGAGGAGGTGTAATGCTCACCCAAGCCACTCATCAGATTGACCTTTTTCAGTGGTTTATGGGTCCAATTGAAGAGTTATACGGATACTGGACGAATATCAATCATCCTTATATTGAGGTAGAAGATACAGCCGCAGCTGTATTGCGTTTTAAAAATGGTGCGATAGGGACACTTCTGCTCAGCAACGCTCAAAAACCTGGGCTCTACGGAAAAATCCATGTGCATGGAACGAATGGGTTCTCCGTCGGGGTACAGACTGATGGGGGTTCGCCATTCGTTTCTGGGATTACGAAAAAGGTTGATCCACCGATCAACGATCTGTGGACCATCCCCGAAGAGCATCACCTCCTATCTAAATGGCAACAGGAAGACATCATTCGCTGTAAACACATAGATGTGATGACCTACTACCACCAGCTACAGATAAAAGATTTCCTTGAAGCAATCCAAGTTGGTCGCGAACCCTTGGTAAACGGCCAAGAGGGACGAAAACCCGTGGAAATTTTCACAGCCATCTATCGATCTTGTAGGGATGGACTCCCGGTAAAATTCCCTTTGGATGCAAATATTGGTTCCGAGCAATTCGATGGACGCTTGAACAAAACGCTTGGTTAATACATATATCAGGAGGCCACATGAAAGTTCCAGATAATGACATTCTTATCGATCTGTACCGACGAATGGTGCTCATGCGCCGCTTTGAAGAAGCTGTTGCTCGTACTTATCGTGAAGGTCACATCCCTGGCTTTGTGCATCTATACATCGGTGAGGAAGCAGTGGGAGCAGGTGTAATTGCCCATTTAAAATCTGAAGATTTAATTGGGAGTACCCACCGTGGACATGGTCACGCTCTAAGTAAAGGAGTTCCGGCTAAACAATTAATGGCTGAACTATGGGGTCGTCGCACAGGTTGTTCAGGTGGGCGCGGAGGAAGCATGCATCTGTATTCAAAATCCCATGGCCTTTTAGGAACCAACGGCATTGTCGGCTATGGTATCCCGATGGCAACGGGGGCCGCGTACTCTGCCAAGTATAGAGGAACATCTCAGGTTGCTGTGGCGTTCTTCGGCGATGGAGCTAACAACCACGGGCTTTTCCACGAGACCCTAAATCTCTCATCTATCTGGCAACTCCCGGTTGTCTTCGTCTGCGAGAACAACCTTTATGCCACAGAAATGCCCTTCTTAAATGCTACAGCAGGACGGAGTGTGGCAACCCGTGCTACAGCATATGACATTCCAGGCCACGAGGTTGACGGACAAGATGTATTGGCTGTATATGAGACTGCGGGGCAAGCCATCGAACGGGCAAGAGCAGGTGAGGGGCCTTCCTTAATAGAGTGTCTAACCTATAGGTACGTTGGGCATCACGAGGGAGACCCTGGGACAGACTATCGCACCAAAGAAGAGGTCGATGAATGGCGCAAAAGGGATCCTATATCGCTATATCGGGATCGACTTCTGCAGATAGATGGTGACCTTACCTCGGATCTTGATGCCATCGACAAAGAGGTAGCTCAGATTATTACGGAGGCTCTCGATTTCGCCCGAGAAAGCCCATGGCCTTCTCCCGAGGATGTCGAAACCGGGGTCTTCGCTAACCCAGAATGAATCTGTCGCGTAGGTATGTATAACAGAAATAAATCAAGGAAGGATCAAGATGCGAGAAATAAGATACATTGAGGCTATCCGGGAGGCGATGTGGGAGGAGATGCGTCGCGATGAAAATATATTTGTATTTGGGGAAGGTATTGGTCCTCGTGGTGGCAACTTCACTCAGACGAAGGGCATGTGGACGGAATTTGGGGAAAAACGGCTGATTGACACCCCTATTTCTGAGATGGGTTTTACTGGGATCGCCATTGGTTCCGCGGCTACCGGGCTGCGTCCTATCGTCGATATCATGTTCTGGGATTTCGCTAATGAGGCCTTTGGGCAGATAATGAATGTGATGGGTCGTATCCATTACTTATCTAATGGCCAATACAATGTCCCGATGGTTATTCGCGGTGTCATTGGGGCCGATCATTCTGCCGGTGGTCATCATTCTGGTCGGCATTACCCTATATATACCCAAATCCCTGGTTTAAAGGTGGTTATCCCAGCCACTCCTTACGATGCCAAAGGTATGCTAAAAACAGCCCTTCGCGATTTAGATCCGGTCTTATTCTTTGAACATCGGGCTCTCTATAACTCCACAGGAGCGGTCCCTGAAGAAGAATATACTGTGCCTTTTGGCCAGGCCACAATACACCGCCAAGGTGAGCATGTCACCTTGGTGGCAACGGCCAGAATGGTTTTGATGGCTCTAGAAGCTGCTGACAATTTGGCGAGTGAGGGCATCTCTGTGGAAGTTATTGACCCGCGCACTTTGGTACCCTTCGATAAGGAGACCATTTTTGACTCAGTTAAGAAAACTAATCGGTTGGTCGTACTTGACGAAGCGTATAGCCCATGTGGTTTGGGGGGCGAAATCGCTGCACTCACAGCCGATGAAGCGTTTTACTATCTCGACGCTCCCATTAAACGCATTCATTCCCGTTCAGTTCCCGATCCTTCTTCGCCACCGCTTGAAGAAGCTATGCTTCCAAACTTGG
>JASFVL010000112.1:0-10446 GCA_050049875.1 Anaerolineales bacterium
CTCGAGGCAAGCCCAATGACAGGTGTAAAGCAGGAGGGGGTTCTTTATTCGTCAAATTCGCCGTAAAAAACGTCCATGGTCCATCGTCCATCGTCCATGATCCATCGTCGCGCAGCGCAGCACCCTCACTGATATAATTATCGCTCAGCACAGTTCCTCGGCACAGGATCATTACCCAAACAGCGTACGGAGGCAGACCATGAAAGTATTGTTCATCGGCGGGACGGGGGTGATTAGCTCGGCTTGTTCGCAGTTAGCCCTGCAGCGCGGGATCGATCTTTATTTACTGAACCGCGGGCGCAGCGCCAGGCCGGTCCCGCAAGGTGCTGAAATCCTGCGGGGCGACATCCGCAAGCCAGACTCGGCAGCGGAGGCCCTGGGGGATTTGAGCTTCGACAGCGTGGTGAACTGGGTGGCTTACACCCCGCAGCACGTGCGGAGCGACCTGGAGCTGTTCCGCGATCGCACAGGACAGTACGTCTTCATCAGTTCGGCTTCGGCGTACCAGACCCCGCCCGCATTTTTACCCATCACCGAGAGCACGCCGCTGGACAACCCCTTCTGGGCCTACTCGCGGGAGAAGGCGGCTTGCGAAGCCTTTCTGGAGCGAGACGGGCGCCAGGCGGGTTTCCCCTTCACCATTGTGCGCCCCTCGCACACCTACGACCAGACCATGCTGCCCACCCCGGGCGGCTACACCACGGTGGCGCGCATGCGCGCCGGAAAAGGGGTGGTGGTGCACGGCGATGGCACCTCGCTGTGGACGCTGACCCATCACCGCGATTTCGCCGTCGGTTTTGTCGGCTTGCTGGGCAACCCGCACGCCCTGGGGGGGGCTTTCCACATCACCAGCGACGAGTGGCTCAGCTGGAACCAGATATACCAGTTCGTTGGGCGGGCGGCCGGCGTCGAGCCGCAACTGGTGCACGTCCCCTCCGACTTGATCGCCGCCTACGACCCCGAGTGGGGCGCTGGCATGCTGGGCGATAAGGCCCACAGCATGATCTTCGACAACAGCAAGATCCGCCGGCTGGTGCCCGAATTCCACCCCGTGATTCCCTTCTGGCAGGGGGCCCAGGAGATCATCGCCTGGTACGATGCCGACGAGTCGCGCCGGGTGGTGGACCCTGCGGTCGATGCCATCCACGACCGCCTCATCAACGCCATGAAGGGGGCGTATCCTGTAGAGGGTGGTTAAAACTTTAAGGTGGGGCTGTCCCAAAAGATTGTCACCCTGAGCGCAGTGAGGGGTCTCCTAGTTTGAGTTGGAGATTCTTCACTTCACTTGCAATGACAGGGATCAAGGGAGGAGATTGGCGTCCTTAGTGACAAGATCGGGTTTAAAATCCTAGAAAATGCGCCATCGCATAGGTTGGTTCAGAATCGAGTAGGACGGATCGCTGCGCAGCACTTCGCGGTCCCGACGGGACAGCGTCCCGTCGTACATCAGCGCAACGATCCAGAGTATCAGCGCAGCGATCCAGAGGATCAACGCAGCGATACAGAGTACCAGCGCAGCGATCCAGAGTACCAGCGCAGCGATCCAGAGTATCAGCGCAGCGATACAGAGTACCAGCGCAGCGATACAGAGTATCAGCGCAGCGATCCAGAGTACCAGCGCAGCGATACAGAGTATCAGCGCAGCGATCCAGAGTATCAGCGCAGCGATCCAGAGGATCAGCGCAGCGATCCAGAGGATCAGCGCAGCGATCCACTAGGACCCCCGGAGGGAAAGGGGCAGGGAAATACACCCGCGCTCTAATACCAGTCTCTACTTAGTGAATCTTTGTGCCCTTCGTGGTAGGCAACCTCCAAGCCTCGAACTTCAGTAAATAGAATTTTCCTCCTCAGTGGAGGGGATGGCATCGTCGCTTTGCTAGTTCCTTCCTGGAGTTCACACTGAACAAAGCAAACGTGCCCTCAGGATGGGTGCGATGACAAATTCTTAGGGTGGTTGCGGCGAGTTATCTCCACTTTCCCGGGCGCTTAACGATAAAACCTGAAGGCAATTGAACTTGATCGGGGAATTGGTTCTTTCTGAATTTTTTCTCGTAGATTGTGAAGCTCGTTGGAGCGGTATTCTTTAATTCAAAGGATGAGCGTTCTGGGGGAAATGCAACTTTCACGTATTTGTGTGGGAATAACCTGAGAATTTCCGATATCGGGGATACCAGGTCACTATCAGCAGAGACCAGTATCGCTGTGTCAAAGCGGTCTTGAAAAACGTCTACAAGCATATGGGTTGCGATATTTACATCCGTTTTCTTTTCATTGGAAGTGGTGTAAGTATGCCCACAATGTTGGCAGCTTTCCGATATAGACTGATAACGACCATAGTAAATACTCAAGCCTGTCAGCGTACTCAGAGCGCTGAGGTATGCAGCTTGTCTTTTCCTCTTCGCCTCAGGTCTTGACACTTTTGAGGTGAAATACTTCGTGTGAACGAGAGTTTGATCAGGGATCAACAAGGATTCTGCGAAAGTTTTCATATTCAACCAATAATATTTGTACCAACCCTTTGCCCTAAGCCCGAAGTAAAGGTTGAACCCATCGATATAAACAATGACCCGCTCATCCTGTATTGACATGTTAATATCCCTTGACATAACTTCAGTATTTGTATATATTATATACAACAGCACCAACGTTAGCTCGTTGGTCTTCGGTCACCTGAAAAGGTGGCCGTTTGCTTTATATGGATTGAGTTATTACACAGGTAACTCGCCGTCTCTTGCACTTCCATGCGGTTGCCTGCGATTATCTGTGCCGTGCCCAAACAGGGGGAAAGGGACAGGAAATACACCCGCGCTCTAGAATTAGTCTCTACTTAGTGAATCTTTGTGTCCTTCGTGGTTAAGAGATGGGCGTATCCTGGGGAGGGTTTAGAGAAGGGCTGGGGTTGGGTTATAGGGTGAAAGAGGCAACAATGATCTCAAGCGGCGGCAGTGCCTTCTCGAACACGGCAAGATCGTTCGAATCGTCGAATTTTCTGCCAAAGTGCATCAGATTATCCCTGACCGTGTAAAGCAAGTCCACGATTTGTCCGCTTAAAAAGTCCCGATCTGCCTCGTTGTCGGGATTTTCCAGGTACCCTTCATAAATCTGGGGGTCAACGGGACTCCAAATGGGATAATCGCTGCTGGTGGTGTAGTTCACATTGATTACGCCGTTGACTCTTTGCCCAAAGGCGTCGTGCTCGATTGGTTTCCCCTGCCAATAGGGGGTCCGGCTGACGAAGAATTTGGTGCTTTCATGCAGGATCAGTTCGTGTTTCAGCTGGTCGTCGAATTCTTCAAGCGCCAGGTGGATTTGCTCTCTTTCGCTGACCTTTCTAACTTCGGGGATCTTCACGTTTCCATTTGTGTGAGTCTCAATCGTGCCGTCGTCGCTTACCATCAACTGTGGGCTATGACCCCGGTGATGAGCGATCGTAGTGTAAATCGAATTAAACGCTGTCCACAGCAAAAAGAATTTGTCAATCGGGTGGCGACCGTCCCTGCGAGGTTTTATTCTATTTGCAGCGGCGATCATCGAATACGCCATGGGGAGTTCGTGTCTTTTGAATGTTACATTCATTATTCGCTAATCGTTATTCTTCATTCGTACAATATTCGTACAATTCGCCGCGAAATCGTCTGTCGTCCATGGTCCATTGTCCAGATTCACGTCACCGCCAGGCGCTCGTGGGGGAAGCGCTCGAACTCTTTCGTCTCCACGATGGCGCGCATTCTGTCCAGGGCGCGGCGGACATCGCTGAAGGAGGTGTAGAGCGGGGCGATCCCCAGGCGGATGTTGTCGGGCGTGCGGAAGTCGGGGATGACGCGCACGGAAGCGCCTTCAGGCTCGATCAGCGCCCGGTTGACCCGGTAGCCCTCAGGGTGGCGCAGCGAGACGTGCGAGCCGCGCTGGGCCGGGTCGCGCGGGGAACCTAACTCGAATCCCAAGGGGACCAGCCACTCTTCAGCCAGGTGGATCAGGTACTCGCTCTGGCGCACGCTCTTGGCGCGCAGGCGCTGCATGCCGGCCTCCAATAGCAGGTCGAGGGCCGGCTCGATTGCCAGCATGGAGAGCACCGGGGGACTGCTGACTTTGAAGCGCGAGATGCCAGCCGCGGGTGTAAAGTCCAGCTCGAAGTCGAAGGGGGATTGCGCCGCAAACCAACCCCAGATGGGCTGCATCAGCTCGTCCTGCAAGTCTTCCCGCACATACAGGAAGGCGGGCGCGCCCGGACCACCGTTGAGGTATTTGTAGCAGCAGCCCACGGCCAAATCGACGCCCCAGGCGTTCAGTTCCAGCGGCACGGCGCCCACCGAGTGGCTCAGATCCCACAGGGTCAGCGCGCCGGTGCGTTGGGCTGTTTCGGTTATGGCTTCCATATCGTACATGAAGGCGCTCTTGAAAGCCACGTGGGTCAACCCCACCAGGGCGGTGGTCTCGTCGATGGCGGCTTCCAGGTCAGCCTGAGCGATGGAGATACCGTCTTGCGAGGGTACCAGCTCGAGTTTGTGGCCTTTACCCAAAAGCTCGATGATGCCTTGGAAGATGTACAAGTCGGAGGGGAAGTTGAGTTCGTCGCTGACGATCTTGGTCCTCCCTGGGCGGGCGTGCAGCGCGGCGACGGCCAGTTTGAAGAGGGCGATCGAGGTGCTGTCGCTGACGATCACCTCGCCGGATTGGGCTCCGATCAGGCGGGCGATTTTATCCCCAATGGCATGCGGCGCCCCCATCCAGCTCTCGTTCCAGGAGCGGATCAGGCGCTGACCCCACTGGCGCTCGATGGCATCCGCTAGGTGCGCCGCCGTGGGTTTAGGCAAGCGCCCTAGGGAGTTGCCGTCCAGGTAGATGGTGTCGGGGTCGTGGATGACGAAGGCTTCCCGCAAGGAGGCCAGTTCGTCCTGGGCGTCGAGCTGGTGGGCCAGGGAGATGTCGGTGTTGAATTGCATTTTCCTATCTTTCTCATTGTCGCGCAGGGGCGAGGGGGATTTTACGGGTTGCCCCCACGTGCCGGTGTGCTATAAACTGGTGATGCCATCGTACAATATCTTCAACCCCGCGATAAGTAAAAAGGTATATGCCAAATTGTAAAAAAGCTGCTCGTCCATACGTTTGTGCAGCTTTATGCCCAGCCAGAATCCGAGCGGAACCAAAGGACCGAGTAGCAGGGAGGTGGTTAGGTTGCCGATGTTGAGCTGACCCAAGAAGTAGTAAGGAATCAGTTTGACGTAGTTGACCACGGTGAAGAAGAGTACGCTGGTGCCCACAAAGAGCGTTTTGTCTAAGCGCTGGGGCAGCAAGTAAATACTCACAGGCGGCCCCCCGGCGTGAACGCCGAAGCTGGCGAAACCGGCGACCGTGCCCCAGAAGCCGCCTCGCAGTGGATCAGGACCGCTTTGTGATTTTCCCTTAGGTCCGAAGAAAAAGTTGGCGACAAACAGTATGGCGATCGTGCCAACAAGGATGCGCATATGTGCTTCGGAGAGGTAGCGGAAGGTGAAGGTCCCCAGCAAGATGCCAAAAAGCCCGGCGGGCAGCAGGATGCGCAGGTTGGTCTTATCCCAGGTGAAGCGGTAATGCCAAACGTTGAAGATGTCCATCACACAAAGCAGGGGCAGCAAAATCCCCGCGGCTTGAATCGGGGGGATCACCAATGACATCAGCGGCACACCCAACACACCAAGTCCGCTGCCAAAGCCGCTTTTTGAAACACCAATGATTAGAACGGCGATCAGGGCGATGGGGTAAAAGATGGGGTCGTCAACCATGTCCACTAGATAGAGAGGTTATGGGGTTGAAGAGGGTGGGTGAGAGTTAGAAGGGCGTGGTGCGCCCAACTGGGAGCTATTTCACCACTCGTAGGAACTTGCGCTTGCCCACCCGCAGTACGCCTGGACCTGGGAAGGTTTGGTAGGGGTCCTGGAGTTTCTCGCCATCCAGGCTGACGGCGTTCTGCTTGAGCATGCGGCGCCCCTCGCTGTTGCTGCTCACCAAGTCGCCCTCCGCGAGCACCTCCAGCACGGTCTTGCCAGGCTCGAGCTGGTATTCGGGCATCTCCTTGGGGATGTCGCCCTGCTGGAAGACGCGCACGAAGGCGGCCTCGGCCTCTTCGGCGGCAGCCGCGTTGTGATAAATGGTGACGATTTCGCGCCCCAGCTTCATCTTAGCGTCGCGCGGGTGCAAGCGTCCCTCAGCGATGTCGGCTTCGATTTCAGCGATCTCTGCGGGGGTCCAGCGCGTTACCAGACGGAAGAAGTCGCCCATGGCCGCGTCGGGCAGGCTCATGATCTTGCCGTACATGTCCTTGGGGGGCGTCAGGATGGCGATGTGGTTGCCGGTGGATTTGCTCATGCGCACCACCCCGTCGGTGCCGGGCAGGATGCCCATGATGATCGCCACGTTGGGTTTCTCACCCATGAAGGTCATTAATTTTCGGGCTGCAGTGACGATGTTGAACAACTGGTCCGTGCCGCCCACCTGCACGTCGCTGCGCATGGCGTAGGCGTCGTAGCCCTGCATGAGGGCGTAGAAGGTCTCGTGCAGGTAGATGGGGTCGCCCTTTTCGAAGCGCAGCTTGAAATTCTCGCGCGTCAAGAATTGCTGTACAGTGAAGTTGGAAGCCAGTCTGATCAACTGCTCCAGGTCCAGCTCGGAGAGCCATTCCGCGTTATAACGGACTTTGGTCTTCTCCCGGTCGAGGATTTTGTAAGCCTGTTTGGCGTAGGTTTGGGCGTTCTCGGCGATCTGCTCGGGGGTGAGCCTGGGGCGCAGTTTATCTTTATCGGAAGGGTCGCCCACCAGGGAGGTGTAGTTCCCGATCAGGAAGGTCACCTCATGACCCAGCTCCTGGAACTGGCGCAGTTTGCGCATGGTCACGGTGTGTCCCAGGTGCAGGTCGGGGGCGGTGGGGTCGTAGCCGCAGTACACCCGCAAGGGGCGGCCTTCTTTCTGGGCTTCTATCAACCGCTGGCGCAGTTCGTCCGCCATGGCCTGTTTGAGCCCCTCGTCGCCGTACTCGGTGCCCTGCATCAAAAGGGCCACTTGTTCATCGATCGTCATCTGCATCTTTACCTCCTAGGTGTTGCTAACGACAGTAGATCTATCACTTCGAGGCGCCGAAGGTGGCGAAGCGGTCTCTCCGTTATTGGAGAAGATTGCTTCAGTCGCTCCGCTCTTTCGCAATGACATTTCCATAGCTGTGTTCCTGACAGCCCCGCAAACAAAAAACGCCCTCGGTGCTTGAGAGCGCAGTCGGAACGCGGCGTGCAGCCTCGTCCCTAAGGGCGGGCATAATAGCGAACTCCCTCGCTTTTATTCGTCTCCTGCAGGCCGCTGGATTTTAGAATCGTCTCCAGGATCTCTTCGCCTTGGGCGAAGCCCATGCGCCCTTTGACGTCCCCTTGGTACGTGACCTCGCTCAGGGTGCGGAACTCGAAGCTGGTGCGGCGGCTCGCTTGGGTGTCCTGCCGCTTTCCGATAACCTGCACCCGCTTTCCCCAGCGGTCGGGCAGGCTGCGCACTTCCTGAATCTGGTCCCAAGTCAAGGAGACATCCCTCAGCCCGTTGCGGAATGCGATGCCTTCGTCGCTCAGGCGCAGGAGCGTGTTGCGGTCCATCCAGTTGCTGAAGCTGATGCTCAGGGCGGCGAGCAGCAGGAAGATGAAAAGGATCAGTGCCGCCAGCGGGACTTGCGGTTGGCGCCAGACCAGCACCAGCCAGGTCAGGCCGGTGACGATCGCCAGTGTCCAGGCGACGCGTTCCCCGCGGGCGGGGATGCGTTCGGGGTGAAATTCGCCTTCCATCGTGGGAGGATTATACCATTGACCCGCTCAGTTCTGTACTACAGTGGGCGTACAAACACCTTCAAGGGAAGCCCCCCGGATTGTGGTCGAAGGTTTACGCAATCATCAGAGAATGTACCCCGAAGGCAAGAGCGCATGGGCGACGGTTGCTTACTTAAGGGGCTATCTGATGCATGATTTACCTGTTCGGGATGGCGAGGTTGATGTGGAGTGATTCCCCACTCTGTTAGCAGCATAAGCTTGAACCTTAATAACTGAATATTGGGCGCAAAATAAAGGGCGGTTTGATATATTGGTTGCCACTTCGCCCTGAATCAAATCTGTAAAAAATTGTGTAAGTAATTGTGAAAACAAGATCTCATTAAAACCTCCTGGGATTCTGCCATGTCCACATGGAATCGCCTATATTGCTACCAACGTGATGACATTGTCTTCAATCCCGGAACTAGAGAGACTGCGCAACCTGACAAACTCAAAGAGTATCTATTCAGTAAACAGCTTCATCCACAGAGAGAACTAAGCCTCAGTGGGAAAAGAAAGCCTATCGTAATTGGATGGTATGATAGGTATTGCGGTATTCATTATTGGTGAAATGAGATCTATTAATGGCCCTATCCCATTTCTTCCTGGCTTGACCAATTTGACAATGATTGTTCTGATGAAGCTTCAATGAAAAAACGAAGTGTCGCCTTTTCAATTCTAATAGTGGTCCTCATTGCTTTAACAATCTGGGTTGTTTATTCGCTCTTTGTACAAAGGAATGTATTGGGAGTTCGGACAGGATTCGAGGGGCATACCCTCTGGGATTGGTTAGAATTGCTTGTTGTACCCGCTATATTAGCATTTAGTGCATTATGGTTCAACCAGGCCGCTCGTACAAGAGCGCAAAAGCTTGCAACGGATCAGCAAAGGGAAGAATCCCTGCAAAACTACCTGGACAAAATGGCGGAATTGTTGCTGGAGCAAGAGTTAGCTAAGAAGAAAGACCACCTCGAAGATCCTGTTGTTGATGTCGCTCAAGTTAGAACGATAACTACTCTGAGGATACTAGATACAGATAGAAAGAACATCCTATTCCAATTCCTACGAGATTCGAATCTTTCCGATTTTATCCTTAAGGAAGTATCGCTTGTAGGTGCTGATTTAAGCCGAACGAACATGTATAACGTTTGTCTGAGTGGATCAGACCTTAGCGAGGCTGACCTGAGTGGAGCTAACCTGAATAAGGCTGATCTGAGTAAGGCTGATCTCACTAAGGCCAATCTAATTAGGGTAAGTCTAGGCAGGGCCAATCTCCGCGAGGCTGTCCTGGATGCAGCTGATCTGCGTTGGGCATGGATAACAAACGCTGACCTACGCGAGGCCAGTTTGGTTGGTACCCTCTTTGACCACCAAAGCGCTGACCTATACAAGGTTGTGCTGGAGGGCACCGATCTTCGCAAGGCTGATCTGAGAGGGTGCTTCATGCGCGAGGCCGACCTGATTGGAGCTAACCTGAGAGGAGCTGACCTGCGAGGGGCCATCTTGCATAAGGCCCATTTGACAAATGCTGACCTCTTCATGACCAAACTACCCAACGCTGATTTGAGCAAGGCTGATCTGTTTGGAGCTACCTTGAACAAGGCTGACCTGAGCGGATCTGATCTGAACAGGTCTGATTTGAGAGAGGCTAATCTGCGTGAAACCGACCTGCGAGGAGCCAACTTGTTGAGGAGTAAATTGGATGGGGCATCTCTTAACAATGCCAAGTATAGCAATAGCACCCAATGGCCAAGTGGTTTCAATCCCGAAGAGGCGGGGGCTGAGTTGTTTCAACTGAGTGGGAAAGATGAACAGAAACCGGATGAGCAAAATGACTCAGCGTATAAATGAGTTCTATATTTTATCGCATACCTGCGCTCCGGTCTACATCGGGGCGTTTTGCTTTGCTGGCCGGGAAGTGACAAAATGCCCCCATCGGAAGGAGGCATTTAGAAAAGAAGAACAATGGTCACCTTGACCGGCAAGATGTCATCAAAGTGCTGGCAACCATTGTGCCTAATGGGAAGAGGCAGCCGAAGGCGAACCGCTGGTACAGGTTCATGGCAGCCTTAGCTCTCACGGCCCCCGCTCCCCCGCCCGCTGGTAGACCCAGCGGTCCTCCAAGGGCCAAAGCGAGAGGGCACCGCTGCCCAAGTAGAGCAGCGCTGTGTAGATAGGGATCAGAATAAACTGAAGCGCTGAGAGCGGTGCCAGGTTTTGTTGCAACCCCAAGGCGATTAAGCCAGCGAGGGCGGCGCTGCGCCCCAGCACGCCCAAGGTAAGCATGACCAAGACCAGGACAAAAAGCGAGGTCAGGTAGAGGGGTCTTGAAGCTGTACTCCCGGTGAAGTTGGTCAGGCTGAAAATCGTCAAGACCACGGCTGCCAGGCGCAGACCCAGCGGGATCCAGCGCAGGCTGATCTCTTTCAGCTTCGGGAAGCGCGCCCCGGAGTCAGGGGGGATCGCGCCGCTGGCGATCAGCCAATCCCAGGCGAAGCTCAATAAGGTGGGAATTCCGAAGCAGGCCGCGGCGATGTGCGTCCCCGGGGGCGAGAAAGCTGGGTAGAGGATCACGAAAGTGAAGCCGACCTGCAAAGCTGCAAAGCCGCGCCGTCTTGAACTGTATGGC
>JASFVL010000526.1:0-3333 GCA_050049875.1 Anaerolineales bacterium
CGCCTTGACGTGGGTTTGGGAGACGTCTTCCAGCAACAGGTGGTAGCGCTGTAAAGTTTCTGAAAAACGGGCGTCATAACAACGCAGCAGCGGCGCATCCGTCACATCCGCGTAGTCGTGGGTGTAGCAGGTCACTTCGGATGGGCCAAAGAACTCACCATCCCCAGTATCGGTGTTGACCATCTTTAGGAAAAGGCGCGCCGGTCGTTCGCCCTGGACGTCGTCCGTGTAGCTCAGGCGTAGCGTGCCGCTGGTTGACCAGTTTCCCTGGCCTGTATCCACGTTGAGTGCTGTTACCGAACCACCCGTTAAAGCGCCGCTGTTGGTGAGAACGGCCGTTAGCCATTCAGTTGTTACTTGTTCCAGGTTGGTAATTACTTTTTCAGGCATGCTAGTTTAGTGGTTTTTAGCTTTTTAATCACTGGAGGTATCTTAGCCCTTATCGGACGATCATGTCCTTACCGGCCTGAATCTCCTCTTCATAATCATCATACTGGCGGAAGAGGCGCATACCAGCCTTTTCATAGAGCCGAGTGGCTCCAGTCAGGCTGCCGGAATCTACCTCTGGATCCGCCGCTTTTTTACCCTACTGGTAAATCCACAAATGCCGCTGGTCGCAATTGAATCTTCAATCGGTTCATGATTACTTCCTCGTATCTGCCCGCCAGCGCCGAATGGCCCATAGTGTGCGCATGCTGCCCCAGCCAATCGTCAGTAGCAGGATGACCAGCAGCATGATGCCTAGGTCAAGCTCGAAGCGCAGGACCTGCCGCACGCTCGACTCACCATTGGGCAGGCGGATCAACAACGTGTAAATGACCAGTGCTAGGTCAATAACAGCCAGCCCGGCAAAAAGCCATCCGTCTTGATGGCTGAACGCTTCGCCGTGCAGCCGGCGAATTGCGACCATACCGCCGATAAACAATAGAAGGATGATACCAACGGACAGCGGTTTCAAATTTCGCGTCAGGGCATCTTCTTGCAGCGGGTAATGTTGCGCCTCCAGCCCCAATGCCAGCAAAGCCACATCGAAGGCGATGTTCTCGAATGCGGAGGAAATGGTCGTATCGTGGCCGTTCATGAGCAGGACGACGCCTAAATCTCGTTCGGGGATAAACAGCATGAGGTGGATGAATCCCAGCCAGTCACCCCCGTGCGACAAGGCTGTGGGGGGTGCGCCTCCCGGTTGCGCCACATCCTCAAACTCCCAGACAGCCCAGCCCATCGCATATTCCACGCCAGGGTCGATGCTTATAGCGGGGGTATGTAGTGTGGTCATACTGCTGGGGAGAAGAAGTTGGGTGTCACCAAAACGGCCGTCATCGACTTACTCAACGAGGCCAGTAGAAAAGGTGTTCGCGGCGTGACCGAGTCGCCCTCCGGATTAGCCACGCCGTAGCCCGTCAAATGAACGATCTGCTCACCGCGCACGATGGCCAGCGCCGAGCCGGGAATGCCGAGGCTTTCCATCTGTTCCCGCACAAAAGCATCGATGTCCGCGTTGTTGTCGTCTGAGTGCGCAGCAGTGCCAGCGACGGTGAACAGTAACAGGCTTGGTATGACAAAAAACAACCACAATGTTCTCAATTTCATTTGAAATCACGTCCCTCCAGTACGTTGTCAACGCGCTTTAGTTCTCAGCCGATGGTTTCAATCATTGGCCTTTGTCAAGCTTTCACAGTTTTTGCTCCGAATTAACAGATTGTCAGCGCAGCACCCGCGAAACTTCAATCAGCATCAGTGAAGTGAACCACACGTGCTGTGCCCGCTGCCTGCACTAAGGTGCGGTGCTTTGTATTAGAGGATCCCTAAAGGGTATTCCGCTAAACAGGGTGCTTATTATAATAATAAACGATGAAATAGAGCATATTTGGGTTATTTTGAACGAATTATTCCTTTTATTGCGCTCAGAGCGTTTTCAACCATTGGCCTTTGGCTGCTCTGCAGAGGGCGGTGGGCTTATTGTTCCTTATTCTATCCCCGCAAGTGGGAGATAAATGACGAACGCTGGCTGGGTCGATAGACTCAAAGTCGCCCGTTCCATCAGGATATCCGCTTTGTCCCAACCCTTCCCCTCAACTAGCTCGAAAAAGACGCGCCGCAAGACCAGTTCGGTAAACCGGCCCACCGACTCGGGTTCGCCGACACACTAACCATCTTGGACTCTGATAACCCCCTCAAACGATCACGCTCACCAACCAAATCAGGAAACCCACCAGCACAAACACCAAAACTCCGGCGACGAGCCGGGCGCCCAGATACATCCGCTGGGTCATTCTGCGATCATTGATATGGGGAAAAGGGCCTTCCGGCACCGCGACACCCAGGAAATCGCACAGCGGTCCCCAGCCATCTTTGACGTGATAGAGGAGCAGTCTCTTGGGTGGAACCGTGCGCTGCACCTCTTCAATGTGCTCTTCGAAGACGCGGATGGCATGCTGACGATCCTCAAAACGCCCGTCGAACAAGCGCTCCCAAATCGCCGCCGTAACCATCCTCTTCATGCCTCGAAAGGGCGGTAGGAACCGCAAGAACCAATCCGGGATCGCGGTGCCGCGATAAATGGTTTCCCTAGTACTATCGTACCATCTCTCGGGATCCCGCACGGTCAGGATGACCTTGGCTTCAGGATAGGCGGCGCTGATCTCCCAGTAGAAAGCTGCCAAGGGATAATCCAGCCCGGCATTATAGTCCCGCAGAAAATTGCGCCAATCGATCTCCTCACCTTCCACAGCTGCTTGCCAAACCTGAATATGTCCAGGGTGTTTAAACACTTCGATCATATGGTAGCAAGGCCCAAAGCCCAATTGCTCGAGGGCAACCCTCAGCGACAACGTGCCGGTGCGCCCAAACCCAGCGCCAATAATTTGCATGTAAGCCTCCTTAGATCTTTATTTTACACCCCAGCCGTCTTGGAAGCGTTACGGGGAACGTTACGCGGCGTGTCTCTTCTCAACCTTGAAATTCGGATAAAATATGTGCGTATTTCACAGGAGGTAATTTCAATGAAAGTTAAAGGATATGTATGGGCTGGTCTATTTGTGGAGGATTTGGACAAAGCGGTCGCGTTCTATGAGGATGTCCTGGGACTCAAACTGCTTAGAAGGGGGGATGGCTGGGCGCATTTCGACGTCGGCGAAGACTCACTCTTCGAAATTTATACTGGAGGTAAAGCGTGGTCCCAGCCAAAGGAACACCAGGAGCAACCGCTCGTCATCGGTTTCTTGGTAGAAGATCTGGACGCCGCGGTCAAGGAATTGAGAGGAAAGGGGGTTAAATTCATCGGTGAAATTGGGAGATACAAAGATACCAAGTGGGCTGAGTTTTCAGACC
>JASFVL010000527.1:0-3322 GCA_050049875.1 Anaerolineales bacterium
AGGAACATGCCGTATGCTGCGTCGGCGCAGATTAACCGGTTGGCTTCGCTGATGGCGTCCATGGGACGGGCGGTTTGGCGAACACTGGCTCGCAGGATGCTGCGGCTGTTGGCCATGAAAAGGGCTGCGGCCATGCCTTTATCCACTACATCAGCGATCACCAGGCCCCATTGTCCCTCTTTTCCAGAGAAGAAATCGTAGAAATCGCCCGCCACCTCCCGGGCTGGCACCCATGTGGCGGCGATCTGCCATCCGGGAATCTGAGGGATCTCCCTTGGGATCAAACTGCTCTGCACTTTGTAGGCCATCTCAAGCTCGCGCTCCATACGCCCTTTCTCAACCGCGATCTGGAACAGGCGGGCGTTTTCGATAGCGATGGCGGCGCTGGCGGCGATGGCGTTGAGCAGGTTAAGGTCGTCTTCGGTGAAGATACCCGCTTGGATGCGGTTGTCCACATAAATCACCCCCGAGACGGAATCCTTGAGTTTGAGCGGGACGCACAGGATGGAGCGCAGCTTAAGCCCTAAAACACTCTCGCGACCGCTGAAGCGAGGGTCGTGTTGGGCGTCGCTGGTCAGGATGGGTTCACCCTCGCGGGCTGCTTTTTCCACCACACCGCGTGATATTTGGAATTCGGGTTCGTCGATCGTCTCTTTAGCCATCCCCCGTGCGGTGCGAAAAGTCAAGTCCCCATCGGATTCGCGCAGCATGATAAAACCTCGCTCGGCGCGCGTGGCTGCAATAACCTCATCTATGACTCGGTTCAGCACCTCGTCCAGATCCAAGGAGGAGTTGAAGGTTTGGGACAGTTGATAGAGCAGCGCTAGATGGTCGCGGGAAGTTTGTTGGGATGAGTTCATGTTGATATTATACATCCAGTCTAAGAGAATAACACTTCGATGTTGTGCAGTTCAAGAAGAAGGGGGGGAGCTCCACTACCCATCCTCGCCATAAACTCTTCAAAAAAGGTATAATCACCTCATGCCGCCAAGAGAACGTTCTTTGCGCGTTGAGGGGATCGTCCTGGGTTACAGCGATTTTGGAGAAGCGGACCGCTTGCTCTCGCTGTACACGCGCCAGTTAGGCAAGGTCAAAGCCATCGCTAAGGGGGTGCGCAAACCTCACTCCCGTAAAGCCGGGCACGTAGAGCCTTTCACTCGCTCATCTATGCAATTGGCTCGCGGTAGGGATCTCTTCATCCTGACTCAAGCCGAAACTGTGGAAGCCCATCTACCTCTGCGTGAGGATTTAGTCATATTAGGTTACGCGGCTTACGTGGTTGAATTACTGGATCGCTTCTCCTACGAGGAGGGGGAAAACCGCTCGCTTTATCACCTGCTAGCAGATACCTTAGCGCGCCTGAGCCAAGGGGAGGCGCCCCAGCGAGTCGTGCGCTATTATGAGTTTCGACTGCTCGATCTGGTTGGTTTCCGTCCCGAGCTCAAGAACTGCACTCAATGCAAGGAAGAGATCAAGCCCCAAGACCAGTTCTTCTCACCCGCGCAGGGTGGTGTGCTGTGCCCGGGTTGCGGAGGCGGCGAGGCGGAGGCGCGCCCGGTCTCCCGGCGGGCGCTCAAATATATGCGCTTTCTGCAGCGCAGCAGCTACGCTGAGGTACGGCGCTCGCGCTTCGCCCCCGCTGTGCAGCGTGAGGTCGAGGACCTGATGCAGCATTATCTCACCTATCTGCTGGAGCGCGGGCTGAACTCTCCTGCTTTCATCCGCCGCATGCGTAGGGAAAGACGGCGGAAGGTGAGGTCCTCTTCCGCTTGAATCCACAATGAAATTTTCGAAGAGGACCAGCATCCAGTTAATAAGCGCATCCATTTTACTTTTAGCTGTTATCCTGATAGCCTTTTTGTGGCCCTCGAAGCAGGCTCAGGCGCTGCTTGAAGGCGATGAGGCGAGTCTCTCCGGTGTCAGTTGGTCGCGCGGGGAATTTCAGGCGGCACAAATCCTTCAGAGCCCTGAGGAGGTGGATGAATACGATTTCTGGGTGGTGCGCGCCTATTTCAGCGATCGCCAGATGGTAGATGCGGTAGCCTCCTGGCTGGAACCTTGGGATGTAGACTACCGGGAAGGCTTTATAGTACTCGGGGTCACCCCAGAACAGTACAATCTACTCATAGGCATGGGGTTTCGTTTGGAGATCGATCTTGAGATGACCGCTCAGATCAACCAGCCTCGGCAAGCCCTTCCGGGGCAAACCACGGGCATTCCAGGGTATCCCTGCTATCGTACAGTTGAAGAGACTTTTGCCACTGCTGAAGGTATCGTTGCTGACTATCCGGAGCTGGCTACCTGGATCGATATCGGCGACTCGTGGGAGAAGGTTGAGCCCGGTGGAGAGCCTGGTTACGATATGATGGTGCTGCGTTTGACCAATTCCGCCGTCGCCGGTCCGAAACCCAAACTCTTTGCCATGACCTCCATTCATGCCCGTGAATACACCCCAGCGGAGCTCAACACTCGCTTTGCTGAATATTTGGTGGGAAATTATGGGGTCGACCCAGATGTCACCTGGCTGTTAGATTACCATGAAATCCATCTCTTATTGCTTTCCAACCCCGACGGGCGCAAATGGGCTGAGCAGGGCTACCTGTGGCGCAAGAACACCAACAACAACTATTGTGCGGACACCACCTCGCGCGGCGTTGACCTCAATCGAAATTTTGAATTCCAGTGGGGTTGCTGTGGCGGCTCCAGCGGCTCCGAATGCAACGAGACCTTCCGCGCCGAAAGCCCTGCTTCCGAGCCTGAGACCCAGGCCGTTCAGAATTACCTCCGCTCAGTGTTCCCAGACCAGCGTGAGGATCCTTTGGATGCTCCATCCCCTGCTGATGCGACGGGCGTCTTCTTGGATTTGCACAGCTTTGGTGAGTTAGTGCTCTGGCCGTGGGGTTTCACCGACAGCCAGGCTCCAAACGGCAATGCCCTGCAATCTTTGGGGCGCAAGTTGGCTTACGATAACGGCTACTCCCCCGCTCAAGCCATCGATCTCTACCCCACTGATGGTACCACTGACGATTTCGCCTATGGAGACCTGGGGCTGGCGTCTTACGCTTACGAGCTGGGCACTTCTTTCTTCCAAGACTGTAACACTTTTGAGAACACCATCCTGCCGGACAACCTTTCCTCGCTGATCTACGCCGCCAGAGTCTCCCGGACGCCCTACTTGACCCCCGCGGGACCAGATGCCCTGAACCTGGCGCTGTCCACCGCCTTTGTGGAAGCCGGAGAGCCCGTCACGCTGACCGCTCAGATCAACGATACCCGCTTTAACAACTCCAATGGGTTGGAACCCACCCAAAATATCACCGCT
>JASFVL010000529.1:0-3315 GCA_050049875.1 Anaerolineales bacterium
ACTTCTCGGTATCCAGATACCGAGCCGCAACGCCGGTTACGTCATACGTCCCATCGGGCACGGCAAGATTGAAGTAACCGTCTGGCGCTGTTGGCTGGCAGGCCACCTGAACCGCGCCATCCCAGGCACAAACCTCGGTGCCGGTATGGTCGGCCCGACCCTGCATCTCCACCCACCCTTCGACAAAGCCTGTTTCAGGCACGATCAACTCACCACCGACAGCGTTGGCCGGGATTTCAAACCCGTTTGTATCGGCCAGGAGCCAGGCGGTGAAGTCCAGGGGGCTTGAACGAGTTGGAGCCAACCCGCGGAAGGTGATGGTTGCCACGTGGCCGGTACCGTCGCAAGGAAGAGAAGGTGAGAGGGACGTTACATCGTAGGTGATCGTCCCCACCGCGTTGTCAGCTGCGTTCTGAACCACGAAGTCCGGTGATGGGCAGCTTCCAGGCGTGATTTGCACACCGGCTGTTCCGGGATCGTCGTCAACCACCTCGACAAAGGCGGGGTCGAAGTGCAGCTCCATCGACAGACCGTAGAGATCGGATACATCCTCGACGATGATGTCGACGGTGGCATTGCCACCCAGCGGTACTTCTTGCGGGGTTGGCACAACTAATAGCGTAGCCGGAGCAACCGTCTCGGTTACCATAACATTATCAAGCTGGAAGAACGCCGGACCGGACGAGGTGTCGGGAACATACCAGTCAAAGCTGATGCGCACCTCCATACCGGCGAAGGCGGATATATCCACCAACCCGGTTTGGTCAGCACTATCCAAGATGATGGTGTCCATGCTTGCCAATAGTATGTCCGTGGTTTGCAGAGCTGGACCACCGCCAACGGGTTCAATGTTGACCCCGAAGTAGCGGTCGCTCGTCCCAGGATAATTGTAGGTCAGCAAGTCCCAGCCAGCCCGGTAATCGAACACCAGGCTACCGGCTGATGGTGGCAAACCCACATCCTGTGCAATGCGTATCCAGCCAGGGCCATCACCGTCAAAGCCGTGAAGCGCGGCCAGGTTGCCGTGCGTGGGGGCGCTGGTGAATAAACCAAATCCAGGGGATAGACCAGCCCCACCTACCTGCAGTGATAAGAACGGGCTGGAGAGATCCTCGGTTACCCAATCGGTGAAGTCGTTCTCAAAGCTGCAATTGCTGATCGGATTGTCGGCTACATTACAGTCATGGGGCCGGTAACCGGTTACGGCTAACGTCTGCTCGAGAACGTGGTTGTTATCCATATTTGGATCGGGCTGGTCTGCCGAGACGTCGACCACATTGAGTAATGAGGCAGCCACGTCCGGCGCCCAAACCTCGATTGTCACAGTGGCGTTCGAACCTGGGTTCAGGTTGCCCAGCGCGCAAGTCAGAACATTGCCCGATTCTGTGCAGGTCGGCGAGCCCGGGGTTGAAGATACAAAGGTGGTATAGTCGGACATCGTGTCCACTAAAACGACGTTGGTGGCCACTTCCGGCCCGTGGTTAAGGACGGTGATTTCATAAGTGATCTGATCTCCAACCTGTACAGGGTCTGCAAAATCGGATTTGGTAACTTCTAGGTCAGCGCCTTCGAGCACCACCTCAAAGGGGATGAGGGTTGAATCCTGGAAGAGCAGCGTGTTCAAGTCGTAAACCAGCACTTGGATGTCGTATCCGGGACCTATCGCAGCATCGGGTGGGATGTTTAGACTAGAAAAGACCGGATCGTCTCCGCTGCCTGTGACCGTGTGGTTGATCACCTGACCGTCGAGAATGACGCCCCCAGGATCACGCAGGTTGATCTCAGTGCGCACGTCCTGCGAGGTTAAGCTTGTGTCGACCTCCACACCCACATCCATCACCGTACCGGGGTTATAAGGCGGTGGATTGAGAATATCAGCAGAGCGGATGTAGGCTTCTCGGGTTCCAACGACGATTTGTCCCCAATCGATGTTGACAGCCCAGAGCGGTTCCCCGGGATTCAGAACGTCGATGTCCACCTGGACCAAATTGTCGCCAGTGACTAGCCAAGCAGGATCCAACGGCAGCACGGTCGTCGACCATGTAGCATCGGCACCAGTCAGCGTGCCAGCGTAGTGGCCGTTGAAGTAAACATCATCCACCTCGCCGCCGCTCTCGTCCACGTCCCAATTGTTGATATGCAACTCGGCGAAAACAATGCCGCTCGCATCCGGCACCTCGATGTTGAACTCGATGGGCGCGATGGGACTGTCATTGAAGAGGTAGGTGTCCATATCGCAGTCACCCATCCCAGCCAAGGCGTTATTCTCATTGTCTTGGGTGGTAAAGAAGGGCTCATTCGGCCCGCCCGGGCAGCCGGTCACGTCCATGGTGACGGGTATAACAACGAGCGATTCATCAGGATCATCGCTCTGGATAAGGACGTTTCCGGTATAGGTGCCCGGCGACAAACCGGCAGCATCGAAGGTCACGGCGATATCATGCCACCCGCCTGCCGGTACAACCCCCACCGACGGCACTTCGGAGAGCCACAGGGCATCCGGGCCGGCCCCGAGCATATTAAGCAGTGAATTCTCCAAGATTGGCCCGAAATCCCAACCATTTTGCCAAGCGAACTCGAGCGTCATGCTGCTGATCAGAACGCGCCCCGAGCCATAGTTATAGTCTACTAGGGTGGGTAAAACTGACGTCTGGGTCTGGGCTACGACGGTCGAGCCCGGGTAGAGATTGGTGAAGCTGTCGTGATTAGCGCTTGTTCCAAACACGGTACCCGGCACGCCAACCACCCAAGGATGGCCCGGCGCGACGATGTCATTGTAATCTTCTAAGTCAGTGGCGCTAAGGACTCCACCCACCGTCAGGGGTTCGACAGCTGTAGCGCTGTAGTTACAGGTTGATTGCCACAGCTTGCCGCCGCCGTTCACATAGGTTTCGAACTTGGCGATGTTGGCGTTCAGCGTGTTATAGAATGTTTCACCTTGGACGCTGGGAATAACGACCATCTCGTACAGCGACAGATTGACGGAGGCAATCTGGGACGAGTCGATCTGGTCATAACCGATACCATAGGCGCCCAGAATCTGCTGGATGGAATCGTAACCCCATGGTAGGAAATCCTGGATGATCAGAACCGGATTGCTGGTGTAAAATAGATCGAGGAGCGAATTCTCCACGATGGGCGCACCATCCCAGCCAAGCCCCCAGGTGATCTCGAGCGTCTGACCGGTGATCAACACCCGCCCCGCGCCGTAACGATAATCCACCAGGGTGGGATTGCCTGACGTCTGTGCCTGGGCTACGACAGTGGATCCCGGATAAAGGTTGGTGAAACTGTCATGATTAGCCCAATTGCCAT
>JASFVL010000530.1:0-3306 GCA_050049875.1 Anaerolineales bacterium
GGTGGTTCGGGAAATCCGGCGGATTATGCAGCTGATGATCCCACCATCATCGAGCCAGGAACATTCCCTACCGCCAAGGTGGTGGGTGGCTACGACTTTGTCGGCAACGTTTGGCCAGGTGGCGATCTCCTGCCTGATCCTGACCCGCTGGATGATGGGCCGGGTGCGGGTCATGGCACCCACGTTAGTCACATCATCGCTGGTGCTGGTGGCGTTGCGCCGGGTGCGGACTTGTACGCAGTCAAAGTCTGCTCATCGATCTCGTCTGCTTGCTCCGGTGTCGCCCTGATCCAAGCAATGGAATTCGCCGTTGACCCAGACGGAGATGAGGATCCCTCCGACGCGGTGGACATCGTCAACATGTCGCTAGGCTCGTTATACGGCCAACCCTTCGACGATGACCTCTCCTTAGCCGTCGAGAATGCCACTTCGCTGGGCGTTCTGAACGTCACCGCAGCCGGCAACGCCGCTGATAAACCTTACGTCGTCGATACACCTTCTTCAACCGCGAGCGCGATATCTGTGGCGCAGACAGGCGTCCCAAGTGCAGTGCTCCCGCAAATGGAGGTCACTGCACCAGCTTCCATAGCTGGTTTATACGACGCCATCTTCCAGGCTTGGTCCGCCCCCTTGATGGCCCCAATTGAAGCTCCATTGCAGTATGGCGACGGTGCGGGGGGTAATCTCTTGGGCTGTTCGTTAGGAGACGATCCAAATTCAGTGGATCCAGATGATGCGCCATTCGGCACTGGATCCTTAACGGGTAAGATTGTGCTCGTCGATCGTGGCGAATGCAACTTCAGCATAAAGATTTTCAATATCCAACGTGGTGGTGGATTAGCAGGCATAATTGGCTTGGTCGCTCCAGGTGATCCCTTCAGCGGCGCCTTAGGTGGTGGTGGTCCCTTCACCATCCCTGGATACATGATCAGCCAAGCTGATTCAAATACACTTAAAAGCGGTTTACCCGATACAGTTGTACGTTTCGATCCAGCTGTGGGCATCCCCTTAATCGGAACGGTGATCGGCTCTTCAGCACGCGGTCCACAGCACGAATCAACCACCTTAATCAAACCCGAAATCGGCGCTCCTGGAGCATCGGTCTCCGCTATCGCCGGTACGGGCACGGGCGAGGGCCCCTTCGGCGGCACTTCTGGTGCGACTCCTATGGTGAGTGGTTCAGCGGCGCTGCTGATGCAAGCGGAGCCCAATCTCAGCCCCGTTGAGGTCAAGGTGCGCCTGATGAACAATGCCGAAACGAACATCCTCAACGAAGGAGCAGGACCGTTAGCTCCCATCTCCCGCATCGGTGGTGGAGAAGTGCGCGTTGACCGGGCTGTCAATGCCCCTGCGGCGGCGTGGGACGAGAATGTACCTCAAGGCGCTTTGAGCTTTGGCTTTGTCGACGTACATAAGAACACTGTCAATTTACACAAGACCGTGCGGGTGCGAAACTACTCCGACGAAGACGTCGAGTATACCATCACCCCCACCTTCCGCTACGCAGACGACGAGGATACTGGCGCCGTCTCGATCCACACACCTAAAAAGGTCAAGGTGAAGGCGGGCAAGGATGCCTCCTTCCGTGTCAAGCTGACCATCAAGGGCGAACGGCTATGGGACAACTTCATGAATTCCGGCAGTATGGGAGCTGATCCGAGCGGGCTGACAACCAACGAGTATGACGGCTACTTGATCCTGGACGACGGCTCACACCCGATCCACCTGGCTTGGCATGTGCTGCCTCGCAAAGCAGCCAACGTTGTGGGTCGCTCGGTACTAGACTTCGAAGGCGGGGTTGATGTCATCAGCCTGACCAATAACGGCGTGGGAACAGCGCAGAACGATGCTTACTCGTTGTTAGCGCTCAGCCCCAACCTGCCAGAGGGCGGCTTGGGTGACCAATCACCCACCCCGGACATTCGCGCTGTGGGTATCAACACCTTCCCGGTGCCTGCTGGGTACTGCTCCGCTGAGGAATCCTTCGTCTGGGCTTTTGCCATCAACAGTTGGGAACGACAAGAGCACCTCCTACCGGTGAAATTCTTTGTGGACCTGGATATCGATCAAGACGGTACAACTGACTTCACTGTGTTCAACAATGACCAATCCGTCTTTTCGACAGGTGCGCTGAACACCATTAGCGATGGACGCCAGCTAACGCTTGCTTATAACCTGTCAGCGGGCACTATAAGCGCCTACTTCTACACAGAGCACTCGATGAACACTGGAAATACGGTTCTGTGGATCTGCGGCGAGCAGGTAGGGCTCACAGGGACGGACATGCTGGCCACCAACGTCGATATGGCAGTTGAAGCCTTTGACTTCTACTACGGCGGACCTGGTGACTTTGTTGAGGGGCTGACCGTCACGCCGCTGGGAGAGCAATACTATGGCATCCCAGAAGACATCGCTGGTAAGTCTACGGGATCTATGACGGTCATCGACTTTGGACCCTTCCCCGGAAACACCCCTGAACTGGGCGTGATGCTAATCACCAATGGTGATAGAGGTTACGGTTTCAGAGGTGGTGCCACCCAGGACACAGAAGCGCTGTTCTTCTACGCTCCTTAACTATCTGCGCTCCTAGACACACGACAGGGCTCCTCCCGGAGCCCTGTTTTTCTTTGTCAGGTGGTATTTGATAATATTTACAGAAGTTGCGCAGCAGGAGAGGTGTTGGGGGGGATTGGGCGGGCTGCGCTGCCCAATCCCCCCCACGCATTTCCTTGAACTATGTGAGTCTTAATCTAGTAAAAACCAAGGCACTACTTATCGACCGCCTGTTGGCCCCCCTCTACGGGTGGAGTCAGCAGCTTGGGCAACCCCTCTCCGCACAGAGTGAAGTAGCCGCTCTGGCTGGCGCGGTAGTCATACTGCTTGCCATCAACCTCCAAGACGATCCAGTAGCCGTCGACCAGTGCCTGCGTATACATCACCCCTGGTTGGGGGCAGCCAAGGGAGCCATCCGACCAGGTGATTGATTCAGCCCGTATGATTGTAACCGCCTCCGGATCGATGTCATGACGCTCCTGCAGGTCGCTGAGGATGGCATCGAGCAGGTCTTGGGGCACCTCGCCTATCACCGGGGCAGGCAGGGTTGGCACCCTCTCGAGCCCACTGGGGGGTGGGGTCAGCAAACGATCGCTGCGGTCTGCGGGTAAGTCCACTTGAGCCGTGGGGGAGGGAGTCCCTGTAGGTAAGATAACGCTGGGGGAGGAGGCTAGCGAAGTCGTCGATGTAAGTAAGCTGCCAGGAACTTCGGGATCCATCTGCGGTGCACAAGCAGCTAGCACCGACAACAGG
>JASFVL010000113.1:0-10317 GCA_050049875.1 Anaerolineales bacterium
AACTCCTGCTGCAGGTGGCTATGGCTAATCCTTTTCATTGACTTGATCAGGATGCTGGGGTTAATTTTAATCAATAGACCTGTAAAGTATGTATGCAGCTTGTCGGGACTGGTGCAGGTGGACAAAATTATCAGTATAATAAGATTATGGTTGCCCGATTACTCTGGAACACAAATGGCTTCAAATAATCAAGTTGCCCTCATGCCCCTTCGCGGTGACCACTGGATGAAGATCCTCCGGCTGGCTTGGTATGCGACCTTTGCTGCGGCGCTGGGGGTCTTCATCGCCTCGATCCCCGGATTTTTCATCCTTGGACCTGGTGGGATTGCTGATCCCCGCTTCAGTGCCAATTCTTCACCTTTGATTCTCTCCCTAGCGTGGATTGTCAGGGGGGCAGCGATGGCCACAGGTGTGCTCGTTATTTCTCGCCCTGCTGCTCTTTCAATGCCGTTCCGATGACCGCATGGCGTTATTGACTTCATTCTTCTTGTTGGCGCATGGTGTTATCATGCTG
Organism: Anaerolineales bacterium; assembly: GCA_050049875.1. Taxonomy (GTDB): domain Bacteria; phylum Chloroflexota; class Anaerolineae; order Anaerolineales; family UBA11858; genus JASFVL01. Next base: position 515 of record JASFVL010000113.1, read on the forward strand.
GGACCGCTCGAAGGGCTGAAAGCTTTCTTCCCCGGGATCACCAGTTTCACTGCGATCCTCATGCCAGCCTCCATTGTCTTTTTTACCCTGTTCCTGTTTGCCGTCTTTCCGGATGGGCAATTTCTCCCCCGCTGGACTCGTTGGGAGGTGTTGGTCGCTTTCCTGGCAACGCTCTTTACGTTTTACTGGACCTCTCTGTTCGGCCCATCCCCGCTGGATTTTTCCCTTCCGGAGGTCCTTGCAACCGGTGGAGTGACCATCGTGCTAATGGTGGTGATTTGGATCAGCATTCTTTATGCTCAGGTTTATCGTTACCACCATGTCTCGACTCCCCAGCAAAAACAGCAGACTAAATGGGTCCTCTACGGGATCGGCGTATGGTTCGGTTTCCAGATGATTACGGCCATCCCCTGGGCCTATGCATTATCTCTGCCTCCCGGCGCTCAGTTACCCTTGTGGTTGGCCGCGGCATCACCACTTTGGATCCTCTCGATTGCCATCATCCCGGTGACTTTCACGATTGCTTTCCTGCGCGATCAGCTCTTCGATATTGATATCCTCATCAACCGAACGTTGGTCTACGGGGCGCTGACCGTCAGTGTGGCCGGGCTGTACGCCTTGATTGTCGTGGGAGGCGGCTCATTGGTCCGGGCCGATTTGAGCTTGTGGGGACTACTGGTCATCGCCCTCCTGGCAGTGGTATTTTTTCCGCCCTCTGCGCGCTCTCTTTCAGCGAGCTGCGGATCGGATACATCCATCTATGTTGCCTTTACCCAATAAGCCCTCTGAGGGGCGGGTGCGGAGTTCTCCCCAGGCCGTCGGAGAGGCTCGAAGTGTAGCCCCTGGATGGCGGCGGATCTTGAAACCCCTGTGGGTGTTGGCGGCAGTTCTATCCTTTACGGTTCTCATCCTTTCTCTGCCCGGATATGTAGCTCGAACGCCAATTGGTAATCTCGGCAGCCATTTAGTATTCAAAACCACAACATTGTTATTGGTACTCCACCATCTTAATTCGGTGATATCGATCCTCTCGGCTGTTCTCTCCCTTAGCCTGGCATTTTTTCTGTTCATCAAGATTTCCGACCAACGCATGGGGTTATTCTTGGCTTTCTATTTATTGGCTCACGGGATCCTGCTGGCTGGACCTATTGAAATGTTGGAGTCGTTTTGGCCGAATGTGGTCCGGGTGAACAGCTTCATCCTGCTGCCAATGTATGCCGGCCCTGCCACCGCGGCCCTGATTGGGCTCTTCCCAGACGGGCGCTTTGTGCCGCGCTGGTCCCGTTGGCTGGTCCCTGCTACTTTACTGTTTTTGTTAGCCAGTTTTTTGTTGGAGCGAGGTGAGCTGCCCTTGGGTTCGGGCTTATTGGGGTGGATTCTCACGGGCATGGTAATCGTCCTTTTACTCGCAGTTCTCGCTGCTATCCTTTATGTCAGTATCTATCGTTATCGGCAAGTTTCCACGTCCGAACAGCGCCAGCAGACTAAGTGGGTGGTCTATGGTCTTTTCCTATGGTTTGTTTTCCTGTTCATCTCCGTAGTTCCCTGGATGATGGTTTTGGACCTGCCGACTGGGTCGCTTGTCCCCTGGTGGGTGCCGGTTGCTCAGCTATTTTGGTTTCTGTCTATAGCGATTTTTCCTGTCACCCTTACCATCGCTGTGATGCGCTTCCGGCTGTATGATATTGACATCCTGATCAACCGCACGCTGGTGTACGGCGCGCTGACGATCAGCGTGATTGCCATTTATACGCTGGTGGTCGGTGCCGCCAGCGCGTTGTTCCAGTCCAGCGGCAACCTGGTTGTCTCCCTACTGGCGACTGGATTGGTGGCGGTGCTCTTTCAACCTTTGCGCGAGCGCTTGCAGGGGAGCGTCAACCGCCTGCTCTATGGGGAGCGCGCCAACCCCTTTGCGGTGATGACTGATCTAGCCCGGCGACTGGAAAATGCGAAAAATCCCAATGACATGCTGGTCGAATCGGTCCGCACGGTGGGGCAGGCTCTCAAACTGCCTTATGTAGCCATCGTGAGCGGGCAAGACCGGCAGGATGACATCGTGGCTGCCTGGGGAAATCCCGCTGGGGAGCCGGTCAAATTCCCATTGATTTACCAGGCTGAAACAGTTGGGTATTTGCTCGTTAGCCCCAGAGCACCTGGCGAGGCGTTCAATGAGGTCGAGCAGAACTTGCTCCGCACCATCGCCCGTCAAGCGGGAGCCCTGGTTCACGCCGTGCGCCTGACGGATGACTTGAAACGCTCGCGCAGGCGCATTGTGAGCGCTCGGGAGGAAGAGCGCCGCCGTTTACGCCGCGATCTGCACGATGGCTTGGGTGCTTCCTTGGCTGCCCTACACCTGCAAACCGGCGTCTTGCGGCGTTTGATTCGCAAGGATCAGGATGCAGCCGAAGAGATCGTCGGTGAGTTTAGGGGTGAATTGCGCGAGGCGATTGATGAGATCCGCCGGGTGGTGTATGAGCTGCGTCCACCGGCTTTGGATGAGCTCGGGTTGATACCTGCCATTCAGGCGCAGGCGGCGCGCTGTACGGGAGCGCGTCTGGATGAAAGCAGCCAACCTAGTGAGATCGACCGTAAGCCAGACCCACTTTTGCAGGTGCGGGTGGAGGCACCTGAGACGTTGCCGCCCTTGCCGGCGGCGGTGGAAGTGGCAGCTTTTCGGATTGTCCAGGAAGCCCTCACCAACGTGGTCCGCCATGCGAGGGCGCGCCGCTGTTTCGTTCGTCTTGAGCTGGATGGTAACCTTCAAGTGGAGGTCGTGGATGACGGCGTTGGCATAAAGGACCGTCACAAACCGGGTGTGGGGCTGATCTCGATGTGTGAGCGGGCAACCGAGTTAGGTGGGACCTGCGTGATTGAGCCCGTCCCAAGCGGCGGTACCCGCGTACGGGCTTGTTTGCCTTTATCACAGGAGTAAAACCGTGGAACCTTTACGCATTCTCATCGCTGACGATCATCCCCTATTTCGCAAAGGCATGCGCACCTTGCTGGAGTCGCTACCGGATATGGAAGTGGTGGGCGAAGCAGCCACGGGGGAGGAAGCCGTGGAGCGGGCCGTTGCTCTCCAGCCGGACGTGGTGCTGATGGATTTGCAGATGCCCGCTGGGGGCGGCTTGACGGCCACCCGCCAAATCGCTAAAGCCAGCCCGCACATCCGCATCTTAGTTGTGACCTTGTTTGAGGATGACGATTCGATCTTTGCCGCTTTGCAGGCCGGCGCCCGAGGATACATGCTCAAGGACAGCGACGAGGAGGAAATGCTGCGCGCCATCCGTGCGGTGGGGGACGGTGAGGCTATTTTCAGCTCGGCTATCGCCACCCGTTTGAGAGATTACTTCGCTTCATCGCGCCGGGTGATCCCTGAAGAGGTCTTCCCCGAGCTCACCGAGCGCGAGCGCGAGGTATTGGACCGCATCGCGCGCGGTGAAACCAACCGTCAAATCGCTGAGCAACTGAGCATCAGCCTGAAGACGGTCCGCAACCACGTCTCTAACATCTTCAGCAAGCTGCAGGTCGCCGACCGGGCCCAGGCCGTCATCCGGGCGAGGGAAGCAGGCATGGGGAAGGATCTGAATACCACCAAATAAACTTGACAAAAAAGGTATAATTATATATTATTGTGGCAAATCCTATTTTCTTCTCGAAAGCTGTCTTTCAAGGCGGTTTTTCAGGGCATTTTGAGCAGTTATGGCAGTATCTTGATCATTAGTGAAGCCGCTTACGCATCGTAGGCGGTTTTTGTTTTTGTAGGAATAAATGGGCAGACTCCATTTCCCCTAAATTCTAAGATGGTTGTATGAACCGTATGGAGAACGAAATTCAAACACCTCGCCCGGTCCGTAGGAACATCCCCATCGTGCGGACCAGCTTCATCGGGCGGGAGCGCGAGATGGGGGAGGTTACCCGTCTGCTTGGGTCGTCGCGGCTGGTCACCCTGATCGGCGCGGCTGGCTGCGGCAAAACTCGCTTAGCGATACGCGCGGCGGAAAAGGCCAGCTCTCACTACCCGGATGGTGTTTACTGGGTTGAACTCGCTCAACTATCAGATCCGACGCTGATTCCCCAGACTGTGGCAAGGGTGTTGCGTGTGGCGGAGCAACCCGATCGTCCCTCGCTGGAGAGACTGCTTGACGCGCTTCATGGCAAGCAGATCTTGCTGGTGTTGGACAACTGCGAACACCTGTTAAATGGGTGTGCTCAATTCGTGGAGGCCTTGTTGGGTGAGACCGAGGTCAGGGTTCTGGCGACCAGCCGGGAGCCGCTGAGCATCATGGGCGAGAAGCTTTATCCAGTCGACCCGTTATCGCTGCCGCCCTCAGACATTCCGGCGGACGATGTGGGTGGGATTAGCCAGTTCGACGCGGTTCAGCTGTTCGTTGAGCGTGCCCGTGCCATCCAGCCCGCTTTTGAATTGACCGCCGATAACTCCGCGGTGGTTGCCAGCATCTGCCGGGATCTCGGTGGTATTCCCCTGGCGATTGAGCTGGCCAGCGCCCGCTTGAAAATCCTGACGGCTGAGCAGATCGCTGCGCGGCTGGATGACCATTTCAATCTGCTTCCCCCGGCAACTCCCGTAACCCACAGCCATCATAAGACCCTGCGTGCCGCGATTGATTGGAGTTACGACCTGCTTTCTAAACCTGAGCGGTTTATGCTGCGGAGGCTATCGGTCTTTGCAGGCGGCTGTTCGCTCACAACAGCCGAAACCGTCTGTGCTGGGGAGGGCGTCGAGCGCGAGCGGATACTTGAACTGCTCTCCTCGCTGGCGGATAAATCGCTCATCGTGGCGGAGACGCTGCAGCAAGGTGAAGCGCGCTACTCATTGCTTGAGACGATCCGGCAGTACGCTGAAGAGAAGCTGATCGATTCTGGTGAATGGTCGCGGTTACACGACCGGCATCTGCAGTGCTACCTCCAAATAACAGAGGGTACAGCGCCAAAACTCCAGGGCAGGTACCAAGAACTGTGGCTGAACTGGCTGGAAGGCGAGTACGATAATATCCGTGCCGCCCTGAGTTGGTCGCTGGAGCGGGACCGCATCGAGGTGGGACTGCGGATTGCGATTGCGCTCTACCAATTCTGGACTATCCGGGACTACGTGGAGGAGGGGTTGTCCTGGCTTGAGCGGCTGCGGGCGGGGGTGGGCGAGGACGTTTCTGCTGTTGTGCGGGCGAATGCTTTGGCCTATGCGTCCTTCCTAGCCGGGTTCCGGGGCCGTATCCCAGCACGAATAGCTTATGGACGTGAAGCAGCAGCTCTAGCCAAGAGATTGGGAGAGGAGGACAAACAGGCGCTGGCGTGGGCGCTGGCAGCTCAGGGGTACGGCGTGCGAGCAACTGGGGATTACCAAACCGAGTTCACCATCAGCCAGCGGCTCATTCAACTGTACCGAGAGTTTGGGGACACGTATCGATTGGGCATGGCTTTGAGTTTATACAGCGTCCCAGCTATGGCCCTCGGAGAATATGAGGCCGCGCGAGAAATGCTGGACGAAGGGCTGCCGCTGCTCCGCGAATATGGCGACCCCTACCGGATTGCGATGGCGCTCAACTATTACGGCGACCTGGCGCGCTGCGAGAGGAAGTACTCCCAGGCGTTGCCTGCCTATGAAGAGAGCCTGTCGCTTCTGCGTGAAATCGACGCGGTGCGCGATCTGGCCTCCGTTTTGCACAATTTGGGGCACACCTGCCTGCACCTGGGCGATGTGGAGCGGGCGCAGACCCTCTTTCAGGAAAGTATGGCTTTGCATCGAGAACAGGGGAACCGGCCGGGCATGGCGGAATGCCTGATCGGTTTCGCCGGGCTGGCACTGACTAGGGATTTGCCGGCGGCGGGCGCGCGCCTGCTGGCGGCTGCTGAGTCTATCGGGGAGCGGCACATTACCTCGGAGTGGGCAGCTACCCGTCTGGAGTACGAGGGTTATCTGGCCCGCGCCCGCGCTGAGCTGAGCGAGGAGGAGTTCCAGGCGGAGCGGGCGGTGGGGCGCAAGCTTTCCTTGAAGCGAGCCGTGGCTTATGCGGAGGAGGTGGCGCGCAAAGCGGCGGCCGCGCACAAAGCCCGCCGGAAGCTGGACAAATTGACGCCGCGCGAACGCGAAGTGGCCGCGTTGGTCGCGGGGGCCAAGTCAAATGGGGAAATTGCGAAGGAGTTGGTGGTCAGTAAGCGCACCGTCGAAAAGCACATCTCCAACATCCGCTCCAAGCTCAGGTTCACCAAGCGGGCTCAAATTGTGCGCTGGGCGATTGAAGCTGGGCTGGCGGATGCAAGTGATTAAACATATGGGCTGCTCAAGGACCCAGCCACACCCATGAGGCGTAGCTGTCTCATGTCTTCTGGTTGACCAGGCTGAAAGTCTCCGAATCCAAGACCCCCAGCGTGGTCTCCTCATAATCAAGGCCCTCAGCTACCAGCGCCCGCTCCCCGTTGACCTGAAATACCCACGGCAGCCAGAAGCCGGAAAGCTGGCCCACCACTTCCAGATCCGGCAGTTGAAGGAATGTGGTTTCCACCCTCACCAACTCGTTGCTGGGGGCTACTGCCACTGCCGTGCACGCCGCCAGAGTGATCCCTAAAACAAGCCCCACTTTCGTCTTTATCGCCATTGATATACTCCTTTCACGGTTGCTGCCGGACAGCAGCCGCGCAGAATGCACAGCTTTGGCGCTAATCCCCCAATATCTCCCCAATCCCGCGGCTTCCTATTAATAATACACCGCTCGCCAACAAATGGTTTCACTTAATAGCAAAGAGCCTGATGCTTATCGTATAAAGAAGGGGAAGGGGGATGTCAAATCGTCGATATGGAGGGACGGCACAACAAGGATACACAGGATGGAGTTGAAGACCCCGCACCCATTCGGAATACGTGTGCGAATACGTGCGCGTACGGATGCGATTTTAGAAGAGTTCTGCTATCGTGAGGATGTCACCGGTAATATCCGGTATCTAAACATCCGTTCAGATTCCGCAAGGAGGATTTAACCATGACGAACGAAGAGAAAAAAGCTATTGTACGGCGTTTTTTCGAAGCCTTTGAAGCCAACGATCACACCACCATCAAAGAGGTGACCGCGCCGGACCTGACGGCTTATTTGCCTGGCGCGCCCGGTCCCCAGAACCGCGAGGGGATGCTGCAAGGGATTAGCGATTTCAGCGCAGCGTTCAGTGACCGTAGGTTAATAACACACGAACTGATCGCTGAGGGGCGCAAGGTCGCGGCGCGCACATCCATGACAGCCACCCACACCGGTGACTATCAGGGCCAACCTCCAACTGGCAGGCAGATTGTGATAAACGGGCTCTCTATTGAGCATATTGAGGAGGGTAAGATTGTGGAGCGCTGGCTTGCCTATGACCTGATGGACCTGATGCAGCAGCTTGGTTTGGTTCCGCCGCCTCAATCCGAGGGGTAAGGTGGAGCACACTGCATCACAAATCTGGAAAAAGCTTTTGAAAGGAGTTGTGAAAATGTCAACCGCAAAACTAATCCGCTTTAGTGGGTTGATCAGCTTATTAGCAGGCGTGCTTCACATTATCGGCGCTTTATTGCATCCTGTTGGTGAAGACCTCGCCGCCGTCAATAGTCCCAACTGGGTGCCGGCGCATCTGGTTTTCTGGATCTCGGGCATACTTATGCTTTTTGGCCTTGTGGGGCTGTATGCATACCAAGTAGAAAAAACAGGGTGGCTCGGGCTTGTCAGTTTCGTCCTGTCATTCATTGGCACTGCCCTGGTGGGAGCCTTACTGTTTATGGTGGCTACAATTGTGCCCTCAATCGCTGTAGAAGCATCTGATCTGTTTGAACAAGCGATGACGCCGCCTACTTTTACATTGCCCGTGATCTTTCTGGGTTATGGTTTAGGCTTCATCCTGTTTGGCGTCGCGACGATGCGCGCAGGGGTGCTGCCTCGTTGGTCGGGTTTGCTCTTGGTCACCGGGACGATCTTTTCGTTAGTGGAAGGGTCACCGATTGACCAGCCGCTACAGCACGCGATCGTCACCGCCGGGCGGGTGATATTTGGCCTTGGTTTGGTGTGGATGGGGTACTCGCTGTGGTCAGAAAAGCGCGAATCTGCTAGGGCGGAAAATGTAAGTTTTCAACCTAGGACAGGCTAAGGAGAACAGAGATGTCTGAACCCATCGTATTCGTCAGCACCCATAAGATCAAGGAAGGTAAACTCGACGCTCTCAAGGAGAGTTATCAAGAAGGGACACGGTTCATGGAGGCGAATAAGCCTCAAACGGTCGCCTTCCTTCACTACCTGAACGAAGACGCTACCGAGATTAGCACCGTCCACGTGTTCCCAGACGCTGAGTCGATGGAACTTCACATGGAAGGGATAGGCGAAAGGGCGGGTAGGGCGGCCGAGTTCTTAGATTTTGAGTGCTTCGAACTCTACGGGAACCCGAGCGAAGCGGTCCTGGAGATGATGGCGCGGTCTGCGGAGAGGTCGGGCGTTACCCTGAACCTCAAGCCCGAACACCTTAGCGGCTATCTCCGCTTGGAGTCCGGCTGAGGTCTTGCAGCTGTGTTCGACCTCCACAGGTAACTCAAAACGGAACGCTACTTGTGATCAATGAACTGTAAAGGAAAGCAACTCACATTCATCTTTTAGGGCCAATTAATTCAAGAATAACCTCATCAAGGTCCAATTTCTGACCCCGTTCCAAGGAAGTTGCAAAGGTCTTTGGCGAAAAATCATCCTCAAGTATCGCGAGCAACTCCTGTGCGTTATCTCTAATGCGCTCTCCTCCTAAGTGGACTTGGTGGCTGACTGGTTGCCGCAACAACAACACCAGGAGTTCTGCTGCTTCTGGTGATCTATTCTGTGCTATTCGCAATTTAGCAAATTCATATAAATGGTTGGCGATATCCCGATCTAAGCTAATGTCGTAGGTAATCCTCAGGCTTCGAAGAAAATATTTTTCTGCCTCTGTAACTTCACCCTCCAAAAGGGCTACCCGACCTAGGTATTTAATCGAGTTACTAATCATCCATCGAAACCCCGCTTTTTTTGAAATGCGTAAAGAACGCAAATAGTATTCTTTAGCTTTCTTTATTTCTCCAGATATGATTGCGATATGGCCTAGCGTAATGAGTGAAAAGGACGATAAAATCTCGTCCTCGATTTCACCGCTCAACCTCAGGCTGGCCTCTTGCAGATGTTTTGCTTTAAGGTAGTTCTTGCTAGAAAATGATGAGAAGCCGGAGTTGAATAATGCAAACGCCAACCTCCACTTTTCACCCGATGTGCGCGCGGTCTCGAGTAATTTGTCTGTTGTCTCCTTATCCTCGTCCATACGATTAAGGTAATAGGCGTTCAGACTCAAGCTGTTATAGGCGAAAAACAGTCCTTCGGGATAATTTAATCGCTCAAGGATTTCAACGCTTTCCCTCGCTAATCGGTAACCCTGGTCGGCGAGGCCCAACCAGGCCATGAAAAATCCCTGATTCGCCATCGCTGTAGCCCGCACTGCTTCGGCCTCCACGTCATCTTGCACTTCACATAGGGCATCGGCGGCCTTTCTGTACAGCTCTACAGCAGCAAGGTTCCAGCCTCGAATCCAGTAAACAAACCGGAAGCTATGGATAAACAACCGTATTTTTTGAGCGTCTGCTTTCTCAAGATGAAACCGCCAGGCTGTCCGGATATTTTCAATATCGCTATCGATATCGTGAAGTGCGACGAATTGCCTGCTATCTCTGAGATGCTGCCACCTGATATTCATAAACTCTGCATAGAAGTTGGCATGCGTTTCTTGCGCTGGGATGCTGGCTTGCGGCGTCG
>JASFVL010000532.1:0-3286 GCA_050049875.1 Anaerolineales bacterium
ACAGCCTCGAACCGTCCGGGCTGAGGGCCAATCCATACGGGCGCGCCCCCACCGGAATCTTGGAGATTTCCTGCTGATCGTCCAAATCAACCACGCTGACCGATCCCGAGCCCCTATTGGAGACATAGGCTCGACCTTTGGACTCATCCAAGATAATATGGCGGGGGTCAACCCCTACAGGGACCTCTGCTAACTTAGAGAAGTTGACGGTTTCGATCAGAGAAATGGAATTCGAGTCGGGGTTAACCGTCAAAAGCAAGCCGCCGTCGGACGTGAGCGCCAGCGGGGCGCTGGCGCGCCGGACACCACCCAGTGAATTGGCACGCGTCCTAGCCCCTGTGGCTACCCAGTCAAACGGGGATAAACCCAATAAAAGCGAGAAGACAACGATAAACCCCAGCCAGCGTCGACCCATGGAGCCTCCAAGGATAAGCGGGCGCTCCCTTAATTTCCCAACTGCGTAATTCCTCAGATTATAGAGTTGATTATCGGGCAAGTCAATGAGATTTATCGCACCACTTGAACTATCTTCTTCAAACGCATGCCAGGTGGCCCTGATGATCAAACACTCATAAATCAGCGCCATGCGATCAATTGAATATGGCTGGTCCTTAGAAAGCCACCAATCGATCAATCCCAACAAGGACGAAACCATGTGTTGAGCAGCAACTTCCAGTGGAATGACAGGTGAGGGAACGATCTTACACGCGTGTCTACTTTTCTGGCAAAGCGCTCCATTTCGCCGGCGTTTTCCAACAGAGTGAAGCTTGTTGACTCGTGACCCAGTCCTGGCTATATTCAAATAACACTTCCTAATAATGTCGGATGGCCCTCCGGCAGTGCTCTGTCGCCGTGTGAACATTTCCGCACCGCACTCCTTACCACAACAGGCCCGCCAGGCAGCGTTTTCGTTGTCACCAAACGACGAAACGCAGCACACGTGTGGCGAGTCTTTGACCCAAGTCCAGGCAACCGGAACAGCTCTGTTTCGGCAGACCAGACAGACAATCAGCAACCATACGAAGTTGCGCGCAGGTAGCTAGTCTTCTTATTTGTTATGATCTTACTGAGAATCATTCAGAATAACTAACAAGTAAATTATGAAGTCAGCGAGATTATAAAATGTGATAATTAAATTTCCTTGGGGTTCCTCCAATGATATACGCCAACGGGGACAATTGTCGTTATTCATCAGCCAGATTCGCAACATATAGGCACGATAGGTTTTCTTCTCTTCATTCAAGGCCTGATTTCCCATGGGCCAACGCTGTAAGAGACGAGTTGTTTCAACCATCTCTTACAGCGTTAATACCAACAGAAGTTACGCAGCCGGGAGGTATTTGGTGGGATTGGGCGGGAAAAGCCCGCCCAATCCCACCAACCTTCCCCCTCAACTGCGTAAGTCCTAACCTAAGTGATTTTGAGATCTGCTATTCAGCTTAACGATCGGACCGAACGCAGCGGAAGCCAGTCGATCCGCTATATTCTTTTCCAGTCGCATCGGGTATAAAATTCCACCGATTTGCGGATTGGGAAAACGATTCGGGTTCCATCCACCAGGACCAGGGAGATGATTTCAGCACCCGGGTTTGTCCGTTTTCAGGACCGGTGGGATTATCACGGGGGGAATCTTCATAATATGATGGGTTGAAAAAATCCCTAACCCATTCAGCCACGTTGCCGGACATATTCAGCGCCCCTACCCAGGAAGCGCCTTCTGGAAAGCTATTAACTGGTGCAGCGACAACATAGCCATCATCAGCAGTATGGTATTGGCTGTTTTCGGAGCTACTGAATGGGCAATTCCCATCACAGAAATTCAACTTGGTTGGATCGAAATTGTTGCCCCAGGGATATGTCCATGCGTCAGGTCCTCGGGCTGCATATTCCCATTCAGCCTCTGTGGGCAAACGCCCGTCTCTCAGTTGGCAAAAGGCCTCCGCTTCATCCCAGGTTATGCTTGTCCGGGGGAGATCTTTTGATGAAATATCTTGCCCCGGAAACGCCGGATCACGCGCCGCCTGACCTCCAAACTCATCGAATTGACCATTGCTAACTTCGGTTAAATCGATCCAAAAAGATTCAGTGATACAGACCTCATGGACCGGCTGAGCTCTTTCCAGAGCTGGATCTCCCATCATAAAACATCCGGATGGCACTTTAGCCATCTCGAATCCATCGATCTCTTCAATGACGGGGTCCCAGGTTGCATTCTCCACAACTTCTTTGGATTGACAACCTACCGCGATAAATATCATTATGATCAGGGCGGCAATCCATACAAAATGCTCATGTGTCTTTTCCAGTAAACAGTTCATTTTTTACCTCCTTGGGTTGTAGGGAAACTGTTAATTCCTATTTATCTTAGACATCAGGCGTCCATGAGGCGTTATTTTTCCGTCCTTTTAATCCCTAATCCGACTATTTTGATATAATTAGTCGATCTGGAGGTAACGATTTCGAAACCAAGACTTTTATTTTTCGGCTGGCCGCGGCTGGAAGTGAATGGCGTCCCTGTTAGGATAAAATCACGCAAGGGACTCGCTTTACTCTCCTATCTCGCTGTATCCAACAAACACGAGAACCGGGATTTTTTAGCTGGGCTGTTATGGCCCGAGTTTGATCAAACGCGTGCGCGCGCTAATTTGCGGCGCACGCTGTACTTATTAAATCGGACCCCTGCCGCCCATTGGCTTGAATCTGACCCTGAAAGTATCGGCTTGGTGCCTAGCCATGAATATGCCATTGATATCGTTGAATTTGCCAATCATCTTAAGCAAGGCACGCCCCAGGATCTAGTTCGGGCGGTTGCCTTTTACACCGCTGATTTTCTCCTCAGCTTTCATCTTACGGACAGTGACCATTTCAACGAGTGGTCTACTCTTCAGAGAGAAGTTTACCGGCGCGAGATGCTGGAAGCCTTGGACTCGTTGACTGAACATTATCTGGTTGAAAGGGAGTTCCAGCAGGCCGAACAACTCGCGCGCCGTCAGCTTGAAATAGATAATTATCGGGAATCGGGCTGGCGGCAGCTTATGAAGGCTTTAGCCGAGAATGGTCACCGCAATGTAGCATTGGCTGAATTTGAGAAATGTCGAAAACTGCTGCAGGATGAACTGGATGTTGAACCTGCAGCCGAGACAAAGGCCTTGGCCCGTACCATTAGAGCAAGTAGTGAATCCGATAACGCATACGAATTAACAGCGAGTCCTCTTCCGGACGCACCCAAAACTTCAATATCCGCTGCGAGTGAAGGCAAGCAATTGGCTCTATCACCCTATCGGGG
>JASFVL010000114.1:0-10292 GCA_050049875.1 Anaerolineales bacterium
GGCGGCTGAGCCGCCCAAAAACACACCCCACTTAATTCCTTTTGACAACATTTTAGTGCACACTTAGGCAGTAGCCCAAGCAATCGCTTTTTAGCGATTCGGTTTTGGCAGAGAACGAAATGTAGGAGTCGTAGTTTTATGAACCCCAAAAAACGACCCAAATAACCATTTTTGGGGATATCAATGTTTCAACCAGGTATATGTCAATACTAAAGGGGAGAAACTGTTTGATCCATTCTTCACAATATAAGTCAAAGTTCAGTTAGTAACCCTGGAAATTCTTACATTAAATAGCTTATAGATCCCAGCACCCACAACGGCAGCCCAAAATGGCATAATAATGATTATCCCTTCTGTACCACGCCACAGAGCTACCTGTAGGCCGAAAACCAATGCGCCGATTTGAGATGCCTGCACCCGTTCCGGATTTAAGGGTTTTTTATCATAATCACAAACTGAATCCAGGTTCCGATATGCAACGATCACGGGGATATAAATTATGGACATCAGCGCTACTGGTAAAGAGGTTAATGCTAATGTGTCTGTAACTCTCCACCATTCTCCCGATAGCCAAATCCACAATACGGTACCCAAGACGGCCAACCCAGCAAACAGGATCTGTTTTTGATTGCGCGTTTCCAACAGTGCGTCTAGAATGAAAGCAATTGCTGCCATGATTCCGTAGACCCAATTACCTTGCCCCCATACTAGCCAGCCGGAAATCGCCATCAAAACCAACGAGTCCAGAACAGTCGCGGGTAGGCCCGTTGTTCGATTGATGATTCGCATAAACACAATTAACCAGAACAAAGGCAGCAACTGCGGTTGTCCCCAAATCAACCCAAGGATAGCAAAACCCGCAGCGACAAACGCCGATAGTTCATGGTCGGGATCGAGTTCTCTGGTCAAAGCCCATGCTAAAAACACAGCTAAACCACTGACGACACCCCCAACGATACTTTGCAACCAAGTTGAACCTAATGAATAACGAATTATCGCCGCCACAATAGTGACAATAACTGCTACAACCGATATGATAATGTTGGTCGTATATTTTGGTTCTATTGGGCGTGCAAGCGCAGTGAATCGATAGAAATCAATGCCCCCTGACGATTCTCCTTGATTGTCAGGCATTTTCATCTACTTCGTTCTTCTCCCACAGGATTCGAGTGAACGTCAGAGAGAATAATAACACAACCAGACTAATAATCTGGGCTGCTCTTAGACTCCCAAACCACACCAAACTGTCTCCCCGAAATGCTTCAAGAAACAACCGGGAAGCCGCCGACAGGATGACAAATAGGAGTAAGTTAAAGCCGCCACTTACCCGTCCCAAGGGTTGTTTCCAAACAACAAGGAAAGTAATGAAAGCTAAAATGGTCTCATATATTTGGGTCGGGTGGCGATTTTCATCCCATAGATAGATTCCCCAAGGCAGCGAGGTTGGCGCTCCAAAAGCATCACCGCTTAAGAAATGAGATACCCCAACAGCGATCATAAATATCGCTAACCCAGGAGCTAAGGCATCCAAGGTTGGTAACAAGAGCAACTCCTTTCGATAACCATACACCAGAGCTGCCAGGAGACCAATTAATAGACCATCGCTTAACGAAAGTGTGTTGAGGTTCGGCGAGAATAAACTGAGAGGCTCATCCAGATAGACGCTCAGGAAGCGGAGCGCATACCCCAAACGGGCTCCAACGACGCCCGCCAATAATCCAACGAAAACCATATTATAAACATGCTCTTTATGGAGATTAAGACGGGCAGCTTCCTTCTCCACGAAAGATAATCCCAGCCAAACACCGATCAAAACAGCCAGCCCGGAGGTTTGCAATAAGAGCGGTCCAATGGGTAGGTAGGGCAACATTAAGGATTTCCCTCTACCAGGTTTTGAATTTTTGATCGAATCAGCGCTTCACTCATCGGTCCACCAACTACAACCGACCGAATGACCCCTTTCCGGTCAATAAAATAAGTGCTGGGCAAACCACGAAGCTGGTATCGCTTACTCACCACTCCGGTCGTATCCCTTAATACGGGGAATGTCAGACTGTGTTCCTTGATAAAATTTGCTGCATCCAGGGGGTCATCCTGGTAGGTGGTATTTACCGCCAACACTTCCAAGCCTTGATCTTTATAATCTTCGTACACAGATTGGATGGCTGGCATTTCCGCCCTGCAGGGCGGGCACCATGATGCCCACAAATTTAAAATTACAACATCCCCGATTAAATCTGATAAGGTAACTGTATCCCCTATTTCATAATGCTCTTCTCCACCGCTCATCAACTCCAGGGAAAAATTAGGTGCTGAGAAGCCCTCCCGTGGACTGGGAGGCGGTGCACCATTGGTCGTTGAGGCTTGGGGAACCCGTGATAGGTACATCCATCCCGATCCGAGAAGGAATACAATAAACATCGCGATGGCGAAATAGCGATCGTCTTGAAATATCTTCGAAAGTGACATGTTGAGATGTTAAGGAGCAAAGGGCTCTGGGGCGTTGTCCCTGTTTTGGTCGACAAAGAGTACAAATTCATCGCCATCAAATTGGTCAGCACGATAGAGCCTCCCCCAACTTGTATATGTAATCAAGTCCTCCATATTGGGACGTGGAGCCACAATGATTTTCGATGTACGTGTATAGTCACTAACACCAGCAGCGCCAATCGCGCTGCGAAGATCATCCTTCAGCCCATCGCAAATTGCATCTTCTAACCCCTCACAGGAATAATAAACAACGATGTACCCATGCTCCAGGTTATGAACTAGCTGTTCATCAGCAGGGGCCACATCATAAAAACCAGCCTCAGCTTCATTAGCATAATGCTGCCCCGACGTCGGGGGATCTGTTATATAATCACTGGCTTTTTCCCCCTCAGGGATATGATCCGCTCCGGCTATTGGAACCTCCTCCCCCAACACAGGTTCCGGTTGATAAGCAGCCCAGATCGCATATCCTATTAAAGCTACCAGGGCAACGCCAATCAGGGCTATGATACCAACACCTAGTCGTTTTCCCTTAACGTCTGATTTTGATTGATAAGAACGCCTACTTTTTTTTGCCATATTCTTCTCCATCGATAGAAAACAAGTCCCCCGGAGGAGACCCGTAAAAAATTGCTCCAATGCTGTCAGATTGCTGTCAAATTAAATAAATACAGGCAAAAAATTCTAGCCATCTATCCCAAGATAAGATGGTTGTATCTTCGAACTAACCCTAGCCTGTTTTTTTAAATTGTCGCGTTAGTGGTGAGCAGAATGGTCGTGACCACTGTGCCCTTCTTGCTCACTCAAGAATTTCTCTGGATCCCTATCGAACGCAGCTTTACAGCCGGGGGCACAAAAGTAATAAGTTTCACCTTTATAGGTTGAGGTCCATTCAGCGGTTTCCTCATCTACTTCCATTTTGCATACAGGATCAATAGCCACGTTTCTACCTCCTTTTTCTACTTACTTGGTATTGTTTTCGTAAAATGTTCCTTCCTCGAGCATTGAGTAGCACATTTTACTGATATTTTATACCATTATTGTCAGGGAAAACCCTATCCCTAGTTGATTAGAAGTTGATAAGAGTTTTAAGTATTATGCTAAGGGTGGATGCACCCAACGCTATTTAATATAAATGACAAATATGACAATATTCATCTTGTCAGCACACAAGTAAGCAGTACAATATTATATAGCGTGAATCTTTCTCAGATGCAAGGGAAGGTGCACCCAAACTGGACAAATTATGAATCACATAAAATAGCGGTAGTTGCCCCAGCTGTGCAATGAAACCCAGATAGTGCCAAGATAAGCACGCTGAGTTTCAAAATCATATAACTAATACATGCATTGTCACGATTCATTTGACACCAATATCTTAAGCGAAAATGGCACAATCGCCTTGATCGGGCATCCCAATGTGGGGAAGTCTGCGCTCTTTCAACGTTTAACAGGGCAACATGTCTCCGTAGCAAACTACCCAGGGACAACGATAGAGTTGACTCGGGGGTTAAGTCGCGTACTCCCTCAATCCACCCTGATTGACACTCCCGGTGTTGTCACTTTTCCACCTCATACCGAGGATGAGAGGGTAACAGCACGTGTGCTTCTGCAAGAACCGCTAAAAGCCATTCTGCAGGTCGGAGACGCAAAGAACATCCGCCGAACACTGCTCCTGACTGTGCAATTAGCAGAGATGGGGATTCCCATGGTGCTGGCTCTCAATATGATGGATGAAGCCCAGAGTCGCGGTGTAATGGTTGACCACAGCCAGCTTGCCGAGAACCTGATGTTAACCATCGTGCCGACAACGGCTATTCTTGGTGAAGGGATCGATAGTCTGGCATCTGCTCTCCAAAGGGCACAACCACCGCACTTTCGGCTAGATTATCCAGTTGAACTCGAAACAACCCTTACAAAAATTTGCGCCTACTTGCCGGAGTCATTAATTGCTCGGAGGGCTTTGGCTTTGTTATGGCTTAGTGGAGATTCGGTGACGGAACGCTGGTTGGAGGAACATTTGGGATCCACTGATTTTCAGCGCATTACCGCTCTACGAGAACGACTCCAACTGTCTTTTATAGATCCACTCTCCTCCGTCATCATGCAATCCCGATTGGATTATGTGGAGCGTATCTCCTCTCTAGCTCTTCTAGAATCGGGGGAAGGCTGGCGCAGCTTTTCCTCCTGGTTTGGACATCTGGCAACCCATCCAGTTTGGGGATTGCCCCTCTTGGCAATTGTGCTCTACGGGATGTACTGGTTCGTTGGTGTTTTCGGCGCAGGGACCCTAGTAGATCTTTTTGAGACGAGGCTATTCAATGGTTTAATCAACCCATTAATAACAGAATGGGTATCCAGGTTAATACCATTCCCGATCTTGACAGATTTTCTAGTAGGAGAATATGGTTTATGGACCATAGGAATGACCTACGCGTTAGCTTTGATCATGCCCATTGTGAGCACTTTTTTCCTCACCTTTGGAATATTGGAAGATAGCGGGTATTTGCCGCGTCTTGCTGCGTTAACAAACCGATTGTTCCGCTCGCTTGGTTTAAACGGTAAAGCGGTGCTGCCTATGGTGCTTGGTTTAGGCTGCGTGACAATGGCCACCCTGACCACGCGGGTCTTAGAGAACAAACGTGAACGTCTGCTTGTCACACTGTTGCTGGCATTAGCGGTACCTTGCTCAGCTCAGTTGGGTGTGGTTATGGGATTATTAGCGGGAGTATCATTTTCCGCTACGTTGATTTGGGGTGGAGTAGTTTTTCTCGTTCTAATCGCTGTGGGTTGGCTAGCCTCCAAACTGGTTCCCGGTGAGCGCACCTCCCTGTTAGTGGAACTGCCCCCAATGCGTTGGCCGATGCTCAGTAATGTTCTTGTGAAAACTCTGGCTCGCTTGGAATGGTATTTAAAAGAAGTCATACCGCTGTTCCTTTTGGGTACTGCGCTAATGTTTTTACTTGATAAGACCGGCATTCTTAGCTGGGTGATTCAAACGAGTCAACCCCTTGTGCGTGGCTGGTTGGGTTTGCCTCCCGAGGCCAGCGCGGCATTCATAATGGGCTTTTTACGCAGGGATTTTGGTGCAACTGGTCTCTTCGTGATGGAATCTCAAGGACTGCTCACACCCATCCAGGTAGTTGTTGCCATGGTAACAATCACTTTATTCATTCCATGTATCGCCAGCGTTATGATGATCGCAAAAGAGCGAAGTTGGCGCACTGCGCTAGCTATGCTATTCCTGATAATGCCCTTGGCTTTCTTTGTTGGTGGCATACTCTCCCGGGTATTGCAGGTATTATCTTGGAGTCTTTAGAAGTCGCAATGATAAAATGCCCATTGTGCAATCACAAATTTAACCCTGGGGAGCATGTCTCTTGCCAGTCATGCCCCATTAAAAGTGGATGCGATTTGGTTTGCTGCCCGGCGTGCGGATACCAAATGGTTGATGTCGACCAATCGAGTCTCGTACGTCTCTTCTCTCGTATTTTCTCTCCAGCCAACAGCAATAAAAATCCTAGCACGGATTTGACGCTTATCGATGTCCCTCGCGGCCACCGGGCAAAAGTGATTGGGTTTGCAAAAACCATCCCAAACGCAAGAAAAGCCCATCTTCAAGCCTATGGAGTGGTGCCTGGCCATTGGGTGCGTGTGTTGCAACATTCTCCCGTCACCGTGGTGCAGATCGAACACACCGAGTTAGCAATCGAACGCGATTTAGCGGAAAGAATTCAAGTGGATGAAATGGGCGTTGATTAAGTCTTTTGGAATAATAAACTACAATTTAGATCTCTTTCACCATTACAACCTTCTGACAAGATCATCATCCCCACGCTTTTCCAGTGTTCGCTGGACGCGTTCCCAGCGCTGGATGTCCCCTTTATAAATCTTCAACGCAGAGGCTGAACTTATAGCCTCGTTTTTTGTCCCTTCAGCAACCAATCTCAGTAAATAGCTAAAGGATCTCTCACTGCGTAGGAGCGCTATCGCAGTGAAACCAATCTTACGCCGTGACGTGTCAATTTGTCCCTCAGACCAAATTTTGAGTGTCTCAAAAGCTCCTTCCAATTTCGATTCCCCCAAAGCTAGCGCTGCTGCTTCACCCGTAATTTGATTTTCTTGCTCAAGAAATTCCCCGACAAAGGACAACGATTCTTGTGGAGACAGTTCCAACAAAACGTAAAAGCATTCATACATCACTTTGGGATCCGAATCGCCAGTGAGCGCTTTGAACTGTAGTAGAGGCACTGCACCGGGCAGGTTTCGATAACCCATCGCTTTAACTGCACCCAAACGGGCGATGGGCTCTTTATCAGCGAGCAGATGAGCCAAATGGACAAGAGCATCTTGGTGGTCCAATCTAGCCAAACCTAAAGCACAAACGGCACGTAATTGGGCAGCCGAATCCTCCTTACCACCATAGACCGACTCCAATTGAATATGACCAACCCCTGAGAGAAAGGGTTTCTCCTCTAAACTTCCCAAGTCGTTGAGCGCCCCAGCAATAGCCGTCTTGCCACCACAGCCTGGATCCGTATGGGTCGGGTTTTGCATCAAGCGTTCAAAAGCTGACAATAAGTCGGCTTCCAATTGATTGAAACCCAATTCAGCTGCTAAACGAGCTGATTTTTCAACAACATGGTTGCTGCTATGTATTAGCCCAGCTTTTAAACGTGCCAAAGATTCGGGAGACCACGGATCCGCTTGAACTTGGTCAAGGGAATTTAAAACCTGCTGTAAATTTCGTCTTTTTGCCATCGCACCTCGATTTCGAGATTTCTGTTTGGGTCCGGGCAGCGCCTAAGCCTACACCCAAATACACGATATCAATTCTGACTGCCGTTTAATTGTTAACAATTTTAGTATAAGCTTGCATTATTGGGAATCTGACTATAAAATTGATGCCATTAACGAATAAGGAGAAGCCGCTACCATGGAGATAAACCCCCAAGCCGCTGCACAACTGCTGGAATCACAACTCAAACCCTGGCACCAAGCAATTGCTGACCCCATAAAAGCACAGCAAGAAATTCTGCATGTGCTTTTACAGATTTACGCTCAAACTGAATATGGCCGCAAGCACGGCGCCGATCAAATTGAAACGATTGAGGATTTTCGCCGCGCTTTTCCCGTCGCTGGTTATGAGGATTTCAAACCGCTGATCGAACGCGTCATGGCGGGAGAGAACAATTTGTTGCTCAATGAGGAAACAATCGGCTGGGCAATTACACGTGGAACCACCCAAGGGGAGTCCAAATTCATCCCCATGACACCCACCGACCTTAAGATGCGAATTAGTGCTGGGCGAGCGGTGATGAACTACATCGCCAGCACAAAACAATATGAGATCTTTTCTGGTGTCAACTTGAATCTTAATTTCCCCTCAGTTGTTGGTACGTTGCAGGTGGGTGAACGCGATATCGAATACGGTTACAGCTCGGGGATCTACACAAAGCATGTCTCCAAGTTCACACCGGTACGATCGATCCCCCCCCAAGAAGATATTGACGCCTTAGGTGGCGGTAAGACAGTTAGAGATTGGGAGCGGCGTTTTGAATTAGCTTACCAGATGTGTAAAGAAGAGAATGTCAGCTTAGTAGGAGGGGTGTGTACAACCGCTCTGCGCTTTGGCCGTTATATGCGTAAAAAGCATCATGTTTATCCCAAAGACAATTGGAAAGTGCAAGTCATGACCTTGGGAAGCGTACCGAGTATCAATATCCGCCACCAACCAGCTCTGCAAGCTCTCTATGGTCCAGCAGCAATACGTGAAATCTACGGTGCCACAGAGGGAATGTTCGGACAGCAAAGGGATGAAAAACGCGCCTGGGTTCCCAACTATGACTTATTCTTTTTCGAGGTGCAAACGCGAACAGGGATAAAAATGCTGCACGAGATGCAAGCAGGTGAGATGGGCAGTTTAATCGTCTCCACCCCGGTCTTGCCACGCTACCGTATTGGAGATCAGATTCTAGCCTTCAAAGCGCCTTACTTCCGCTGTATCGGTCGTGAAAAATGGTGGACTCCGCTGAGTTATCTATGGGACCAGATTATTACCTTTAACCTCAGTCAATTATAGATTCCAACATGATCTTAATCAACGTAGACGATCACGAGGGATAATAAAAATATGCCGTACCCCAAATTTTAGTTATCTTGAATATAATGCGTACCTTTACCATCCACCCTAGGGTCCCCCCATCCATTAATGGAAGGGGGATGATTTAGTAGGGTTTGATATCAAAGACTCATCCTTAATATTAAATTCAGGATGAGTCATATTTTTGAGATTGTCCCAATATTATTTGCGGATTAAACCGCGCAGAATGATAGATCCTCCAAGTACGATCAGTATCAAAGGCCAAACAAGATTCCAAGACCACAAATCTCCTAAACCGATACCGATCAGGATGACCGCGAATATCAAGGTGCCTACCACTGGTCTACGGTACTCTGGGATCAACAAACGTACCAAAATCTCAATTAAGAACAGTACCCCTGCCCCAATCAGGATGATTGACCAAACCTCGAAGCCTTCCAAAAAATCGTAACCTGTTCGCTCAGCAAGAGGTGATACGAGTCGGTCGATCAATCCCAAGTTGTTGGCTAATAACACTAAGCCCGCCCAAATGAAGATGACAGCCCAGATCAGGGTTCCTACGGGATCGCGGCGATATTTCTCCTCCCAGCTCTTTTCTTCTGGCGATTTCTCCTCCCGTTTTTGCATTTCTTTTTCGTCTTGTTTTTCATCTTGTCCGTTCATGGTGGTCGCCTCCTGGTGTCAGTCATTGAATTGAACAAACGATGGTCGGATGTCCTTCCCAACTGGAATTGTAGCATAATTATTGAAGAAGTTACACAGTTTAGGGAATTGATGAGGGGATCGATTAGGAACCTCTTCCCACATAAACTTCATCCTCACCAAGGAATTTACTTTAGGGAACTTATACAAGTTTATTCACCCAATCAGGAATTGGAAATGAAGTGATAAGATTGAGTAGGAACTCATATTTGTATGCCTTCGTCGATGATCTGTAAAACGACAAAAGAGGATATTCATGATGTCTATTTCAGAAGATGATTTAAAAAAAGAACTCGTCGACATCACCACTGAGATGTATCGCTCAGGTGTGGTGACTTCAGCAGGGGGCAATCTCAGCGTGCGCTGCGCCACTCGTAATGACGCAGCTTGGATCACACCAAGCCAGATTTTCAAAGGGGAATTGTTACCTGAACAAATGGTGATGATCGATATGCACGGCAAGAAGATCGAAGGTGACTTCAAGCCCTCTGTCGAATCGCATTACCACGCCAGCATCATGAAGCACCGCAGCGAGATCAACGCGGTCGTGCACAGTCATGCTCCCATGGCTACTGCCCTTGCCATATGTGAAATGGACATACTCCCTATCACCACGGAAGCAATTTTAATATCAGAAATGCCAATAATCCCTTGGATTCTAGGGGGTACAAAAGAGCTTGCTCATGCAGTGCAGGAGCAGGTGGCAAAGACCAAAGTACCAGGCGCTTTCTTGCGCAACCATGGCTTGATCACCGTTGGGGCAACTCTCCGCAAGGCAGCAGACGCTACATTAATCATCGAGCACACAATTAAAATCCTGCTGGCTTGTAAAATCGTGGGGGCACAACCATCGCTCATTCCAGAAGATGCGATCAAGAACTTGTCACAATTCATAGGAGCGATTTGATTTCTTGTGAGGTGTATAGGTTCAAATATTTTAGCGTACAAACATCAACCATGACAGAATGGCTTATAATCAGACCCATCTTGTTATCAT
>JASFVL010000533.1:0-3259 GCA_050049875.1 Anaerolineales bacterium
GAAATTAGCGGTTGCTAATCCGTATATTTCAGTTTTGATTTTTTCCGACATGAAGTTACATGATATCACGTTGAAGTCCAATCCAATGATTAATTTAAGATGTATTCGTAATGAAACAGGGGTGTGACCCTTTCACGACCCTTTCTATAACCAGATTGCGAATAGTCTTAATGATTTTGTTTTTAGCTCATCAGGTATTTATCAATTGATTTGGCGGCTTTCCTCCCTGCAACCATGGCGGTGACGACCATGTCAGGTCCTGTAGCGATGTCACCCCCTGCAAAAACACCAGGAAGACTGGTTTCACCAGTTTCTGGGTCGGTGACAATCAACCCCCAATTGTAGGTCTCCAGACCATCAGTCGTTGCAGTAATGGTCTCATCCGGCCAATAGCCGATTGCCTTGATTACTGTGTCAGCTTCGACAATGAAATTTGACCCTTCAACGGGAATTGGGCGGGGTCGTCCTGATTTATCCGCTTCACCCAACTCCATGCGGACGCATTCAATTTTAGCCACACGTCCATCATCTCCTGGGATAAAGCGTACTGGTTGGGTGAGAAACTCGAACGTTGCTCCTTCTTGCTCAGCTAACTCTCGATCATGGGCATTTCCTGGCATTTCACTTTCTGTACGTCTGTACAAGCATACGACCTGTTCTGCTCCCATGCGCACAGCGGTGCGTAAACAATCTGAGGCGGTGTCACCGCCACCAATAACGAAAACACGTTTTCCAATCTGGGGACGGCTTTGCATATCAAGGGGTAATATATCTGTGGGAACATTTGCACGCATTAAATATTCGGTTGCTTTAATGACGCCAGGGAGTTCCTCACCTTCAGCTCTCATCGGGGCATCGACACCCACCCCAATACCCACGAATACTGAACCGTAGCCATCGGAGAATAAATCATTGATCATCTTATCTTTTCCTATGAAGGTGTTGGGGATGAATTTAACCCCGGAACTTTTTAAATCTTCCCAAATCGAAAAAATATCCGTCTTCGGTAATTTAAAGTTTGGTATGCCGAAGGTTAATAATCCTCCAGGGGCAGGTTTGGCGTCATAGATATGAACTTCATGACCCTTTTGTACGAGTTGTTCTGCACAACTCAATCCAGCGGGACCAGCCCCGATTATAGCGACTCGCTTGCCGGAAGGCTCCCCAACCGATATCTCCACACCGACGGACTCGCGCTCGTACTTTGATACAAATTTTTCCAGGTCGCCTGTAAGCACGGGTTCACCGCGCTTCGCGCGTACGCAGTTGCCTTGACAAAGCTGTTCATGTGGACAGACCTGGGAGCAGATTTCTGGCATAGAGCTTGTCTGGCGGTAGACTTGGGCAGCTTCAATGAATTCCCCTTTTTCAATGAGCCACAGCGCTAAGGAAATGTCGTTGTGAGCGGGGCAAGCTTTGTAACATGGAGCTGGATCAGCACAGTGAATGCAACGTTTTGCTTCATAGATTGCTCGATCGGGATCCAAGGTTAAGACCACATTGTCAAAATCCTTCACGCGCTCATCAACAGGACGGATAGGGGGATCCTGATAAGCCAATTTCATCCGCTCTCTGCGGTCGATGTTTGGGAATTTGCGTGGTTCGGTTTTCATTGTTATATTCCTTTGTTTTCGAGTGAATGAATGATTCGCAATGTCTCAAATACTTGACATATATCAGATGTATCCTGCTTTACGATATATTTCGGTTTATAATCAATGATAAATCACTGCACAATTCAATTAAGGGCTTTGGAAAACGGCCAAGGACGAAATGGATTGTAGAAGTAAACCCAGGAACACATTTGATATATTGGAAGTATATCAGGCGATTTGTAAATGTCAACCTGATTAGAGACAGAAATTACGCAGTTGCGAGTTTGTTTGGGGGATTGGGTGGGCAGCGCCCGCCAAATCCCCCTTTCCTCTTCAACTGCGGAAGTCCTAAGAGAAAAAGGTTTGACAATTCCAAAGCCATCTGATATATTATTGATATATAACAATAATTGTATCTAACTTAAACTTATATAGGCATATTCATAGTTACACCTTGGTGTGTATATGCTTGCTTCGATCAACTTTAGAATTTTGTGTTTCAGGTTTCAAACCGCTGAGAGGGTTTTCAACTCGTTCATAAATCTCAGCGGTTTTGATTTTTTACCCCCCGAAACCATTCCCTTCAAAAGTGCAACTACAAAAAAGAATGAGGTGCAAATATGGCGGATAATCTTGTTACCGTTCTATCTTCGAGAGCAGAAATCGTTGAGATCCACCGCGAAGAACCGACTATCATTATCGGGGAGCGCATTAACCCAACGGGTAGAAAGACCGTATTAAAAGCCCTACAAAATGGTAATTTCGACATCGTTCGGCAGGATGCAGTCAATCAGGTTGAATCGGGTGCTAAGATACTGGATGTCAATGCTGGAGTCCCGGGTGCGGATGAAACTGATTTGCTCCAAAAGGTGATGCGAACAGTCTTGGATGTCACCGAAGTTCCATTGTGCATCGACACTGCAGACCCTGAAGCGCTAGAAGCGGCTTTGAAACTCTATGATGGCAAGGCATTAGTAAATTCGGTCAATGGTGAGGAGCGCTCCCTGGAAAATGTGCTCCCATTGGTCAAGGAGTACAAAGCTGCTGTGATTGGACTCTGCATGGATGATGACGGTATTCCTGAATCTCCTGAGGAGCGGCTTGCTGTGGCTGGAAAAATAATCGAAAGGGCAGGGAAATTGGGCATTGAGCCTGCAGATGTTGTAATTGACCCTTTAGCGCTGACCATGGGTGCCGACAGCAGCGCCGGGAGAGTTGCGTTGGATACGGTGCGTTTGGTCGTAGAGGAGTTTGGCGTCAACATCACTATGGGGGCAAGTAACATATCCTTTGGGATGCCGGATCGGAAATTCATCAATTCTACTTTCATTGCGATGGCCATTCATGCGGGGATGACCTGCCCGATTACGAATCCGCTGGTAACTGAAGTGAAAACAGCCATCCTAGCAGCTGATTTGTGTATGGGAAGGGATGATTACGGCATGAATTGGATCAAGGCATATCGTCAGCGCCAAAAAGATGAAGCTGCATCCTAGACTGGTTTAAAAAGTGTGTCCACACAGAAGAGGATGGTTGAATGAAACCCACGGATGCGGAGAGAGCATACAATCAAATCAAGAAGAAAATTGTTACAATCGAACTCCCACCGGGTTCTGTGATCAATGAGGCTGGTTTAATGGAGGAGTTGAGTTTGGGACGCACTC
>JASFVL010000115.1:0-10224 GCA_050049875.1 Anaerolineales bacterium
TACATAGGAGCCAGTTCGAATAACCACAATGTTTTGCCCGACTTAGCCCCAAAAGCTGCGGGATTAAAATTGTATCTTGATCAAACGTACGGACCTTTGAAGTTGGATAAGATCGACTTATGGATGAATCATTTAACTAATTGGCCTCGTAATCTGCCAATTGCTGCTCACGCTGAGGGGGCAACGATGGCTGCTATTATTTTGATCGCAGCTCTTTACAATCGACCTGTACATATTTGCCACATTTCTCGCCGGGAAGAGATTCTTCTTATTAAAGCTGCCAAGGAAAAAGGTATTAAAGTCACGTGTGAGGTCACACCTCACCACCTCCTGCTCAGCCAAAATGAAATCCCCTCAATCGGTGAAAGGAGATCCGAGGTCCGACCTCGGTTAGCCAGTCCAAGTGATCAACAAGCCTTATGGGATAACTTTGAAGTGATCGATTGTATTGCTACGGATCATGCACCACATACGATCTCAGAGAAAACCAGCTCCAATCCACCTCCCGGATTTCCTGGGCTTGAAACAGCGATACCCTTGCTCCTGACGGAAGTCCACCGAGCAAGGTTGACGATGGAATCCCTGGTTTCACGTTTGTATACAAACCCAAAACGCATTTTCAACTTACCAGATCAAGAGGATACTTACATTGATATTGACATGGATACCAAGCGTATTATTCACGCCTCTGAGACCTTTACAAAATGTGGTTGGACACCGTTTGAGGGAAGGAAGGTAAGAGGTCGTGTCCAGCAAGTTGTTCTGCGAGGACAGAAGGCTTATCAGGATGGAAAGATTCTTGTGAACCCTGGCTTTGGAAGAGATGTTAGATCGATTTAGATTCGAGATTTCGTATAACCAAACTCAACCCTTGTAAAAGGAGGATTTTATGTCTCGATATACTCCCACAAATCATATCTATAGCCCTCATTTACCTTTTGGAGATCAACGCACAGCTCCTTGGTACGGAAAAGATATTCTTTCTGTAAAACAATTTACCCGCCAGGATTTGACCTATATTTTTGAAGTGGCTCATGAAATGCGAGAGATGGTGGCACGAGTGGGAACTTTTGATTTACTTAAGGGTAAGATTCTCGCCAATCTTTTTTATGAACCCTCAACCAGAACGTCATCCTCCTTCACTGCTGCGATGGAGCGTTTAGGCGGGTCGGTGATTCCAATAAACGAGGTGCGATATTCTTCGGTGGCAAAGGGCGAATCACTCCCAGACACTGTTCGTACACTTGAGTGTTACGCTGATGTTATCGTGCTGCGTCATCCGGAAGTGGGTGCATCTGCAATGGCAGCAAAGTATGCAAAAAAGCCGATTATCAATGCGGGAGATGGCATTGGTGAACATCCCACTCAAGCCTTGTTAGACTTATTTACAATAACCGAAGAATTGGAACGAGTAGATGGTTTGACAGTGACGATGTTAGGCGATCTGAAATACGGTCGAACTGTCCATTCTCTCGCCAGACTCCTTTCTTTATATGACGTTCGGCTAAATTATGTCTCACCAGAGATTCTAATAATGCCTAGGGACATTATTGCTGAACTAGATGATCGAGGTATCAATCAAGGGGAATATATATCTTTGGATGAACCACTTGCAAGTACAGATGTGCTGTATGTCACTCGAGTTCAAAAGGAGCGCTTTGATGACCTGAAGGATTATGAGAAAGTAAAGGATGCTTATGTTATCTCAGCTAATACCCTCAACACAGCGAAGGATCGAATGATTATTATGCATCCTCTACCTCGTGTGGGGGAAATCAGTATGGATTTGGATGATGATAAGCGAGCAGCTTATTTTCGTCAGATGGAATATGGTCTATATGTTCGTATGGCTCTCTTAGCAATGGTTTTGGGTAAAGCATAAACAAAGTGATCTAGAATCAAATGGACCTAGGATCCCCATGAATTGTCCTAGCAGAAATTGGTTAATTCTTTAAAGCATGACTTTTTTCTTACAACTAACAAATCGGATACAAGAGATAGACTCACTATTATGCGTTGGTCTAGATCCCCATACTCAGGATCTGGATGTTAAAAGCGCGGAAGCTGCACGGGAATTTTGTTTTCAATTAATCGACTCCACAATTGAGGTGGCTTGTGCTTATAAGCCAAATATTGCCTTTTTCGAAGCTTTAGGTTCTGAAGGCTTAAATGCGCTCCAGGACGTGATCCAGGCTGTTCCAAAGGGAATCCCGGTAATTTTAGATAGCAAACGCGGAGATATCGCCTCGACAGCTCAAGCTTACTCAATAGCTGCATTTGAGATCCTCGGAGCAGATGCTGTCACGATTAACCCCTATTTAGGATGGGATGCTGTTGAACCTTTTGCCAAAAATCCAGAGAAAGGGGTTTTCATATTGTGTAAAACATCTAATCCTGGTGCTAGTGTTATTCAAGATTTATGGGTAACAAAGTCCGAAGAATTAGAGGACCAATCTTATCCCCGGCCGTTATATCAGGAAGTAGCCCGCTTAGCCCAATCTTGGAACCGCCTTGATAATCTAGGGTTGGTTGTAGGTGCTACTCATCCTGTGATTTTAACGGAAATAAGAGAACTGGCCCCTCAAATGTGGATATTAGCACCAGGGATAGGTGCTCAGGGTGGAGATCTTTCATCTACATTAAAAGCTGGATTGCGTCCAGATGGATTGGGTCTGCTGATTCCTGTCTCCCGGGGGATATCGCGTTCCCCAAATCCTCGAAAAACTGCTTTTAAGCTTCGAGATGCTATTAATTTTGAGCGCAAAAAACTATTGCGCCAACAATTGATCCACAGAAGAACTCCTGAGATTTTTGACCCACAATTGGCGGATGCACTTTTGGAGTATGGGTGTATAAAATTTGGGCAATTTAAACTAAAATCTGGTGTCCAATCTCCAATTTACATTGATTTACGAAGGTTAACTGGGAATCCCACCTTGTTGAGCAGAGTAGCAAAAGCCTATCTGCCGATATTGGATCAATTGAATTTTGATCGATTGGCTGCTCTACCCTATGCAGCTTTACCTATCGCAACAGCAATCACCTTACAGGCAGATTGCCCTATGATCTATCCGCGTAAGGAACAAAAGAAATATGGTACCAAAGCAGAGATTGAAGGTCCTTATTCTCCCGGGGAAAAGGTCGCAGTAATTGATGATTTGATTACCACCGGAGGCAGCAAGGTTGAAGGTATAGAAAAATTAAGGGCAGTAGGTTTAAAGGTTGAGGATGTAGTAGTTCTTATTGATCGGCGACCCACCAGAAGAACAATAAACTTGGAAGAACAGTTCAAACTTCATACAGTATACACAATCGATGGATTATTGGAGTATTGGGAAAAGGAACAGAAAATATCGATAGTAGACATTCGAGCGACCCGTAAATTTCTTGAAGAATCTTAACAGTTGATAGGTTATTAAGGGTATACACCCGTAAAACTCTGAATCTAGAATCTTGTATCCAAATTAAATTTGTTGCATATGTACCAAGCTTTACGCCCATATCTATTCAAATATGATGCTGAGCGGATGCATGAATTAACCATTCTCCTGATGAGGCTAGTAGGGAGGATACCTTTATTGAGCACAACGTTACAAAAAAGGCATTCTGCGCATAGCCGCTTATCTTGTGAGCTTTTCGGTTTGAATTTTAATAATCCCGTTGGTCTTGCAGCTGGCTATGATAAGGATGGTGTAGCTTGGAGGGGGCTTGCTTGTTTAGGTTTTGGGCATATTGAGATTGGAACAGTTACCCTCAACCCCCAAGTAGGAAATCCTAGACCGAGAATATTTCGATTGCCTGGGAATCATGGGATCATAAACCGGATGGGCTTTCCTGGAAAAGGTGCTGAGTTCGTTGCAGATCAACTTCGGGGCAAGAGGCTTTCCGGTGTGGTCCTTGGAGTAAATATAGGGAAAAACCAAACAACTCCATTAGAATCAGCAGCTGAGGATTATTCCAGTTTATTGAAAATATTTGCTCCTCTAGCTGATTATCTAGTTGTGAATGTTAGCTCACCGAATACGGTTGGTTTACGTAGATTGCAGGCTCGTGATTTGCTTGAAACGCTTTTAAATGGACTAAACCAAGATAGAAAGCAGCAATTTAACCGCATTGGACGTAATTTGCCACTGCTTGTGAAGCTGTCACCCGATTTAACAGATCAGGCATTGGATGATGCTTTGGATGTAATTTTATCAACTGGCATGGATGGTGTGATCGTCAGTAACACCACTGTTGCTCGCAATTGTTTACATGGACCACACTCTCATGAACAGGGTGGCCTTAGTGGGGATCCTTTAAGAGAAAGCAGCACAAGGATGATACGAAAAGTTTATTCACGCACATCAGGTTCTCTCCCGATTATTGGAGTCGGCGGGATTATGAAACCATCGGATGCTTTAGATAAATTTGATGCAGGAGCAAAATTAGTTCAACTTTATACTGGGTTGATCTATGCTGGGCCAAGTTTAGTTAAGGATATTCTGGAATCTCTGCAAGCAGAAATCTGATTTGCATCTTTATCTTGAGCGACTGTCAAAAAATCAGCTGGGCAGCAACCCCTACAATGAGAGGGACGATTACACCTAATCCCCACCGGATTGCTATAAATCGCCATCCCATAAAAGGTATTTCAAAAGTCACTGTTATGAAAGCTTGAGTTGCCCAACTGGTTATCATAGCGACGGACGCTCCGACTCCTGCACCTGCTTCAAACAAAACGGCTATTATCGGAAATACAACATAGGGTCCGCCGGGAAGTAACATCCCTACACCTTCTGCTATTAGGAGACCCGACCAGCCGGAGTCTGGACCGATCCACGATTGAACTAAATTGGTAGGTGAGAGCACATTGATATAACCAACAATCAAAAATGCAATGATGAGGAGAGGACCTGTTCGTTTAAGTGTTTTAGCCCCCAACACAATTCCTCGAGTGTGGCTTCCATCCCCCCTTCGCCAAGCAATCCACAATAGAATGAAGGCTATCAAGATTAAAATGATCGTGGCAGTGTTCACAGCTGGATACTCTTGCGGATTTGTTCAATATGTCCACCAAACAAAGTTTCTGCCACAATTCCAAGGATTGGCGGGATAATAAAGGTTAGTGAATATCTCGCCAAAGTGAGGTTTGAACCTAGTAAAGCAAATTCCAATGGGAGGCGGGATACTGACCATAAGTTTTTTGCAGTTACAAATGCTATGAGTACACCTAAACCCGCACCAGAATGCATCAGAGCTGCTGCGATTGGGTAGTAAACATAGGGTCCCCCAGGTATCAGTGCTCCGCCAAGACAAGCCAGCAAAATCCCCTGCCAGCCTGAGCTTGCCCCCAACCATCGTTTAACCATTTTTTTCGTTACCAGGGTTTGAACCATCCCAGCGATGAGGAAAGCAGCCAGCAAAAGTGGTAACTCTCTCAGCAAAATCAAGCCGCCTTGTTCAATTCCCTCCCAAGATAATTCCCAGCCACCGCGTTGCCAAGCAATTCCAGCTAAGATAACTACTACAATAGCCAAAAAAAATGGTGTGCGATCGCGTCTTTTCGCTCTCATCGATGGGTCGATTCTGTGTTTTGATAATTTCCTATAATTAGGGTATCTTAAAATCAAATCGCCAATCGGAATCACTTTGAGTTATCTGAGTTGTTTGACCAACAATCTCAAACCAGGTGTTGCCAGGTTTTAAAGGGAACCTGGTACCATCGTCGTATGCTACCGATATAATATCCCCCTCGTTAATGCGCACCCAGTTTACTTCGTAAGCTAGTCCATCGCGAAATAGATAAGCTTGACCAAATCCCGTGAGTCTTATTTCAAATATTTCGGGTTCTCTGAGAAAATAGCTATGTTCCGCCAGAAGGATAACTACATTTTCTGTGGTTATTGGTTGATCGTTGATCCGATCATTCATAACATCGAAGGTTTCTTGGTCCCCTGTTACTGTGTCTTGGTAACGAACATACCCTCCCGTAGTTGAGTCATATTCCCAGCGATGATAATCACCAAATGAGTAATAGGTTGTAATATTTGTACCAGCATCACCATCCTCTGGGATATCGAGGTGGAAATACATCCCATCTAGGTTTTGACGAGTGTTATCGAGACCTTTGTCAGTGAAATGTTGGCTTAGAATTTGTGTGTCGGTTAGTAAATGGTTCCATCCATTTGGATCGGTACGGCAAAGCGGGTATTCCGTTGAGGGGGGGCAGGGGCGATCATTTATCGATGCCAATCTATTCAAATACTCATCAGTATACAGACGATTTCTAACGCGATAGTCACCGCTACCAAAAGCGAATACGGCTTTGTACATTCTTACCAAGTCCACATCAGTGAATCTTGCAGACCGAATTGGACCGACTTCTGTTAGATCAAGACCATAAAAAAGTGCAAAAAACCGGGTTAAACCACCTTCATGATAATACTCATATACGATATCAGCAAAAGAAAGACCCCATTGTGGCCGGATGCCCCTCGGATAATTTGATATTTTAATAGCAAGGGGTCGTCGATCCAGAATTGTAGGATCAAACACAGGAAGTCCTGTCAGGGGATTGATGTTTTCTGGAAAATCCACAGGACCATAACCACCTTCAGAATATACACTGCTCAGATCGATTGTTGGCGATGGCTCCGGAGTATCTGTAGGTGTCGTAGTGAGTGTCGCTGTGGACATCTCTGGAGTAGGACTGATAATTGTTGTTTCTGATGGGGATACAGTTAACTGTTCAATGGCATCCGTATTGTTCTCGGGAGAGCTGGTATCTGATCGGGAGCAAGAGGCAATAAACAATATTAGAATCATTAACAAAATTAATCTTTTTGACATTCAACCACTCCAAGTGTTTTTCGGGAAAGAGCTTAGGATTTAGCCATGGTTTCTCTTATCTTGTTACGAGCGGATATCATACCGCATTTGTTCAAAACTCGCCATTTTGTGTTGGTTTAATTACCATAATTTTGATAGGCCAGAAGTTATGATCGGTCACACGTTTTATTCGAACAGAAGTTCAGCAGTTGGGAGGCGTTTGGGGAGATTGGACGGGCAGCACCCGCCCAATCTCCCCACATTCCCCTTCAACTGCGTAAGTCCTATCGAATTGAATGATGATAGAATAATTCTCAATAATGCTCTCTAAATCTCTCCAAAATTCGATTCTTAATTCCGATATCTTGAGATTTGCGATCCCTTTATTTACAGGTTTATTGGTTATTGTTTGGCTGCTAAACACACCTCCAGGCTTATTGGGTAAAACCGATGCAATTGGATATGCCGTATGTCACCGCATCGATTTGCGATCATTTCATATCGCTGATCGACCCATATCGTTGTGTGCACGATGTACGGGTCAATATCTAGGCGCATTAGTAGGGATTGTTTTTCAGCTTCTACATGGGCGTCGTCGTGCTGGTCGACCATCACGGGGGGTTATTGGATTCTTCATCCTGTTTGTAATTCTCTATGGCATCGATGGTTTAAATTCATATCTTCATCTAGTACCAGAATTGTCTCAATTCTATTTATACGAACCAAATAATACCCTCCGAATGGTAACAGGAACAGGTATGGGCTTGAGCATTAGCGCTGTATTGCTACCCATATTTCATCAAACAGTTTGGTCAAGTTGGGATAGGAGACCAGCTTTAGATGGTGTAAGTGCAATGATTTGGTTACTAATAGCCGCCGGTGGAGTAAATCTTTTAGTGCTATTAGAGAATCCTATAATCCTATACCCCCTGACACTTATTAGCTCGTTAGGTGTTATTGTCCTTTTAACGATCGTATTTACAATTATCGGATTGATGGTAGTTGGACAAGAGAATCGTATTCAGAGAGCTCGACAATTAATACTTCCGATAATGGTTGGATTCATGATGGCTATGATCCAGATAGCTCTACTCGATTTCGTGCGCTATTTCTTTACCGGTACTTGGGATGGTTTTCATCTAGGATAAAGGGTGATATGGATATTTTTACTGCTTTTGGTCTATCTGCCAGTGCTGGCTTGAATGCCTATATTCCTCTCTTAGTGGTTGCATTGTTAGCTCGATTCAGCGATTTAATTGAACTGAATTCTCCATGGGATGTGCTTTCAAGTTGGTGGGTGATTGGTTTCTTGGTTGTATTATCAATCATCGAATTTTTCGCTGATAAGATTCCCGTGGTGAACCACGTCAATGACATTATTCAAACCTTTGTGCGTCCGATTGCCGGAGCGATCATCTTTGCGGCAAGTGCACAAGTGATAACAAAAATTCACCCAATTTTGTCGATGCTTGCTGGTTTGTTTGTCGCTGGGGGTGTGCACACAGCAAAAGCAGTTGCAGTTCGCCCTGCGGTAACAGCCACAACTTCGGGAGGCGGAAATGTTATCATCAGTGTAGTGGAGGATATTATTTCCACTTTGATTTCAATACTTGCCGTAGTTATTCCGGTGTTTATTGCTGCAGCAGTCATTCTGATGACTTCTTGGCTGATCTTCTGGTTGTGGCGTCGAGCCAACAGAGAGAGGTTGGATAGTATTTGGTGATTCAGACTCCTGCTTAATCGCATATACTTAGGATTTTTTGTGGTACGCCACCAACAAAAAAACAAATAATTTAGAAGTTAGACCAATAAAGGAGAAATAATTATGGCACAGGAGTTCAGTGAATCAATTAAATCTGATCATGATAGGAAAAGAGGGCTATGGGTATTGATTATTGTTCTTTTATTAATTATCTGTTGTATTTGTGTGATCTTTAGTTGGGCAATTGTATGGTTGTGGAATAATGGTGATTACCTACTTGATCAGTTAGGGGTGATTAGTAAAAATTTCATATTTTTGTAATTCTCACAATTTTAGAAAAAAGTAGAGGGCTGATATTGCATCAGCCCTCTTTGATATGTTTCAAACACAGCTAGAGAAATGAGGATTGTGTAGTGAATTTTCTGTAACTTGCGGAGATTTACCCACAATTTACAGAAAAACTGAAACATACTCGAAATGAGAATATAGATTACTTATTTCATTCGAAGATAAAAAACCACCCCCTATATTCAAATATATTGATTGAAATGTGTTTTTAATTCCTCTAAAGCAGATTCAGCCTCAGATCGGATTTCCTCGGATAGAGGCAAATCATTAAATTCATCCTGATCAAGAACTATTTGGCGTCCGTTTGGGAAAACGATTAAGTCTAGTGCCAGATCCGTGTACGATATGTAATCATTATTTATTTTTGCAGGAGTACAAACATTACAGTACCAACCTTTTAACTGATCATTTTCACGGTCATAGATCTCAAAGATGTTGTACCAGCGGTCCTTGAAGTACGTTTCAATGAAACGATCCCCCCTTGCTAAGGAAAGTCCGTTGAGATCAGTGTCATCGCGGTCAAAATATGCTTCAAGTTTAATATAGCCCTGGCTCTTCTCCAAAATGATCCCCTCATAACTCCATGTCACTTCATTATCAAGATTAAGTTTAAGTACAACAACCTTATTCATCTGATCATCTAATCCTCTATCTTATCCCAAACCTCTCCAACTACGCAACTTCAGTATAATTGTGTGCACGCAAGACTTGTCAGGAAGAAGAACGTGGGGTGTGTTTTTGGGCAGCTCAGTCGCCCAAAAACACACCCCACTTAATTCCCTTTGACAACATTTGCACACATATAATTTATTAGTCATTAATCACTTGAATGGCTTCTCTTGGATTGAAGCTAAGTTTTATAGTTTCCCCAATATCCGGGATCGAATTATGCAGAGGATGTAAATCAAAACGAAGCTTTTTTCCATTGACCTGAACTACAATATGACAGATACTGCCTTTGAACGATTTCCTGACGACAATGCCTTCAATAAAATATTCAAACTCATCATTTAAATACATTGTTTCAGGCCGAATCAGAATTGTAGCGCTTTCCTGATCTGTTTTCGATATTGGTAAGAGACCAATGGCAGTTTTTACCGTATATTGATCTCCTTCTTTTCTGATTTCCCCATCCAATAAATTACTAAGTCCTAAAAACTGAGCTACAAAGGATGTTTTTGGTCTTTTGTATATGTCTTGAGGTGTTCCGATTTGTATTACTTTGGCGATGTCCATGACCACAACCCGATCTGAAACTGCAAATGCCTCCTCCTGATCGTGAGTGACGTAAAGCGCTGTCTGTTTCATTTCTTTTAGTATCTGGTGTAATTCACTCATCAATCGTTCTTGGAGATTGCGGTCTA
>JASFVL010000534.1:0-3251 GCA_050049875.1 Anaerolineales bacterium
GACCGACATGCCGCAAAGGGAGCGACCGATAAACTTCAATAGTATATCGCTGGTGATTCCGTTGACATCGACCGCGCGTCATGGCAGCAGGAGCGGTATACATGGATTTGCAGCTTGAATTGAATTCTATCGGGGGGCTGGGGCGTGGGGCTGCGGCCTTATCATCCCCTTCTGGGGGTATGGATGTGAACCGCTGAGCTTTATTTTTGCACAAATGGGTACATGGCTCGTGTTTTCGGCGTACCGTGTGCTAGTTGGCGCTTCGTACCGTTTGGTCAGCGGTTGGTCTTTTTTAGGGTGCGACCGCGCTCCGGAGTTTAGAATATGCAGTTGTTGGGATAATTTACAAAAATTTTAATATTATTGTGAAATAAGCTCCGAAATGAGCCTTGGTCTCCATACGAGTCCTATTTCGGAATCTTGGTGTATGCGGCCAGAATAGAGACCAAGGAAGCGTGTTCTTTGACTACCACTGGCCATAACAAGTGTGCCCGAACGAGTTGCGTAACCGCCAAATAGTCGTACAACTACTGGAGAGCCGGACATGCCAAGGCGAGTAGTTGCATCGATAAGGAACGCGGGAATCCCCTGATAATCAAGCTCCGGGTCCGAGGCGATGTGGCCTGTTTTCCAAATGGGGAAGGCTCCCGCAGAGGAGAAACCTAAAGGGAAACCAATTATGGAGACAGGCATTGCAACTTGAGGTACAAGATCTGTGTCGGCTAAGGATAGATCAAAATCGTACAAGAGAATTTCTTTATCCAAATGTGTGAGAGGGAGCGCGGCAACATCTACTTCATTGCCTTTGGGATGCTCAATCCACAAAGGTTCCTGCGATGAATCAAGCAGTGTCTCGTCTATCAACTTCCAAGTACCCAGTTTTGTTGAGTGGTGTGCAATCCTCACTTGGTCGGGAATAGCTCCTTTAGGGTGTTGTGGTTGTCCGGTTTGCGGACTTCTTCCTGAGAGGACATGCCAATTGGTTACCAGCCAATTTCTTTCATTGCTTTTGCAGATGATTCCTGTTGCTACACCAATTGATCTCCCTAAGGCAAGCAGCTCAATATGAAGACTGCGGATGCTGAGCGGATCAATCTTAATTTGTCTTAGATCAGTCACGTAATTATTCCTTCCCTAATTGTTCCCGAATAGACCAATGCCTTCCTAGGGAGCTTGGGCTAGCAATTCTATTATTTGACTGTTTTGTATGGCAATAATCTGTAGAGCTCGAATCATGAACTCTGTGGCTATCAGTTGTTGTTCTGATATCCGTTCAAGATCGGGATTGTCATACGCAGCTTTTTCATAATCATTGAGCAAACCAACAACAAGGTTTCGCTGAGTTTGAGCTACATCGAGCGCTTCTTCAGCGCGATCTTGATAAGTTTTTGCTCGCTCCTCAGCCAGTTGGGTTTGTTGGTAAGTGGAGTAAACGCTATATCCTTGTGTGGCCACTAGAACGAGCAAGAGCAAAATAATTATGATAAAAACTGTAGTATAGTTTCTTATTTCCGTCTTGGGTTGTGTCTCCATTTTTTCTCCCTTCCCTACCTCAGGGGCAGATTTTGTTAGCCATTTCAGAATTTATTCAACTTTTTCTATTTCGCATCGAATTTGTAAGGCAAAGTCGGTAGGCAAAACCTCTATGTAGAATTGACCAGTTGCATTGTCGTTAGCGAGGATGTTATTTTCTCCACTTACATTACTCAATCGAGCCCAATAACACGAATCGAGGATATCATCCCCTGCTTCTCCCTTGAAGGTTCCAGCTTCAATGTCACGTCCAATGAGATAAATACCAGGTGGTAGTTCAGTAAGAAACTCGTCTCTCGCTGGCACTTGATCGATCGGAAGTAGATCGCAGTTCGTGTCCAATGCTCTATCTTCTGGCAGTACTTCCAGGTAGTAGAGGCCAACGGCATTATCATTAGCGAGAATGTTATCGCTTCCAGTTAGATCACTTAGCCTAGCCCAGTAACAAGATTCCATAATCCCCTGACCAGCCATGCCCACATAAATTCCAGGGTCGATATCTGTTCCAACAATATGTACCCCCTCTTTCACCAAGCCTTCAATTTCCGGTGTGAATGTGGGTTCGGGTGTGTCTGTTACTGGGATTTCCGTTGGTTCAGGTGTGTTAGTTGGAGGCGGTGGCTCCGTAGGGGGTGATGTTTCCTCCAACTCAGGCGGCTTAGTGGGTGCGGTGGTTGGCTCTGCTTCCCCTTCTGAAACAGCGGCAGTAGGTTCTGGTGCCGTTGGAGTTTCTTCACCAAAAAGGCTGGCGAAGATGATAACGACAATACACGCACTGATGAGAACCAGTGCTCCGAGAAGAATTCTTCTTCTGTTCATTTGGACCTCCCCCTGCCCCTTTGAATTCAATGAGAGTGCAGTGTGAGCAGGATAATGTTTGGATAAATCCGCCAGGATTAGTTAAGATGTTTGGTTGGCGGTTGGGGTTTATTAAGGTGATACTGTAGTTTGTATTTTGATTAATACCGAAGTAAGAGGGCACTCACTAGCTATACATTAAATAATGATATATCCTTGATTATATTATTCAGATCCTGCGACTTCGCGAGCTAATTTAAAAAGGCTGCGAATTGCTTCTGGGATTTCGTCTCTGTTGCAACACCGTGCCAATTCTATAGCGAAGTCTGGCTTTTTCCAATCGGATCTCAATTCTTCTTTTGTTTGCTGGCTTACAAGGTCTTCCCAGAGAGCAACCGAGAATTTAATATCCTTACTTCTAAGAGGTTCAATATCCTTTGGCCCCCATTCTCCTTCTGATTTAGTCCATTTTTTCTGCAAACAACGGGCGATATTTTTATTCGAAAAAGCGTCCTCAAACTCTTGATCACCTATGTACTGTAAACGCTTGTCAATAAAACCATCGTCGAAACCGGCTAAGCGTAAGGTTTTTTCGGTTAACTTTGCTACATCAGTATTTCTTGCATCGCTGTCAATAAATACAATAGTTAATTCTTTACGATTAAGAT
Organism: Anaerolineales bacterium; assembly: GCA_050049875.1. GTDB lineage: Bacteria > Chloroflexota > Anaerolineae > Anaerolineales > UBA11858 > JASFVL01. The sequence goes on from JASFVL010000534.1 coordinate 3,000, forward strand.
TAAATAATCGTAAGAACTCTTTAAAAGCACCATTGCCTTTTACATTAATGAGACGAATACCATCTTCGAGTAAACTATGCTCGTAAATTTTTCGGTATAGTATAGGTAGTGCATTTTCCTCCGAATCACCCTCAATTAGAATAAAGGCCCGTTCATAAAACATCAGGGTATTAGTTATTCCGAGTTCTCTTGCTGACTCACGCAAGAATGTTTCCACCTCAGGATCATCATCAGTCTTTAGTTTTTCTACCT
>JASFVL010000535.1:0-3247 GCA_050049875.1 Anaerolineales bacterium
TGCTGTGGGAGTCTCCTCTACAGCTTTCAGGGTTTCACCCTCAGATGAGATTTGGGGTTGAACTTCAGTAGGTTCAACAGTTGAGGTTGGAGGTTTGCTAGCCTCCGTGGGTGTAGGGTTTGAAGCTTCTACTTGAGCGCAAGCACTTATTAAAAAGGCTAGAAACACGAGACCGACCGTACTACGGTAATTTCGCATATTTGTTCTCCTTGGTTTATTCGTCTGGCGTTTTATAGGTATTTTTCTCAATCTGTTCGACAACGAAAAGTTGATATCTACTCGTTCTTGATAATTAAGAGTTGCTATTTGGGTTCACATTGTAGATGAGATCGAAAGGGATATTCTTACGCCTATTTATCACATTTTCTGATATAGGTAATCACCAATAAAAAAATATTGTTGCGTATAAGAGTAGGATCGTTGTGTCCACTGGCTAAATGCCCACACTTGTGATGGAATTTTCAATATTGAATTGACATTTGATAACACTTTTTCGGATATTTGGCTCTCTGGTTTTGTTTGTTTGCTTGATGCAGTTATTATTATCCATGCCAAGTTGAGCCCATTGGCGGTCACTCCCAAATTGCCTCTAAATGAGATGGGCTTAGGGGATACAGGGGAACCAGGGGATGGCATTGGAGTATACTTATCTAAAATTCCCCCAATAAGGAAGGAGAGAAGTGTGGGATTAGGGACGAATAACGATTTTGATCAACAACAAATTGAATGCCCCCGCTGTGGGGAGGAGGTTTATTATGAACTAACTCGCTGTCCCAACTGCGGGTTGAATTTCTATCTCACCGATCAGCAGGGGGATTGGTGGGAGGGTGAGAGAAATGTGAGTGAAGAACGCGCACCTTGGCTGGATGTCTCAATCGTAGGTTTACTGTTAGGATGGTTGGTTTCTGGGATGATGGCATTCGGTGTTCATTATCTCATCGCCCAAGTCTTCAGGTCATCTTCCCCATCATTTATTCCTCAAATCCTAATCATATTTGTCAACCCAGCAGGTGCTTTCATTGGTGGGTGGGTGGCGATTGCTTTTGCTGAACGGAATGCGATACTCCATGGTATCGCTTTAGGGTTATTTAGTATTGGCGACGCGATACTATTAGAAGCCTATTGGCGTGACTTGAGTTATGAGAACCTGATCAGAGGGCAAACTATTTTGGGGTGGGCTCTTACGCTTCTCGCAGCATTGTTGGCTACCAATCTCTACATAAAGAGGGCACAGCGGGATATGGTCAAGGCGTTATTTTTTCCTGACAGAGCCGAATCGAGATTGTATGAAGAACTTTACGTCAAGGTTGGTTATGATCGTGATAGGGTGGAGCGGCTGATTGATTATGAGCGCCAGCGAGCTCCCAAAGAAGGTCGGGCTGAATTAATCGAGCGCGCGATCCAGCGTTGGAATCGGGATAACCGTTGAATTGATACTTACTGGGGAGTACACGGACATGACCCCTATTATCAGCATTCACGAATATAAACTTAAACCAGGTGTGAAGGGAGAGGATTTTGAAGCAGCTGTCCAAAAAGCGATGGACAGGAACTTATTACGACTCCCCGGATTAGTTGATTCCTATTTGCTAAAAGGGATTCGTGGGAAAAGACAAGGGCAGTATGCTGCAGTCTGGGTTTACGAGAACAAAGAAACCTGGCAAGCGCTCTGGGGACCTTTGGGTCAACCGATCCGTAAGGCTGATTATCCTGAGAATTGGAAGCTATGGGAAGATGAAGTCTTAGCACCTTTCTTGGACCAGGACCCCGATAAGATTTCCTTTACATCCTATCAAACCTTATAGCAACCAGGATATCTGTAGTAAATAATCAAACCAAATAAAATTAACCAAAAGAGGTTATCAGCGGGACGGGCGTGAATAATAAGACAAATAGAATCAGCCCGAGAAGTGCTATCGCTTTCCTGCGAGGGTCCAGGGGTGTGATTTGATCCAAGGGTTCAGCATGAGCACGTCCTAAGAAGAAGATCAGGAACGCCCACAGCCACCATCCCGACCAGACCAACCCGAGCGCTAGAAGTAATATCAAGATGAACGGCATCAACTTTCTAGCACGTCGTCCCAACAGGACAAAGATCAAATGTCCACCATCCAGTTGTCCTGCAGGGATTAAGTTTAGTGCGGTAATCAGAAATCCCGCCCAACCTGCCCAGGCGACTGAGTTCAAGGTGACATCTAAGCCACCACGCGGTAATGGCATGCCGGTGAAAAAGTATCGCACCCAATAAGCCATCGGAGATAAACCTGCGAAGCTTATAGGTTGGGGCAGCCATTCACCATGGACCAAATACTTGAACAACAGATAGAGGATCGAGTTGCCCTCAAATCCCTGGCCTGGTGGTAACACCTGGGGTAGCTGGTTTAATTCTGAAGTGTATAAACCCCACAGTAACACCGGTATAGCGATAACCAAACCGGCTAATGGCCCGGCGACCCCTATATCGTGCAAGATGTTTTTGTTTTTTGGTGGCTCCTTTAGGCGAATGAATGCACCCATCGTGCCCAACGGGCTCAAAGGAAATGGTAAAAAGTAGGGTAATGTGACAGATGTGCGGTGGTAACGCGCCGCTAAGTAGTGACCGAATTCATGAGCTAGAAGAATCGCCAGCATACTGATGGCGAATGGCCAACCGTTTTCAATCCCTGAAATCAAATTTCGTAAGGACTCACCCAAGTTGTCAGAAGTGGGACCGTCATAGGTGTAGATCGCACCAGCCAATAAAACACTGATCAGGGTGAAGATAAATAGAATAAGATTTATCCAGGGGTTTGAGGGTTGGGGGGTAACCACACCATCGACCAGCAAGACAACATCTTGCCCCTCACCCTTACGGAAAAGGGGAGTAACATTGTGAGGTTTCAGGTACTCAGCGAGTTGTTCGTATGCGTTTTGGGATTCCCCATAGAGTTGTCCACGATAGCGTACAAGATAACGCTGCTTTGAGGATCCCCAAGTAACATCCTCGATGCGTAGTACACGTGACACGATTGAAGTATAAATATTTGGTTTTGAAGTATCGGATTCTGATGGGTACATGATGGTTATAAGGGTTGATCCAGTATTCTGTCAGTAGATTTGGTTTGTGGAAAGATCTTTATACCGTTCTATTCTGATAACGTTAAACAAGGCGGGAGTGGATGGGAGTCGAACCCACCGCGGCCCGCAACGCGACCCGCCACCGGTTTTGAAGACCGGGGAGCCCACCAGGACCCAACCACTCCCTAAG
>JASFVL010000116.1:0-10183 GCA_050049875.1 Anaerolineales bacterium
CGCCCTCCAGGAACCAGACCGTGCCGGACCACTTGGTGACGATTTCCTGCAAGGCCGTGTGACAGCCGCGTCCCTGGCGATAGCCATGCGAGTGCGGACTGAATACCGGCTCGTAGTAGGCATCCAACAGCAGACGGATGACTTCTTCTAGCAGTTTGTCGCTCCAGGTGGGCAACCCTAACGGGCGTTTCTTACTATCCTTTTTCTGGATGTAGTGCCTGCGCACAGGCGTCCAGCGATAAGTCTCAGTTCGAAGTTGGGCGATTATCTTGCGGATTTTGCCTATCGACATACCATCGACCGTCTCGGCGGTGGCTCCGGGTGTGAGCGTACCTTTGTTGGCATATAAACGGCTATAAGCGGAAATATAAAGGTTCTCGTTGTACAACTGTCGGTAGATACGGGTAAGTGATTCACCTTTACTACCGAGTGTCTGCATCACACAGATGACATTTGCGGTTGTTTGCATTACGCATACCTCATCGTTATCGTATGAATGTTGACCTGCTACCCTTCGCCCTGTAGTTGGCTTTCCCAACTTCCCTGGTGGGGCGTGACTCCCACGACTACTATGGTAGCTCCGTTGCCATAGGGCTCGCGCCCCGTAGGCAATCCCGTGTTCCGTACATGATTCTTTATGACTGACTTAGGTGACCCATTCGTTCCGTTATGAGATTGCATTATCCCTGTCCCTGACCGAGTGCTTCCCTGGACGATTTTGCAATCCAGGTACATCAGGCTCTCGTTACAGTAGGAGTTCGAGAGGGTGGGCCAGTCACCAACTGGGAACTGGGTTTCAAGCAGTCTAGCCTTCACCATATCAGTCTGACCTCGCCATTCAGTCGCAGATTTTCCTACTATCTGACTTATGGCTTTGCCTGCATGCTATGTTTCCCTTTGGGTTTCCCCGCCAGGTAAGCAGGCTGGTCGCAGCGGTCGTGCACTCAACCGCCGGCTTCTCTCGGAAGCTTGAAGTCATGCCGTGACACGGCGCACAAAGTCCTGACCACCCTCATCCATAATGAAACGTTTGAGTGTTTTCATATCAGTCTCCTTTAATGGGTAGAGAAAGAGTTTGATTACTGCGGGTTGCTCCGCGCTTGTCGCCAGTGTAGCAAGTTGCAGAAAGGGGTATTCAAGCCACGCCCTTAATCAGGGCTGTCCAATGCTGGTTGTTCTTCTGCAAGCAGCACCTCGACCACCCATCCCACCGCGCCGTCCAATAGTTTGACCTGCACCCATGTACGGCCGCCAGCATCTTGAGTGCCCATGAAGCCCATGATGGGGGTGCCAACCGGCAACGCCTTTTGGACCCCGCCCCGCGGGCGGTCGCGCAGATAGGTCCCCTCTTCAATGGCCACATATGCGACCGGAAGGTCGCTTGTCCGGAAGGTCTGCGTCTGAAGGATCCAACCCTCCCACTTCGGGGATTGAATCCTGATCCAGGGCATGTTCCCATAGAACTGCCTTTCATCCAGGAGCTTTACCGCTGTGCCGTTGGGCAGCGGGGTCAGGATTTTGCCCTCTGGAGACTCCCACAGATATGCTGCCGTGGCCTTTTTGCTCCAAATCAGACCGCTATCTGGAACGGTGATCGGCGTCGGAATAACGGCCGGGGGGAATGTGGGTGTGGGGGAGGTCTCAGATTCAGCTATCCCGTCCGCCGGTGTAGAGGTAATCGATGAGATGGATAGATCGGCTGGAGCAGGGTGAAAGCTGCCAGCCGCCCGAATCCTTCGATCGGTGGGCCAAAGCAGGATGAAAGCCGCGATCACCAGACACATCCCTAAAAACGTGAGCGCGGGCACCCGTTTGCGAAGAGCTCCTGCCAGACGAAGTTTGAAATATGCCAATGGTGTGAGCAGACTCAGCCGATGGCTCATCATTCCCGTCCATGACCTCTAGAAAAAGCCATCCAAAACAAGCCTCCTGCGAACAACCCGAGGCTTAGACCGGTAAAGAACCACTGTATCGCAATAGGAATGAAATCCACGTTCTGCTCCTTTCCTAGAAGAGCACACCTCCAAAGGGAGCAATAATCGAAACCACCAACCCAACGACAGCCAGGACTCCGAACAGCCCACTACGCTGCCGCACCAGCGCGGCGCGCGCCTCGGTAGTCTCAACCACATTGCGGTGGACGGCCTCTTGCAAAGCTTGGACGCTGGAGGAGAGCGGACGATTGTGGACAAAAAAGTCCTCCACATCCCGCAGGAACAGGTTGGCCTCCACGTCGCCCGGATCGGGCAGGTGAGCGCGGGTGATTTCTATAGCCTTAACAAAGTCATCCACCTCCATGCGAGCGATCAGTAAACCCAGTAGGTTGCAAAACGGCCCACCCACCCCGGCGACCCGCCGCAGGGCTTCCTGGACGCCCACACCGGAAGCCAAGAGAGAGTTCAACATCGCCAGACCTGTAAGCATGTTGTTCCTCATAGCCTCAGCGCGGCGTTTGGCTAGCAGTTTCAAACGGGTGTACGGCCGTCTGAGCCCAAGAAAAATGAAAGTGGCGGCTAACATAATCCCGGCCATTCCCATTCCCAGCAAGAACATCACCCCGGCAAGCAATCCTCCCACCGCAAGGTAAACGGAGAACGTCCGCACCGCTGCAGCGTAGAACACGCCGGGGGTGTCATACGGGTATCCAGCCCGCCGCAGCAGGCCAACTACATTGGTTATGTTTTTGGTTGTAGATGGATCAAACCGCGCTGGCCAGACAGCTGCTAGCAACGCGTGCCAGGTTGAACGGCGCGGCAAAATTGGTTCCAAAGTGGTTTGCATCCCTTTGAGGCGATTGCGCTGAAAAAGATTACTTGTCAAGGCTGAAGTGATTTCGAAAGCGAAGACGCTCAAGGAAAGCGCACCGAGGAAAGCAAATAAGGTCATGACATTTACCCTGTGAATTGGCTTGTAGTTCCCACCTTAGCAGAAAATGGGCCAGGGAGGTCTGACCGTGCCCATAACCCAACGCGTTGTCCCTCAGGCGGCTTCCGCCAAGGGAATTCCTGCCAGGGTCATCAGAGGAAGCCAGGGGACAAACTTGCCGCGGCCCCGTTTTCCTTTTAGTCCGCCTTTGCCGTTCAGAATGCGGGATAAAGCATTCCGGTGGGCATTGGTGCGGCGGACCCCCTGTGGAGGTTGCGGGTCAGCATATTTCCACGCGCCACTGCCCGTTGCCCATGAATCACCACCAAAACTCTGCGGCCAGAGTGGATAGTTCTCCTTGTCCCAATCCCAAGGGAGTCGTCCCTTGCCAGCAGCAGTGTGCCAGGTCCCAAAAGCATCGAAGCGCATTCCCCATAAGCCTTGGGCTAGATCATATCTCAACCTTCCTCGCTCTGACCAATCCAACCAGGCTGCGCAGCGCCGGCACAGTGGGACGTGGTTCTCTGGCCGCTCATATCGCCAGGCAGCTTCGGGGATCAGACCATCAGGAGCGCTCAGAACTGGCCTCCAGGACGCTGTTTTGGCACAGCGCAAACACCTGGCGGGGTAATTCCTCTGCCAGGGGACGCCAGCTAACGAAGCGGCTGTGATCTCATCGATGCAGCTCGCTTCTGCTTCCAGCACTTGCCAGGATAAATCCAGGGCAGTTTCCGGCAGATCACAAATATGGGAGAATTCCAGCAGAAATCCGGCCGAGTTGCTCAACTGACCGCGCTCCCAAGGGGCGAACTTCTCTCGCAACACCTGTGGGCGCACCTCCCCACTCCGTGAGTGGGCTTCGTGAACCCGGCGAATGTCAGCCACTGCTTCCCTGAACAGCGCAAATAACAATCGGTCAATGGAGGTATTCACGTGCCAAGCACCGGAGGTTGTCTGGGTCCCCGGCGCGTCCTGCACCAATTTGTGTAAATCCTCAAGGTTTAAGTTGCAGCCGGGATCCGTCTCGATGACGAGACGGGCGGGAGGCAACTTGACAAACTGGCCACTAGGGACCACTTGGTCAAAAAGAACCTCCCCCTCACCACTCAAGGCGATAATGCGCAGAGGCGGGCAGAAGAACGTGTGGAATATACGAGGTGCTATGCTGGGGTAAACAAAAGCCAGTGCAGTTTCACCCAAGCAGCTTCTGAACATAGCCCCCCAGGCGCGTTGGTAGGGGTTGGTGAGCTTTTTGACATTCATTGCCCCCATTCTAGTAAATTACTGGGAACTAATCGAGAGCCCTGGGTCTCGACTCAGTCTGGCTCAAAGTCCCCTATTTCACGGCTTAACGTCCCATCAGAGGCAAAAACCGTCACTTACTAAATAGAAAGCCCCGAGAGTCAGCCAAGGAAAACCAAGTCGTCTTCGCTCAGTATCTTTTTTATGGCCGGTTGGTTCATGGCTCAAACTCTAAGATAATCGCCGTTCCCTCCCCTGAACGTGTTGTAATGTGTAGTTTGGCACCGATCATAAGCGCTCGCTCTTGCATCCCAAGCAGGCCATATGGGGGCCCACTCATTCGCGCTTGCTCAGATGTCGAAAAGCCTATCCCATCATCCTCTATTAACAGCCTGATGAGACCATTGGGAGCGTGCTCGAGTTTTACGTTAATGTACTCTGCTTTTGAGTGCTTTAACGCGTTATAGAGGGATTCTTGAGCTATTCTATAAACAGAGGTGGCTTGTTCATCCATTAGCCTTAGTTCACCTTTTGTGTTGTTTTGCCATAAGATAGTGGGCATTTCACCAGCCAACTTTTGCATATCTGCTATTAAGTCTTGCAATGCCAATGGAAGTCCCTGGTCAAGCAAAGCAGTGCGCTGACTCTTAATTGTTCGATACAAGTTTTGAATTACTTCATCAAGATGATCAGCCATTTCAATCTGATCCGGATCACGCAACAGGCGCTGTTTTATAAAAAATAAGTCCTGTAATACTGAATCGTGCAGTTCACGGGCTACTTTCTTGCGTTGTTCCTCATCAGCACGTACGAGTCGTTGTGTCAACCCACGCAGCGTTTCCACCAATCGCACATTGGCAAACGCTAGCGCACCTTGATGAGCTACATTGGCAATAATTTGGATGTCCCGATCACTATATAAATCACCCCTTGTACGAGACCCCAGAATAAGGACACCACATAACTGGTTTTCAAAAACCATAGGAACGAACAACTCTCCCCAAAGATATTGATTCCAGGCTTTATTAGAATCATCAGAGGTCAGACTCCACAAACGTTGACCCTGGACGGGTGCTTTCGCGTCAAGCAGAAATTGGCACAGCTTGTCATTCGGAGAAACAGACAACGTTTCTCCTTCGGACAATTGCAAGGTAAGCTCCTCCCCTTCGATTAAAAATAAAGCCGATTGCTGGATTCCCATCTGTGTAGATAAACTTTGTGTCATCAATTTAATCAATCTAGTGCGATCAAGCGTCTGTGCTAATTGATAAGAAAGACTTGAAGATACTGTAGAAAAATCATAGTGACTCCCATAGAGAACACGATTTACTCCTTCTTGAATCTTCGTTTGAATGGCAGCAAAGGGAAGAGCGACAATAGCAGCTACCAGACCCCCTAACAAAGAAAGTTCACGTGGTAGACCTAATACCAATGCGAGCAACCCAGAAATCAGAATAGAAACTATCAACACAAGTAACACGAATATAAAAAGCGCTACGGCACGATTGATCATGAAGTCAATACGCAATAACCTCCGCTGATGGATTACATAGGTATAGGCAAAGGGCACAAGAACAAGGGAGAGCACTATGGCACTGCCATCAACAAATTCTGTATTTAATAATAGTATCGGAAGTACCGACAAGATCAGAAATGGACCTAGACCAAGTACAGTTCCCCAAAAAACAATACCAACCTGTCTCTTGATATCTGGGTTCTTAGTTTGAAGATAATTGCGTAACAACAGGCTTGCGCTCGCCAATACGGACAACAAGAAAAGTCCATATATAAGCTCATAAGTTGGGATGCCCCATTGTGAAAGTGATATTCCTCTGGGTATGAGAACCCAATTTTCCACAATGTCCACCCCAGCCAAGAACAAAGCCACAACAGTCGTTAGCCAGATAATATTTCTTCGTCTATGTGTCGAAAAGCTAGTATCAGGGAAATATAGATGTGCTGACACAAGTACTGGTGCCAATAAACTCCAAGATATTTCCATGATTGTGCTTGCTCCCCAGAAGCGGCTCAATATTCCTGAACCCCCTGCAGCCACAGCAATTCCCCCCAGCAACCATATAAGGCCTACAAGCCGCGAACGAACATCGCGAGGATGAGCAAAAAGACATAAAAAAACACCAATGACCCAGAATAAAACGGAGAGGAACTGCATTCCCATGACCACCACGAAATCGTCTAGATTGTCAAGATAACTTCCCATTTCGACAGAGATGGTTAGTATTTGATCACCTCGCTGGATACCGTAAACAACGATGTCACCAGCACCAGTCCCGAGACGATATATGGGCGCCTGTAACCAACGATCAACTGGGCGTCCATCAATCGTTAAGATCAAGTCTCCAGGGAAAATGCCTGCCTCATCAGCAGGTCTCCCCTCCATCACATTAAATACTCTCCCACCATACCCGGCATGGAGCCTAATCCCATCATTTGGAGCGAAGATATAAAATGATGCCACAAATACAATGATGATACACAAACTGCTGATTGCAAAAAATATTTGGACCTTAACGTCAGTGAGCAAAGAAATAATAAGAGGATGTTTTTTCTGATGATCCACAGTCATAGCCATACTTTACTGAAAGCTCCAGATAGGCATTGAAACAGACAGGATATGCTATTTCTTACTGGTTTCCAGTACGCTCTTTGCTATGCTCTCAAGAGTAAGCTTAGAATCTGATTCCTCTAAAGGAGCCAAACTCTCTAAAGCACGCCTTTGTAATTCCATTAGGACATCAGTGATTCTCTCTGGAACACTGTTCTCGTAGAGCGTATTTAGCAAATCTTTTCTAGATGTACCAATAGCAGTTAGATTTCTTATTTTCGTTATATGATCATCTGGAGCAGTTTATAACTGTAGCGGATAAGGCAAAGATGTTTCAAAAGAGCCAGATGATTTTAATTTATAAAACAAATTAAAATCGAGGGACTTATGTCCCTATTCGGAAGAGACGTAAGTCTCGTTACTATCTTAACCCTCTGGCAACAATCCCATTTTTCTAGCCTCGATCACCACCGCCACTCGTGGATTGATCCCCGTTTTCTCCTGAATCCCCATCTTGGAATAAATACTTGTCAGAATGTTCCGCACTCTCCGCTCCGAAACTCCCAACACCTCGCCTATTCGCTCATTGATCAACCCTTGAGATACCAATCTCAACACATCGAGTTCTTGTTCTGTGAGAACATCTTGCTTATCACTCCCCATGAGCAATTTATCCAAAACTCGACTGGAATAATAACGCTCACCCTTAGAAATCTTACGGACAGCTTGTGCAAGGTTCAATGAGAGGTCATCACTTTTGAGCAAGTAACCTCTCGCACCTGCATTTGTTATCTCCTGGATATAGAGCTCGTTATCGTAACCTGTTAAAACTAAAACTTCCACATCCGGATGATCTTGCTTAAGCTGACGGACAGCAGATACAGGTTCAAACGTCTCGCCAGTCATGCCCAGATCAAGAACAACCACGTCAGGGGAAGTAGTGCGCACCAATTGATGCACTTGAGAGCCTCGGTTACTTGTCCCAACGATTTCTATATCAGGTTGTGGTTCCAACTGGTCGACGACAGCCTTCAGCATCAAATGATGATCTTCAACTACAAGGACTTTTATCATCGATTTCTCCTATAGAAGAAGCAGGTATAAGCCCGCTTAGTTTACCAGGGAATTCAAAAATTTTGTATGGACACCAATATCAGTCGAAAGTCCTGCTAGCTTAGGATGCAACAGTGAAATGGTTTAACCCAAATACAAACCTCTCCCTTGGTTACATCTCATTTAATTTTGATTTCATGCGATTCCTTCATCCCATCCTATATCTTCACTGCGCCCAGCCGTGTTGCGAGAGATCGTAATCTCTTGGGGTCCGTTTTAGCCATTGCCATAAAATCTCCCGTAGGGTGCTCCCCGCTTCAGCGGGGATGGGGAATGCGGGCCGGGCGAAGTTCGGTTACCCTAATTATATATTCCCACTCTAAATTCGGTATAAGATTTCCAGCACTTTGAAAACGAATCGGTACCGGTATGAGATTACCACAGCGAATCACCTGCAGCGTAAAACCTATTGAGCGGTAAAGTGCTGACTGTGCTGTCGCCTTTAGGCGCGCCGTTTCCCTGGCCTCCTGCGACCGCATCCAGTGCTTCATCTGGCCTAGCCAGTGCAGGCGGCAGAGAGACACCAGGACAGTGTAGCCAGGCAGGGCAAGGACAATGCTCCGCAGCTTGCTGCGGGGTAGTTTACAAATATCTTTGTAAGGGTATACTTATTCATATCACCCACTACTACACCCAATGGAAAACGATGAACAAACACTCTGAACCTCCCACAAAAAGCCAGGCGATGGAACAGGTCGCCGCTCAAATGAAAAGCCCCATGGATCTGGAGGAGTTTTACCGCCGAGTGCTGGCTTTATGGCCCTCAAAAGCAAAGAATCCAAAAGCCGGGATTCGAGATGCGCTCCGGTTCGACTTCTTAGGCAAAACCCTGCTCTTTTTGGACAAACAAACCCTGATTCCAATGCATCTCGCCATGCAAGGTGTGCGCATTCGTATCCCACTCACCCGCCAGGAGACGAAAAAAGGCTGGTTGTTCGTTTTCCCAGCTTTCCAGTTTTTGTCGCAGGAAGGTTGTTCCCCCGAAGAATTTCAGCTTGAAGAGGCCAATGGGCGTTCCCTGCCGGTGAATCCAATCAAGGTCGTATCTAAACACAAGACGTTGTTTGGGATGCGGGAAATTGAACAAACCGCGTTTGACCTCAAATGGTGGTACAAAAAACACGCGCTTCGGCGTGGGGACAATCTCCTAGTCACGGTGCTGGACTGGGAAACTGGTCGCTTTAGCCTAGAGCCCGAATCCGCCCGCACTCGTCATAAACACAGGGATGAAATCCAAGCCCAAAACCAGGCGTTGGCTGATCACCTATTCCAGCAATTAGAGGCGGCGCGCCACGAAGATATATGGGGAAGAATCGCCATCCCGACTGCGTATCTACACCACAAGGACCCAGACGCCTACCCGGCTGATCACTGGCTGGAAATCCTGGAACAAGACCCACGCATGAAGTGGACGGGTTACGAGATCCGCTACGCGGATTGGGAATCTCCGCTCGAACGCATGATCCACGATCTATCCGGCTCACCCACCCAGAAACCACCCACACACCAAAAGTCCCTCTCAAAAAAGGAAACTCGGCAGGTCTATCGTTTCAAGGCTGCGCTCTGGCACAGGAGGAGTCTCTGGCGGCGGATTGAAATTCAGGGCGGACAAACCTTGTTCGACTTTGACGACATCCTGCGCACAGCCTTTCAGCATGATCATTGGGATCACCTGAGCGGCTTCTGGAAACTAGTTCGACGTGGGCAGAGTCGCCGCTTTCGGGAGGTTGACCTCGGCAATATCAACCCCTTCGGTGAAGAAGAAGCAGCGGGCATTCAAGTTGCCAGCTTGTCCCTGACCCCAGGGGACGCCTTGAAGTATGTGTATGACTTTGGCGACTGGGTTAAGCATCGGCTGGAACTGGAGGCGATTGGCGAACCCGAAGAAAACGCCACATACCCGCGCATCAGCGGCCAAAACAAACCGCGCTACCAGGATTGCCAGGTCTGCAAAGACGAAGGGCGGAAGACCGTCGCAACCTGGATTTGTTACAATTGCTCCAACAAAGAGCAGAGAGACATCCTCCTGTGTGAAACCTGTTCGGAAGCACACGATGAGGACCACTATCTTGAAAAGATTCTATACTAAAAGAAGCGATTTGGAAGAAAGAATGCCCCAAAGACTGGTGGCGTCTCTTCCTGCTAAAGGGGGCGAGCCGCCATCAAAGTTACGCTTGGTAGTTGCCAAGGACAATAATATTGTTGAAGGACAGAAAACAAGGAAGAGTAACTGTTTATTTGGATAGCATCTTGCACCCGCAAGTGTTATCTATTGAGAACGTTATTAAATTTGCTTAAGGATGTTGTTTAGACACTCAGGTTGAACATGGAAACGGAAAGCGAACGTCTGATTTGTCATCTCTTGCAAGCGATGCTAGAAGTAGCCTTGCTTGATAA
>JASFVL010000536.1:0-3241 GCA_050049875.1 Anaerolineales bacterium
CGGAGATGTAAGTTTCGAACACATGGGTACTGACACCGTAGCGCTCCATGAGGTCATCATCGGCGTGACACTCAGCGCAAATCTGCGGGGAGAACAAGTGAAACGGTCCGGTAGAGGGCCCCGAAATGTCGTGAACGCCATGACAATCGGTGCAGGTGGGCACATCCGGGTTCCCCGCTCCGATCAAGGCAGAACCATGCACACTCTCCTTATAAAGATTGTATATCTCCGAGTGACATTGCTGGCACATACGCGGGATATTGCTGCGCGGTACGGAGGGAGCTCCAATATTGTGTGCACCATGACAATCAGTGCACACCGCGGCTTCCAGGTTGCCGGCAGCCAGCGCCTGCTGATGGGTGCTGTCTAGGGTATTCTCATAGTTCTGGATATGGCAGCGCTTGCAAAGTGTGTATTGTTCCAGTTTATATTCTCTCAGGGTTTGAGCGCTATTCTCCGGATGTGGATAGCTGGTGATATCGGTATGACACTGCACGCAAGCGTAGCCCAACTGCCCATGAACGGAGGTCTGATGCGCCAAGCGGTCAATTGTGAGATAAAGAATCTCCCCTGACGGCAAAGTGGTCTGCATATCAGGTTCTCCATGGCACGCCAGACAGGTCTCATCGGCGACTCCTGGTTGGGAATTCGGGCTACCTTCCGGCTCAGCTTGGACACGCTCCGTTGGCACCGCAAATAGGAACGCAATCACCAAGATGCTAAAAAGAAACAGGTGGAAGGAATTATGTTTCAACGCATTCTCCTCCGAAGGTAAGCAAAGAGAATAACTTGAGGTGGAGCTCGTAATATCCTCTTCTATGGAACAACGCAATATCTCCTCATAAGCTTATTGATATTCGATTATTATTTACGAGACGGCTAATCTACTCCTCGGAGTTACCTTGGGGTTGATCGTGATAACCAACAGCTTTCTCGACCAACTCCTCGTCCGTTTTAACCGTGGCCGTGCCTCCTTCAACATGGCAGTGCCGGCAGGCGTAGTTTAGCGATATCTGCGATAGCGCCAGGGATCCATCCTCATTGAACTGCTCGACCTGGAGCGGGTCGATCGCCATCAGGTGGGTGCGGATGTCGCCGGTGAATAAGTCGGGATTGCCCAGCGCGCTCTTCACAATGCGCGGCATGTGGCAATCGATGCAATCGACAATTGCGGGGTGCACTTGAGAGTCTTGGTATTGCGCTTGCCTCCAATGACAATTCTCACAGGTGGTACGCACCGTCTGCACCTGTGCTTGGCGCAGTTGAATCACCCCGGTGTGCGGGTCGTGGCACACCACGCAGTCCAAGGCGATGTGCTTGCTCTGGAAAAGCTCCTCGTACTGCTCATGATGGCGGATGAAACCGCCTTCGGCATCGACTTCTTCCACCACGTTACGCACGTGACATTCCCCACAAAGTTCGGCGTCTCGGTCGACGAGCATCTCAACCCCTTCTGGGTTCTGGATATGCAGACCGCCGGGACCATGGCACGCTTCACATTTGATCCCCGCTTCTGCCCATGTTCCAATCAGGCCGGGAAGGTCATTCTGGTTGCCCTGCGGGCTGTAGCCGGTGGTATGACACGCGCCACAATCATAGGGCACATCCTGCTCACCAGAATGATAAGTCGTCCAAGTAGATTCAGGAAAGAGGATCGCCGGATTAGGAAGGTTATACTGGTTTAGGTAATCCTCAATCCCAGTTTCACCAGGCGGATTGGTGATAATGTAGCCTTGTTGGTCAACAAAACGTGCTTTCCAGTTGTACCCGCCGATGACGTAGAGGATATCGTCCCAAGTGTAGCCTTCAGGCAGTTCAGTGATCTCCGTGAAGGGATAATCTGGGGGCTGACCGTCCACAACCGGATTTAACTTCCAGGCGTGACCGGACTTCGCGAATCTCTCCGCGATTTCTGCATGACAGCCCGCACAAATTTGGCTGCCAATGTACTCAGCACCCACGGGCCCAGCCTCCACCTCCCCTGGAGGACCCTGTGGTCCTTGCGGCCCGGCAGGGCCTTCTGGTCCAGGTGGGCCTTGAGGGCCCTCAGGACCTGCAGGACCAGGCGGTCCAGCAGGACCCGATGAGCCTTGTGGTCCAGCACACGCCGCGATAAGAAATACGGCTAATATCAAAGCACTGACCAGAAGAAGCCATCTCGTTTTCATTGCACATTCTCCTCCGTGTGAGAATATCAGGTAATAAAGGCAGAGCACAAAAACGATTCAGGTATACTCACTATTGATCGTAATGATCCTAGAACCTGAAACGAATCTCAAAATGAGCGGCTGTGTATATCTAACGCATATGGGCAGTACACCCAATCAGCATTGGGATAATTCCAGTATTATAGTGGGTTATTATACCCATGAGTAGCCCTCAAATTAAGTGGGATTGTTCTAAATGCAACATGACAAAAGTAATATCAATTCTCAGTAAATAATCCTGATTACTGACACTCTCATCCGTTTTTTCAGCTTCTCTCAGGTTCAGTTAATCTAATTGTGACAGAATCTACATAACCATATCTCGTATGGGGAGCGCTGCGCGCTTACAGCAAAAAATAGGTCCGGATATCGTGGGGAAGCCCCCCGATTTTTTTATGATTTCCTTCCGCGCCACATCCCCCCAGCACCCTTGCTGTTAGCGAGGAATGGACTAAAACCGCACGGATTTTCTATCATCCCGAAGGTCGCTGCTTCAAGGCTTGATCCAAAAAATCATTCACAGAAGCCTGACCTTCAAAAGCTGAGAAGAATCACGTTCAATCATGGAACAAACCAAAAAAAAACAAGGAGAGCGAACATGGAAGAATCCCTCCATCCGGAGACTCAATCCTCGAGTAGAGTCAAATTCCTGGTCGGCGGTCTGCTGATCGTCGTCGCGGTCGTTTACCTGATTTACTCGTCAACCCAAGCGAGCGCCCAATATTTTCTGACCGTGGAAGAGGTAGCCGCTAAAGGTGACGGTGTATATGACCGGGATCTGCGCATCTCCGGCGCGGTGATCGGCGATACCATCCAATACGATCCTGACAGCTTAACTCTGACCTTCACAGTTGCCCATGTCCCCGGTGACAACAAAGATCTAGAAACCGAGGGCGGGCTAGCAGCAGCGCTGCACGCCGCGGTCACTGACCCAAACCGGGCACGTCTGCATGTAATTTATGCGGGCGTCAAACCGGACCTGCTGCAGCACGAAGCTCAGGCGATCATGACAGGTCGGCTGGGTGATGATGGAG
>JASFVL010000537.1:0-3239 GCA_050049875.1 Anaerolineales bacterium
TATTCTCAATCCACCGCCTTATAACCCCGGTACGGTGATGGATGTGGGTGTGGAGGTCGACACAAGCTTAACCTCGCAGGACGTGCGCACTGAGATCAACCTGCGTGATCCTGGGGGTGTCATTCTCGACGGTCAGGTGATCAACCACACGGTCACAGGCAGCGGAGACGATCCGGTCTTTGCCAGTCTGACCATCCCACCCGATGCTGCGATAGGTCCCGGATACGACATCCAAGTGCTGGTTTACGACCTGAACACGCTGCTCTTCCAGGATTCAACCCTCATCCCCTTTGAGGTGGTGCTCGAAGGCGCTGACCTAGAAGTTACCAAATCTGATTTTGCAGACCCTGTACAGGTTGGAGATCAGATCACTTATGAAATCACCGTCCTTAACCACGGACCGGAAGTGGCCACCAACGTCGTTTTGGTGGATACGATGTCCGACTATACCACCTTCGTGTCTTCGACCCCGGGCTCGCCGACCTGCACGGAATCAGGCAACGTTCTGACTTGCACGCTGGGCAACTTGAACCCTGGTTCGAGCGCCACTGTGACGATCGAGGTTTGGGCGCCGGATGTGGCTGCCTCATTACTCAATGTGGCCGACGTCTTAGCCGACCAGGCCGATCCAAATATGGATAACAACCACGTTCTCGAGCAGACGTTGGCCGTCACCGGTTACCTGCCCCATGACTGTGATGTAGCCGACAACCCGATCAGCAATTGCAGCTTTGAGAACGACTTCACCGATTGGGTAACCGAGGATCTCACCCTCCCGTTCTTATCACTTCAGGTAGGTGGGGCTGGGCTATCGCCTGGATTTGGTTTATTCACCAGCGCCCCCACGCACGGTAACCTAGCCGCTCTTCATGGCTTTGACGGTGATGGCCCTGGCTGGATACGGATTGCACAGGATGTGGGTTTGCCACCATCAGCCGGTAGCCTGGTGTTTGATTACCGGGCTGGCTGGGACTTGCTCACCTACAATTATCCTGGGACGAGCGACCGCTACTTCGGGGTCAACATTGAACCCGTTGGCGGTGGTCCAGCTTTGCAAACCACGGACATACTGTTGGCAAGCATGGATACCATCATCCTGGACAGTGCTGACCAAACCGGGTTGGTGGATATATCCGCCTTCGCCGGTATGGAGGTGCGCATCAGCTTTGACTGGTTTGTTCCCGACACCTCGTCCGGTCCGGCGTTCTTCCAACTTGATAATGTTATGGTTGTTGAGGCAGTTCAGCCGGCAACCTTACGGATCGAACCACCCTTGCAGGATGTTCCCTTGGGAGGCGAAGCCACTGTCGACATCATCGTCGAGAATGTATCCGATCTCTACGGTCTGTCGATGGTGTTGAGCTTCGACCCCACCCTGGTCGAGGTCGTGGATGCCGATGGCGGCACAGCCGGGGTGCAAATCACTCCTGGAAGCTGTCCATCGCCGGACTTCGTGGTTCAGAACTCGGCTAACAACAGCACCGGTGTGATCAACTACGACGTCTCCTCGCTGTCGCCTTCGCCGCCCTGTAACGGTAACGGCGTGGTCGCTAGCATCACCTTCAGCGGCCTAGCCGAGGGCATCAGCCCGGTTCACTACTTCGACTGGTTGCTGTCGGACACCAACGGGATCGAAATCCCAGCCTCGACCCAAGACGGCGAGCTAAACGTCATCGTCGCCTTGGGCACGCTGGAGGGCTTTGTCCAGATGCAAGGTCGCTCTGCCCACGACAGCGCCGAGGTCTGCGCTTGGGATAGCGCTGTGATGGTCGACTGTGTCTTTACTGATGCCACCGGCTACTACAGCATGATGCTGTTGGAGGGCAGTTACGAAGTGACCGTGGAGATGGACCGCTATCTCGACAGTGAAAAAGCAGGCGTCTCCGTGGTGGCTGGCTCTACCACCACCCTCTCGACCGTGACGCTCCTAGGTGGTGATGCCAACGACGATGACACCGTCAACATCTTGGACCTCTCCTTCATGGGTGCCCGCTACATGTGCAACCTGGGTGATCCCTGTTATGATGCCAAAGCCGATATCAACGACGATGGCACCATCAACATCCAGGATTTAGCCATCACCGGCGGTAACTACCTGGAGACTTCTCCTGTTCCTTGGCCGTAAAGCTTACTCAGAGGCGGATCGGGGCGGGTTGGGTCCCGATCCGCCAATGTTCTCTTCCTTCAAGACAATCATTCTCATAAAGGAGGAACCGCGATGCATATCAATCGCAAGTATATCGTTTTCCTTTCTATCTTCATGCTGCTTGCCCTTGCCGGTCTGGGGGTCTTATGGAGCATCGGAAGGGCACAACCCGACGCAACCACCTTATCGATAGACCCAACACCAGCCGAGGTCGCTGTCGGCAACCAAGTGACCGTCGATATGGTCGTCACTGAGGCTGTGGATCTGTACGGCGCCTCGATCGCGCTCACCTTCGACCCCACCATCGTCCAAGTGGATGGCACATCGATCACCCCGGGCACCTGTCCCCAAGCCGACTTCGTCGTCCAGAACACGGTGGATAACGTCGCGGGTACGATCAGTTACGACGTCACCTCCCTGGCACCTACCACGCCCTGCAACGGCACGGGTGTGATCGCCAGCATCACCTTCAATAAGATCGCAACTGGGACCAGCTCCGTGCACTTCAACACCTGGCTGCTCGCCGACACCAACGGTGTTGAAATCCCCACCTCGACTACTGACGGTGAGATCACCGACCCCACCGGTCCCCCCGCCCTGCTATGGCTGGACCCCCAATTCCCTGAGATCTCCATCGGAGCCTCCGATCTTATCGATCTGCGTCTGGATAACATCTCCAACGTCTACGGCGCTGAGGTATCGCTGAGCTATGACGACACCATATTGGAGGTGGTCGGCGGTGCCGTCACCCCGGGCACCTGTCCCGCCCCGGACTTCGTGGCCACCAACACCGCAGGCGGCGGCAGCGTTGATTACGCCGTCACCCAGCTCAACCCCACGCCACCTTGTAATGGCGGGGTCGTCGCTTCCATCGAGTTCCAATGCTTGCCAGCCACACCCCCCGACACCCTCACCAACGTCACCATCGCCCACAGCCTGATCTCCGATCCGGACGGCACGTCCATCCCCCACAATGTTCAAAACGCCACCGTGCTGTGTGTGGAAACCGGTTTCATCGTTGAGGGCAGCGTATCCCTGCAAGGATGGCCCACTTCCGAACCGCCCGATTGGCCTGCAGGTTGGCCCCTCGGTG
>JASFVL010000539.1:0-3234 GCA_050049875.1 Anaerolineales bacterium
CAGAATATCTTCCCCCGATTGTTTCCAATCCACCCCCAACCTGTGAAATACCAAGCGGATCATATCCAAGTATTGTGGGGCTGCGTTGCGTATTTGAAGACTACCTCCCGTGACAGCTGCGGCTCCAATAAAGCTGACCACTTCTAGGTAGTCAGGACCGATCGAATATTCAGCGCCTCCAAGTTTGGGTACCCCCTGGATATGGAGGGTATTAGAGCCGACATTGGTAATTTTAGCTCCTAGGTGATTGAGGAAGTGGCATAGATCTTGAATATGGGGTTCTGAAGCCGCATTGCGAAGAATGGTCTCACCGGATGACATGACTGCAGCCATGATAGCGTTTTCAGTTGCAGTTACACTGGCTTCGTCTAGAAGAATGTTTGCACCTTTCAGGTGCTGCGCAGAAAAGCGGTATACGCGTCCCTCACGGTCGAATTCACAATCGGCACTTAAGGCTTGGAGGGCTAGAATGTGTGTATCTACTCGTCTCCTTCCAATCACATCCCCTCCAGGAGGCGGTAAGATGAGCTGACCTGCACGTGCCAACATCGGTCCTGCTAATAGGATTGAGGCACGAATAGCTTGGCACAGTGATGGATCGAGATCAGCAGGTCGAACCTCTTTAGCGTGAATACGCCATGCGTGATCACCCACATTTTTGATCTCAACGCCCAGACTTTGGATTAATGCACGCATGGTCTGCACATCGCGGATCTCTGGTACATTGCGTAAAATAACCGGTTCATCGGTAAGCAAACAGGCGGCTATAAGTGGAAGAGCCGCATTCTTGTTCCCAGATGGTGTGACTTCACCGTTTATAGGTATGCCCCCTTGGATAACAAATTTTTCCATAGTTCACTCCTGTTTGGTGTGGGGAACATCCCTCAATGTCACGGTTTGACCAGGTTGGATACCCAGAATATCGACCGCCCTTTGACGGTTAGCGACGATTTCCAGCAATCCGCTGCTGCCGATTAATACCCCACATTTCCCATTGGGAAGGTCTGCGAATGTGGTAACCAAAGGTAGCACTCGCTTGTCTGGAAGCACCAATTGGGAATTGCGCGCATAAGACATTTCCGGAAGATTTCCAACCCAAGGAATCAATGTCAACTCATCGTTTCCTTGGAGTTGAAACTGGCCTAGGCTGGTAAGCAAGTTCCCAAAACGGTCTGAAAATAGGATCTCCCCGCGCAAAATGTTGGGTGCCGGTGAGTCCAATAGTGGGGGTGCAATCGTGTTGAGATTGCGAACCCGAGGTCCGAAATCAGGTCCCTGCACCCCTTTTACCGCGTAACCTGCCGCAGGTGCAAAGATGTCTCTTCCGTGGAATGTGGAACTCGGATTTGGGAGAGCAAGATTTGGATTTTTCAATTCCCAAGCCTGGTTAGAGTCATCCAAGATAAAGGTAAAGAGACCGTTATCCGGTCCGATCAATGTGTGGTTTTGGGTTGTCAGGATGATGGGACGTCGCTCAGTTCCTACACCTGGATCCACGACAGCCAAGAATATCGACCCTGGAGGAAAGTATGGTTTGGATTGCCAAAGGATAACCGCAGCCCGACGAACGTCGCCAGGGGGAATCTCATTGCTTAGATCGACGATTGGAACCTGGGGAGCGATTTGATTCAGCACGCCTTTCATGATGCCCACATATGGGTCACTTGTACCAAAATCTGTCATGATAACAATCAGTGGTCGCATAGCTTGATCTTGTTTATTCCGATTAGCTGATTACCTATATCCAAGCCAATTCTAAGTATAATAGCAGTATGTTTGAGATTATCTTTTCCCTGATGCTTGGCTTTATAGCTGGGTTATTAGTCAATTATCTGTCTGATGTACTACCTCTATACCGCCGTTTGGTAAAGCCGGTTTGTTTGGTGTGCAATAAACCTCAGCCCGTTTTGAATTATTTAATCTGGCCGAGAAGATGCCCACATTGCGGTGTAAAACGTCCTAGGCGAACGTGGTTGGTTGAAGTTGTTTCGGTCGCTTTCAGCCTTTGGTTGTGGAACTATCCACCAGAACATATTGGTTACGTCACCGGTATGATCGTTTTCATCTTCTTTGCGGTTGTGGCGGTGATTGATCTGGAACATCGCTTAATCCTTCACCCAGTCAGCTTGTTCGGAGGAGTTCTCGGGTTAGGTTTGGGTGTTTGGCTGCACGGTCTGGGCGATACATTAATCGGGGGTGTTGCTGGTTTTGGCATCATGCTGGCGTTATATTTTTTGGGGGGTTTATTCGCCCGGGGAGTCGCCCGTCTTAGGGGGGAGGAATTGGATGAGGTTGCCCTGGGTTTTGGTGATGTTAATCTTTCGGGGGTGATCGGCTTGATCCTAGGGTGGCCTGGTATCCTGTTGGGATTGCTTATAGCGATATTGTTAGGGGGTTTGTTCAGTTTGATCTACCTGGCGATCATGCTCTTTACCAAGCGTTATCAATCCTTTACTGCGATCCCTTACGGTCCTTTCTTGGTCGCTAGTGCTTTGGCTCTGATCTTCTTTCGGGAGCAGATTCAGACTCTCTTGGGATAAATTTATTGTCAATCGTCGAATGGTTGCCTCAAGCAGAAGCTTCCGCTTCCTGCTTCCTAAACCAGGTGCGCCACTCTCGGTTTTCCCAAACCACGAGCAGTGGGGCGGCGTTAAATATTGAGGAATATGTACCACTGAAAACACCAATCAGCAAAATAATGACAAAATGACGGATCGTAACACCACCAAATAACGCTAATGCCAGCAGTGTGAACATAACCGTCAGTTGTGTATTAATTGAGCGGTCTAGGGTTTGAACGATGGAGTGATTTACTAGGGTTTCATAAGGTAATCGACGGTAAATCCGACTATTTTCCCGAATGCGGTCAAAGACCACAATACTATCATGAACCGAAAAGCCAATCACTGTCAATAAGGCGGTGAGGAATAAAGCGTCTACCTCCCAACCTAGGTAGTGGCCAAAGATCGCTTCCAAGCCAACCACGACTGCTACGTCATGGAGCATAGCGGTAATTGCGCTTACTCCATAACGAAATGCGTGCGGGACACCACGAAAAGCGTATGTGATATAGAGCATAATCGCAATTGCCGCAAAGCCTACTGCGCCGGCTGCACGGGATGCGACTTCTTGTCCAACGGAGGGACCGACACTCTCAAATCTCAGCACTGTGATTGAACTGTCGAAGGCTGTCTCCATCGCCCCAACGATATCACCCTTTGTCGCATCCTCCAT
>JASFVL010000538.1:0-3234 GCA_050049875.1 Anaerolineales bacterium
GGGAATAGATGGCGGACAAATGGAACATTGTAATCATCACTGGGGGGATCCCACAAGTGACTGCAAGCAAGTTGACAGATCCCTTGCCTCAGGGCGATAAGTCCATCCAAGCTGCCAACTGGTATGGTAAACATATCCAGTTTCCTGTCACTCTTGTGGAGATTCTGCGCTAATAAATCCAGCGCCAGATCGTGACTACCCATTGCAACCAGCACATCCTTTTGTGGGTTGTCCGGGACGACAGAAAAATTGACGAGATAAGCTGATGCTGTAGCTTGATAATACTTTTCCACGAAACCTCGCAATGTGCGTTGAGCAACTAACTCAACAAGCCCTGCATCCTCCAAGCGCTTCAAATGATAACGAACTTTTGCTGGATGAATACCCAAATTGCGGCCTAGCTGAGAAAGGGTCGCGGGGGAGTTCATCAAAAGCTGAAGAATAGCCAATCGAAGTTGGTCTCCTAGGACCTCCAAAACTTCGATATCATCGATCCTTTGGACTGGATTCATTTTTACCTTCTCTATTAAATTTTTATTTAACTTTAAAATTAATTTTATCATTAATCATGAAAATCCTCAACTCAATTCAAGTGTTCACTCTTGTCACCGGACAGTTTTGAATGATTCACAACCCAGTGGTATTCATCGGTTCCCGTCCCTACTGTTTCCTTCCTCCCAGGAATGGAGAATTACTTGCCGGTTTTGTCAATTAATGCTACAGTATTGGGGTCTAAAATCTCTTATTCACCCACCAGCATCATCTGAAGCCCAAACATAAAGGAGGAAGGATTAATGTCAAGCGAAGAAACAATGGAAGGAGAAGTCTTTCATCCCTCTGCGGAGGTCTTGGAGAAGGCTCGCATAAAGAATTGGGATGAGATAGCAGAAAAAGCCTCGGTAGACTTAGAAGGATTCTGGGCTGCTGAAGCCGAAGAACTTGAATGGTATCAGAAGTGGGACAAAGTCTTAGACGACAGCGATAAACCATTCTTCAAATGGTTCGTGGGTGCCCAGGTAAACATCGTCCACAACGCTGTAGACCGGCACCAAAAAACCTGGAGAAAAAACAAACTAGCACTCATCTGGGAGGGTGAACCTGGAGATAAACGAACCTACTCATACCATGCTCTTAATCGAGAGGTTAATAAATTTGCTAATATTTTGAAGGCGATGGGAATTAGAAAGGGGGATCGTGTCACCATATACATGGGACGGATTCCAGAGATCACCTTCGCCATGCTAGCTTGCGCGAAGATCGGTGCTATTCATTCGGTTGTGTACGGTGGTTTCAGCGTCGATGCCCTACAAGAGCGGATCGAGGATTCACAATCAAAAATTGTCATCACCGCAGACGGTGGATGGATGCGGGGGAAAATAGTAGAGCTGAAAAAGACTGTCGACGAAGCTGTACAAAACACACCTACTGTTGAAACCGTCATCGTGGTCAAACGCACAGGTCAGGAAGTATACATGGAAATGGGCCGTGATTATTGGTACCATGATTTAGCCCAATTACCTATTGCCAATGGCAAATCTCCCACTGAAGTGATGGACGCGGAAGATCCTTTATACATTCTTTATACATCAGGCACAACTGGAAAACCTAAAGCGATCCTACACACCCACGGTGGCTATATGGTAGGGACTTACACCACTCTCAAGTACGTATTTGATCTCCAAGATGAAGACCGTTGGTGGTGCGCTGCAGATCCGGGATGGGTTACGGGACACTCCTATATTGTCTATGCGCCGCTTGTTCTCGGGGCTACGTCATTCATGTATGAGGGAGCCCCTAACTACCCGTATCCAGACCGTTGGTGGGCTATGGTTGAAAATTACAGCATTTCTGTCTTCTACACAGCGCCCACAGCAATCCGTGGTTTAATGCGCTTCGGCGAGTCTTGGCCTAACCGTCGCGATCTTTCATCCCTACGTTTGCTTGGAACGGTCGGAGAACCCATCAACCCCGAGGCATGGAAATGGTACAACCGCATTATTGGAAATGAAAAATGTCCGATCATGGATACATGGTGGCAGACTGAGACCGGCATGTTCATGATCACACCGACACCTACGGTGCCACTCAAGCCTGGCTCAGCCACGCGCCCCTTCTTTGGCCAGGGAGCTGAGATTCTAGATAATCAAGGCAACCCAGTCGCGGATGATGAGGAGGGTTACTTGGTTCTTAATCATCCATGGCCCGCGATGCTGCGGACTGTTTACCAAGACCCGGACCGGTATATCCAACAGTATTGGAGCAAATATCCTGGAAAATACCTGACCGGCGATTCAGCCAAACGTGATAAGGACGGCTATTTTTGGGTCATCGGACGGGTGGACGATGTGATTAAAGTCTCAGGCTATCGTCTTGGGACAGCGGAGATTGAGAGCGCGCTCGTCAGCCATCCCGCAGTGGCAGAAGCCGCTGCCATAGGTTTGCCTCATGAAGTCAAAGGGCAAGCCATCCACGCCTACTGCATCTTGACAGCTGGCACAGATGCAAGCGACGGGTTAGCCGATGAACTCATCCAACATGTTGGTCAACATTTAGGAAAAATCGCTAGACCCGAAGAGGTCACAATTGTAGATAAATTGCCCAAAACCCGCTCCGGCAAGATCATGCGGCGTTTGCTAAAAGCCCGGGCACTCGGTTTGGACGAAGGAGACATCTCTACCTTGGAACAGTAGAATAACTAATAGGGTCCAACTAAAATCGTCTCAAAAGGTAGTGCTGGGAGTTGTGGTTGTGGGGAAGGACCCACAACCACAACTCCAATTTTTTTGTTGATGGGGGCAAATCGCTGAAATTTAATAGCCCTAAAGTTCTTTCTTCGTGTGCACGCAAGACTTGTCAGGAAGAAGAACGTGGGGTGTGTTTTTTGGCGGCTAAGCCGCCCAAAAAAACACCCCACATAAATACCATTTAAAACAATCGAGTGCACACCTTTCTTCTCGAAGTTCTTATCCTGGAGGAGGCTATGTTATAATCCAAATAACGCTTACCTGTGATCCTTAACAAGCCTTTTCCAGGCAACGTGAGCCTGGGCGGATGCTAAGAGCAAGTATCAATCTGATATGTCGAGAGAGAAACTGATACTAAACATATGAATCATTTAGCCCCATCAATGGGAAAGGAGGCAAAAATGTCTTTAGGAGGATTTGCGAACCGCATCGCTCATGTTAATTTAAATACAGGTAAGGTAGACTTTAAACCCATCCCAGAGGAATGGGC
>JASFVL010000117.1:0-10144 GCA_050049875.1 Anaerolineales bacterium
CGATACGAAGCATCCCAGTTAAATACCATTTTCCTTTTGTTCCACCGTTTTACCCAACACCCTTTGATCTAATTATAATAACTGAACAGACTTGAGCTGAGTTGAGCAAAACCCCCGCCCGTCGTCGCGAAGCGACACAGCGTGCTCCCCAATAAAGGCAGCCATGAGTTATTAGAATTTGCTCTTTTCCGATTCAGGGATCATAGTTCCGATCCATCCATTCAAAGGCACTGACCGGCCCTTCACCTCTCCTCCCCCACGCGACAAGACATTCAAGCAGGTAGCCATTTGCGCAGCCGATATCAAGGATCTCGCCATCTTCCTCAATGGCTTGTAGGATCGGACCGCTCTCTGCCTTCCATCTTGCTGGCTCTCCAGGAACGCCTGACTGCCGAATAGGATTTCTTCGGCCAGATAGGCTTGCTCAAAGTCAATGAGTTCATCAATGAATGTCTGAGGTAACTTTCTTCGCATTCTCATCGAATTGGAAAAGAGGGTGGGGCACACGCTAACAGTATAGTGTTTCCTAATCCAGGTATCTCTGCCAGCACTCGCTGGTGTAGACCACTTCGAATCCCAGGGAAAGATAGAATTCCTGGCCTGATCCCACATAAGCCACGGTTGCGCCTAACGCGCCGCAGCGCCGGATGCCCTCCAGCACAGCGACTTTGCCCAGCCCCATGCGGCGGTAATCCGGATCGGTGGCCACCGGTTCGACGTAGGCGTAGCGATTGGTCGGCTCGTAGAACATTCCGCAGAAGGAGACGAAATTTCCGTCCGGGGCTTCGACGGCGATTTTCAGATCACGCCGCGCTTTGGGGGTATCGAACATCTCCCGCCGGCTTTCGAGTTCAGCCTCCGTCATGGGTGCTTCCCCCTCGTGGTTGAAGCCGCGCCACAGGACGCGGTAGACCTTGGCCCAATCGGGATCCTCGGCCAGACTCGTCAGGTGGAAACCTTCGGGGAGGCTGATCGCGGGGAACGGATCCGGAAGATCGAATTTTGCCAGTGGGCGGTCTGCTTTCGGTTTCCTTTTGTAGCCCTGCGTCTGCACCAGGGACAGGAATTCTTCATCGTTGTCGTTGATGTATGCCCACAGGAACTTCCGCTCATCTTCCTTTGAGGTACCAATCATATTACCTTCGGCGTAATCGAGCATTTCTCGCCGTAGATGGCGGAAGTCGGAATGGAATTGGAAGAAGACCTCCCCCAGCCGCCATTCGTAATGTGCTACGGCGACGATTTGCCCATCCGCTTCCCAAATTCCGATCTTTCCCAGGGAGTCGCTGTCCAACAGGGGGTGGTGATGCATGTACTCCCAGGCCGGTTCAACCCAGTTCCCATCCAGGTTTCCCGGCTGGTAGTGCCGGATCAGGAAATCATCCACGCGTTGATAATCTTTGCTGCGGTCGTACTGGCGAAATGTGATCCACATATCATCCCTCCTTAGTCAACGATCCTCACCCACAACATATCCGCGCACCTCTCGCCCTTGCGGTTGTCCATCGACCTCGAGTTCGGCCATTCAGTGGTGTCCCGTGGCGACCTATATACCGCCGGCTGTCCGCAGGAGAGTCTCCTCCACATCCGGCAAGCCACGAGCGTCATCACCGGGCAGCCACCTCGAAGTGAAAAATCGGGTCCACAAAATCATCAGGATGGTCGGGACAACCCCGAGCGAGAATATCACGCCATACAGAGTTTGAATCTCGATCGAAGCTCTGGCCTGCATGTAGCCCGTCAACGAACTGATAAACACATTGCCAAGGTAGTGGACGATCATCGAGGGTAGAAGGCTTCGCGTTCTGACGAACACATACCCGTAAAACAGGCCGATGGTAAAAGCCCAAATGACCTGCCCCATCACCCACACCAACTCACGTCCCGTCGCAAGATTAAGCACGTGCATGAGTCCGAAACCAATCGAAGAGAAGATGATCGATTTGCGTTCCGAATACACCCTCAGAAAAACGGTCAGGACGATGCCTCTAAACGCCACCTCCTCAAAGATGGATGGAATGGAGACAAGGAGACTCGGCGAATCGGGAGGCAGATCTCCTGACAGGTCAAAGACCTGCTGGACAAACCACCCGCTTATCGGCTGCCTCTCGAAGAGCCGGTACACAAATGACGCCGCGGCCTGCGACAGCGCCAGAATGGCGTAGCAGGAGAGCGCCAGCAGCACGAGCCAGACGAATGGCTGCACCCTGCTCAACCCAATGTCGTCCAGATACTGCCTGAACGCCCTTTTCCCCTTAGGGAGGCGCAAAACGAAGGGCGCGAGTACAAAGACCGTCAGGATGTGATATGAGATCCCCCGGGCGAACTGAACGGTAGGCAAGTCGTCCGGTAGCCCCATAATCCCAAAGATCAAGGTGCCCGTTAGAAAAATTAAAAATACGGAGGCTACTATGACAGCCAGCATTGACAGCCAGGGATGCTCGCATAGATGGAATGATCTCTTTTGATTAGTATTGTTTGCGGTATCCATCAGCACCTCCACTCTCTACCATATTCTTTTGGTTTTAAGCATCGACACGCAATTTCCGCCAGAGCCTACTTATCCCAATGATCAAGTAACCAACCCCTGCAAAAAGGAACCCAAAGGCGAGGGGTAGCTCCCTTCTGTGGTAGATCCAATACCAACTTAACCCAATCCAGATGACTCCGACTACCAGTAAGATGTGCATCTTCTCTCGCAAGTTATAAGCAAAAACAGTACCACCTACAGCGAAAACAGCCATCACAAGCCAAGACCGGAGATCAAATTGGATGATCTTGCTCCACGGAGATTCCGGGATAAATGGTTGCTTAAGGGTCTCCTTGGATAACGTCTGAAAAGATGTAATCGTACCCTGGCGGAGGGCGGCTACAGTATAGTTGACCGCCTCAGCGGCGGGAACCCAGATATCCGGCGCTAACCCCACTTCCTCCCGGAATGCAAGGTCGGGGAACAATCCGAAGTTGATAGGCATCCCGATCATCAATCTTGAGTTTGGCAGCTGATGGTTCGAAACGTTGCCAAACGTGAGACATCCTTTGCTGTTCTCCCCCACGACCATCACATTTTCCAATTGAGAGATCCGCATGACCAAACCTTCTCCTGCAGATGCTACCCGATCGTTGATGACCACGATCACTGTTGTGCCATTGGGTATCAACGGCAGTTGGGGGAAAAGTGGACCCGTCCATCCCGGTCGGCGCGCTCCACTCTCAAACGCTTTTGTTATACGAGCAAATTGCTCTACTTCATCGCTGTAAGAAGACACATCATGTTCGTAGTACCAGTAATTAAACGTGTTGGCACGTCCGACCATGCTCGTTTTGCTTTCAAGCTCGGAAAAGATAAAAACTGACTCCGCTCGCCGGCCAGTCAGCCGTTGGATCCAGCTGATCGGCCAATGCTCATTTCCTCCGCCGTTGCCGCGGATATCGAGGATGATTACCGGTTCACCGCGGTATTTCGTGCCCGTTCCGGCAAACTCATTGAGCTGATCAGAATAATAATCACCGAAAGATCGAACCCGGATGACCGGAATCCCGCCGAGGACATCCTCGCGGAAAACACCCTCTGTGTAATAATTGAAATCCGACCGCTTTAGTTTGATTTTGAATTGTCGCTCTTCCCCCTCATTAACTGCTGTCAGCAGCAAAGGCTGCGGTTTTTCTGAAGAGAGCAGCCCAAATCTATAAATGGGTTCTCCTTTTTTGTTGAGGGAGGGCAAGATATATGGCGCGGGGTCGGCGTCGTTGATTGAAAGCACAGTATATATTTTTTTACCGGTTTCAAACACATACCCCTCCTTTTCCGGTTTTAATTCCAGCCGCGTGTCGTACCAGAAATCTCGGTGTCCGGCAAACCTGTACTCCCCGATCGTCATGTGGCAGTCGACGATGAAATTGAGGTGATCATAAAGCAGCCGGGAAAAGGCATCATCGGACCACGAGGATTGAGAGGACAGTTCCTGCAGGATGCGTTTCTTGGCTAGTTCAAATTTTCCCTGCTGGTCGAAGAAAGCATATCCAGAGTAGCCGTGGGAAAAAAGGTAAAACAGGCGCTCTACATCTTCCACCGCCTGCTGGGCGGTGATCCTCCGGCGGGGCTTGGCTCCCACATCCATCGTCAGGTCATGAAGCGAGAGTTCCGTATCCTCCCACTCAAATTGGAGTGATTCCACATAGTCACGCATGTTTTCGTCCAATGGAGCCTCATACGTGGTCTGTACCCAACCGGAAGCCGGGGGTGAATTGGAGATGAGGGAGCGAAATACTTCCTCGGCAGCATTCCGCCTCAACAAAAAATCCGCCCCAGAACAAATGATAACCGTATGATTCTCTCCCCAGGGACTCTCTTTTTGAAGTATGACGTGATGGTCTGCGGCGGATTGAAACATCTCGATTTCATCCGCCGACAGCATCCCTCGGATTACCTTCCCGGTATAAGGGGAATCGGGATGGCCTATGAGAATCAGGTTTTTATCCTTGACAGCATCAGGTATTTCCGTGCTATCCAGCACAATCCACTCCAGGCGCAAGTGTTTCAACAGGGTAGAAAAATCCCTGCTGAACCGGGCATCCACCTCATTGGCAATAAGTACGGTATTTGCCGGCAGAATGTTGTTCGCTTCAATGAGCTTTTCTAGACTGCCGTATGCATCTGCTGGAGGAAAAATCCCTAACCAGAGCGACAGGCTCATCAGGATAATGAAAAATCTAACTTTTTTCTCCATAAGGCATCTTCCTTGAGATGGGAATGCAGGGTTACAAGCTTCAGTTTGTTTCGGACCGCGCGGGGAGGACACACCGGAATCCCAACCAGTGCATGCGATAGGATGAAGGAATTAGCCCTTTCCGACAGGAGACCCCCGCTTGCCGGCCTTCATCAAACTACGAACCTCCGCGTGCAATGCGAAGGTCCCCGGAATCCGGTCCCTGGGGATTGTCCGTCGGAGATTGGGTGTAATCATCCTCCGACCACCGATCATTGACCCACTCCCACACGTTCCCTGCCATATCCATTGCTCCGCACCAACTTCCCCCATCAGGGAACCTTCCAACCGACGTCCACTCTGCAAAACCATCATTGAATGTGCTGTCCCTCCATTCATAGGGACAACTGACATCACAGTAGTTTGCAAGCATCCCGTCGAAGGTGTTACCCCAAGGATAGGACACTACCTAGGGACCTCTGGCAGCATACTCCCACTCCGCTTCGGTAGGCAAACGACCTCCAATCCAAGCACAATACGCCGCAGCCCCGTACCAAGAAACCTCAACCACTGGAAAATCTTCGTAGCCAGCCTGAACACTGAACACGCCTTCATTCTCTTCGATGTGACACAGCTCAATCAACTTCTCCGTCGCTTCGATGCTGCCGAGGTGCTTTGTCAGGCCCACCTCGGCCGCGAAATCGAAGAACTGTTCTTCACGATCCATTTGTTGTTTGCCCCCCATCCTCCTATGACTAGCCTGGACTTCA
Source organism: Anaerolineales bacterium (assembly GCA_050049875.1). Taxonomy (GTDB): domain Bacteria; phylum Chloroflexota; class Anaerolineae; order Anaerolineales; family UBA11858; genus JASFVL01. Next base: position 5,480 of record JASFVL010000117.1, read on the forward strand.
GCCCCTAACAACCTCGAGCGTAGGCGTCGGGGGACCTCCTCTGGCCTGGAATTCCCGACACGCACTCTTGCCCCATCGATTGCCAACCGCGCCGCACCGTTCGTCCCGCATGTGGGTAGGGGGATCCCAGGTCGCCTCTCGTAAGACGTTAGGCAAAGCCAATCGTCTAGCCAACGCCCAATTCTAATACCATATGGATATCCTCAGGCTCGAGTTCAAATAGCTCTGGAAGCGGCTCGTCAATAAGATCGAAACCAATGGATCGGTAAAAATCTACAGCTGATTCTGAGGGAGTCGCCGAGACGTAAACGCGATTCGCACCTTGCTTACGTGCATGCCGAATTAATTGACAAGCGAGCTCTGTGGCTATGCCCATCCTTCGGTATGGAGCGCTTACATAAAGATAAGCGAGCTGAGCCATACCTGGCCGAAGATTGGGAGTGAGAACACCTATGCCTACAAGTCTATCGTGGTCAAAAGCGCCGATTGAGATGCCATTCCTTTCCAGGTGATCGCGACAGAAAGCAACCTGCTCTGAAATAGTGTGAGCGCCCTCGCCCTCCAAGATGAAATCAGGTGTATCCCAGACGACATCCTTCCTGATCAATTTGCCATATTTTACTTCGTATCCTACTCGAATTATTTCACTACGATCTATATCTGCGATTCCTGGGAGTTCGGATTTTGTCAACTTCCTGTATGAGATCATGTCGAGTAACTCAATCAACTTTATGGCAAACGGGTTCTGCCCCGATAGGTCGGTAAGTGCAGCGTCTGCCCTATGGTATGGCTCACCGGCAGCGACGGGATAGCCAAGCTTTCTTTGCATTATCTCGCCTTTTCTCGCCGAGTGCGTACCACCAGCGACATGAGCCGCTGTCCGGTGGAGTAGGTATTAGGAAGCCTGCGCGCTCACTCGATAGATTGCAGGATGATCAGCAGGTGGTCTTCTCCACATTCTATCGAGTACGATAACAAATAACATGAAAACAAAGAGGAGTATGAGGGCACCTAATGACCCTGTGAGGAAATTGCCGGTGGTGTTCATTGCTGGATGAAGCAACGCTGTTACCAAAACACTTCCCTTTGTGCGGTTATAGAACCAGGTGAATATTACAGAGACCAATAGAAGCAGACCCCACTCAACGAGCGTGTCAGAAAGACTCTTGGCTTCGATTCCACCGAATCTCGCCGGCGCATGCCAAACCGCCCAAAGAACCCCGAGGATAAGACTGGAAACGAGGGGGCTGAACTTTGCCTGAAGTCTCGGCAAGGCAAATCCCCGCCAGCCGGGCTCCTCAGAAAGCCCGCCATAGATGATATTATAGAGAAAGAAGAGGATCACCATCCCCAGGAGCTTGGCATCCACCGCAGGATGGCTAGAAAATGGGGCTTCCATTCCCAGGGCACGGCTCAGGACATTCCCCAGAAGCCAAATTGCAGGGAATAAAACAAGCGCTAGGAGGTAGTAACCAGGGGCACCCCTTGGCTTTATGTACGTGCGAAGATGAGCTCTGACACCCGGTATCGTGGAAAGGGCAGAAGAAGTAACAAAAGCCGGCAGCAATCCAGTTGCAACGCTTATGATCACTAGGGATGTGGACAAGCCCAGCTGTTCGTTAATGATTAGACCCATAATGATGATCACGCTGGCAAGAATCCACATGACGATAAATGCGATCACTGCGGGTGTGCGATTGCCTTGTCTAGGACGCGACTCGAGGATAGCTGACAACCCAATTCCTATCAGTGCAGGCGCGAAGACCCCCAGACTGATTACAGGCATCAAAGAATTTCGCCCGTCAAGAACAAGTCGTTGAAGGGGTATCCATAGTGCCCACGAGAAACCATAGGTTAGAACAAAGTACGCTATCAACTGATGACGCTTGAGATACTTGGTCAGATTGATCATATGTTTTCTTCCCTTCCAAAAGTGGCGTCCCATCCAGGGGATGACAACCATATTCCTTATCAATCAGGTTAACCTGCTTTAACCTGATTGATAAGGTGGAACTGGCGTGGGAGAGAACTACCAAATCAGCCGATTTTCTCGACGATAAGGAGAAAGTCGACCTTAGCAGCCAGGAGGACCGGTATGAACGTTACATTGGGAAAGATGGCAATCACCTCCCCTTCAAGGCTGTTGAGAAACAGCTCTAAATTACGCTGGTCCTCAGTCATTTTGATATCAAATCGATGCACCCGGTATTTCATGTTCAATGCTCCTTTACTTAATTTTGTAGGCTAATTTCATACAAACACTTTTATCTCCGAACGGGCAGTTCTTAATGCGATGTGATGTTCAATATTGTCCCGATCACGAACAATACGCCGTACACGACCCAAAGGGGACGGCTGAGCATGCCAACGGGCCACCAGTAGAACATGATGCTGCCCAAATATAAGAACACGTATGGCAAGGCGACGGAGGGGCGAAACGGGTTTCGGAAAGGGATTTTTGCCACGTAATCCACCCAATAACCAAAAGCGGCGAAGAGCAGGAAGAGGAAACCGCCCAGCCAGAATGACCAGCTTTTACTATTTAGGAGCAGCAAAAGGCTGATCACCACGGCAGGAAGGGCTAAGGCGTACACAACCCATCCATATTTGAGGGTGTAGCTCTCAAAGAAGCATTTCCGCACCGCAAAGTGGGCGATAAGGATGACCTGCAGGGTAAAGGCCCAGATGACAAACAGCCTTTCCATCTTATCTAAATGAGACATCATGCACCTCCCATCGCATCAGACTTTAATTTACAAATTTGGTGGTGGGCATATGCCACCGACTTGGGCCGGATCAAATGAATCATTTGTCTTCCTTCATATCGCTTCCTTCAATCATTAGAGGTCATGTGCGTCATCAAACGGTTAAGTACTATTCCTCCTCGCCGCGTAGGTGTCATGTGGCGTTGGCCATGATATAGATCGCCGCGAATTGGACCGCATCGTGCAGGTAGTGGGAAAGCATCAAAGGGATAACCCTACCGGTATAGTGGTAGGCAATCGCCAGGATCAAACCGCTGATTCCGGTACTGACCACTCCCGCATGTCCTTGGTAGAGGTGGGCCAGCCCAAAGAGGACGGCTGAGAGGATGATCGCTGACCATCGCCAAACCCTGGATGGACTAAGTTTCCAGAGGCGGGATAAAAGGAAGACCCGAGTCAGCTCTTCAAACACCCCAGCACCGATGATCAATACTGGACCCATGATGAGTCCAAATAAGATGGGGTTGGTAACCATCTCATTAAAGAAATCTCCCAGGCCGCTGTCCGGTTCACGTGGAAACACGCTATTTATCGGGTTCCGGAGCAAGTTCAGAGACCCCAGCGTAAGCACGGTCAGACCCAATCCCAGCAGGATATCCTTCCACCACCTACCTTTTTTGAGGTTAAGATCCCGTATTCGCTCCCCGCACAAATACTTCAATATAAGCAGCATAACGATGATCATGATGCTGCCAAAAATGGTAATGTAAAAGAAAATGTCCTTCGCGGATAAGGGTTGACTTCTTTGTAGATGGGAGATGATGGTGGGGATATATACCGGTCCCACCCCCAGCAGGATAGCCAGGACCTGCACCCATGGCTTTCGCTGCCCTGTTTTAGGTTGGTCGCTTGCTACTGAAATCACTTCTTCTCCTCCATCTCATTGATCATTATTGAATATATAAACCATCGGATGCTCAAGCTTTCCTCGCTATGGGCTACAACGCTGTCGTCAAGAATAGCCACAGGGTCATGAATAGGGTCGGAAGCAGCCATCAGGTAAATCGCAGGAATCACCTGAGCGAGTTGCCATGCTCAGTAGACTCTATTCCGCCCCGTTTTAGTTTAAAACAGAAATTCCCCAGACGCATCAGCCATCTGGGGAATTTCCATATTAGCCATGTGGCTAATCTTTTGTGCAGGCGCAAGGGAGATTGTGTGCAACTCAACCCTGTGCCTTCGGCCTCGGACCCATCGGGCGTCCCCGTAGCACAGCGGAGTGGGAAAGCGGGGTAGCGAGTGGAAAGGGGAAAAGTAATTCAGATTGCCTTGTGAAATACTGCTTGCCTCTTCATAACCGAATAACCAGTTCCCACATAGAACTCGTGTGCGCGGTTTCTGATCACATTGCTTCTGATCACCATTGCAGAGCAGCCCTTGAGTTGAGCCCATTTTTCTGCTTCGTCTAATAACTGATGCCCCACCCCTTGGCCGCGCGAGTTTTTATCTACCACCAACCCTCCAATTTCAGCAAATGGCGCAACAAACAACCTCTTTGTCATAAACACATGAATCCAGCCGAGTACGGACCCCGCATCATGCTCAGCTAAGAACACGGAATGATCGCTGTCCAGTTCAATCTGCGCCAAGAATTCCTCGACCCCCTCAGCATCGACAGGATATCCAAGCTGAGAAGACAACCTAGCAATGTCAACTGCATCATTCAAACGAACGCTTCTTATCTGCATTTTGACAAACGAATCTCCAAGGCGTAGACGCAGGACAATTAATGCCCTCGAGCTGAGTCGAGTACAGCTTCCCTGTCGCGTAGCATCCCTTCAGGGGTAGGGTTTAAAGTGGAAAGGAAGCAATGAAACAAAGAGAGACACGAGTCAGCAAATCATTAGGCAAGCACCGAAATCTGTTAAAACGCTCTAAAGGAAATAAATATAAGCTAATA
>JASFVL010000118.1:0-10141 GCA_050049875.1 Anaerolineales bacterium
ACCTCACTGTTGGGGTCGTGGCGGTGGTAAATTCGGCTGGGAGAAATGCCCATTAATTCTACCAAGTGCTCGATGGTATACGGCTTGCCGGAATAGTCAATGATGGTGGTGAACTCGTAAAATTGGTCTGCGTTGGTCACTTCCGTCACGGTCATGCCCTCACTGACCAGGAATTCGGCTGTCACCGCAGCGAGACCGGCGGTGAGCGTTCCGTTGCGCACCGATAGGAGCGCCTTTTCGTCCTCTAAGATCTCTGGCGAGTCAGTTTCTTGGGGTGTGGTGGGGGCAAGCGGGCCGCTGGCGGTAAAGATCTCGTCCCGCAGCAAGCGGATGCCATCGGGCATGGGAAGCAAGATGTCCTGCCCATCCAAAGATGTGCTGAAGGAGACCTGGTTTGGCCCGATGGTTAGATTTTTGATCCTCTCCTCGGGGATTTGGTTTACCACCCACGCCAATTGGATAATTTGCTGCAGGGTCAGGTTGGTTTGGATCCCACTGGCGATTTCCTGATAGAGCACTGGCGCTTTCGAGATCAAGGTGGGCAGTAGGTCGAAGTCGAGAATGCGGTTGCGAATCGCCATGATGACCTGTTGTTGGCGCTGGGAGCGGTCGAAGTCGCTACCGGAGGTGTTGCGGGTGCGGGCGTATGCTAGAGCCAAATCACCGGGCAGGGTTTGCACGCCAGGTTTCAAGGTTTTGGTGTTATTGTCCCCCAAGGGGTCGATCACGATGCGCTCTGGGACATCCAGCTTGACCCCGCCGATCTCATCCACAAAGCGCACGAAAGCGTTGAAATCGATCTCAGCGTAATAGGGGATGGAGACGTCCAGTAGCTTTTCCACTGTGGTGATCGCCAGCCCCGGGCCTCCCCCGGGAGTCTGGTTCACTTCACCCAATTGATATGCTTGGTTGATTTTGTGATAGCCAAGGTTGGGGATTTCAACCCACAAATCTCTGGGGATGGAGAGCAAGCCCCCGGTACGGGTTTCGGGGTCGAAAGTTGCCAAGATCATTGTGTCGGAACGCGACGGCCCATTGTCGCTCACCCAGTCGCGGTAATCCAACCCGAGCAGCAGCAAGTTGACCCGACTGGATCCATCCCAAGATTGGGGTTGCGGCCGGTTTTCGGGCTGCAGCGGTTTGTTTAAGTCGCTGATGCTGAATTGAGGCTGGGGCGTTAGGGGCTGTTCACCCGAGATGACGGGAGTGGCTTGGGAGGAGGGCAGCAAGGCTGTGACCGCCCGGCGGACGCGTGTAAAGGCCAGATAGGCGAGTAGGCAAACGGAGAACAGGAAAACCACCACGATCAAGCGCTTCAATCGGCTGGTGTAAGAGGGTGCTTCTGGTTGAGGTGTAGTTTCGCTGTTCATGAGTTTGATAAAAGTCACCCTAGCAGAGGGTGTTTTTTAACCATAGAGTTGGAGCCAATGGACAGATGTAATACCTGCTCAAGGCATGGGATTGTTGGCTATCCAATCATCCCCAAGTATGACGGTCACATCCACTTCGCTCTCAGGGTTGTACTGTTGGTGGATTCTGAACTCGGAAATGCTCATCAAATCTACCAAGTATTTAAGCATATAGGGATTGCCGGTGTAGTCATAGACGGTGGTGTAGTTGTAGGGTTTATCGATAGCGTCGGCGACCTCCAGCACGTTGGCTCCAATGCTCTGTAAGTATTCGCTGGTTCGACCGGCTAACCCGGGTGTGAAAGTTCCGTTTAAGATAGTAAGGCGGGCACCCTCGTCAGCCATCAGTTCGACAGGTTCTACGCCTTCCTGGACAACTGGACTAATCGGCCCGTCGGGCGTGAAAACCTGGTCCCGTATCAGACGGATCTTATCTGTCAGGGGTTTGAGGATGTCCAACCCATCGGGGGATTTGCCAAAAGCAACCTGCTCAGTACCGATAATGGCATTGTGAATCGCTTCCTCCGGGATTTGCTGCGCCAGCCAAGCCAACTGGAAAGCCTCTTCCAAGGTCAGGTTGGTGTTGATGCCGCTGGAAAGTTCCTGGTACAGAACAGGCGCTTTCTGGAGCAAGGTGGGCAGCAGATCGAACCTAAGAATACGCCGCCGAATAGATAGGAGCACCTGCTGTTGGCGCTGGGCGCGGTCGAAGTCGCCACCCTCGGTGTTGCGGGCGCGAGCGTAAGCCAGGGCGTAGGCGCCAGGCAGGGTCTGGATTCCGGGTTCCAGAGTTTTACTGCCTCGATCATCGCCGATCAGGTCAATTCTCATCTCGTAGGGTACATCCAGCTTGACGCCACCGATTTCGTCAATGAAGCGCTCGAAGGCGGAAAAATCGATCTGTGCGTAGTACTGGATCGGCACACCTAACAGCTTTTCAACGGTGTCCATTGCAAGACCTGGGCCACCACCTGGCAGGTTGTAAGCCTCTCCTAATTGATACGCGGTGTTGATCTTGCCGTATTTAGAACCGGGAATCGCTACCCACAGGTCGCGCGGGATGGAGAGTATCCCCGCAGTTTTGCTCAGCGGGTCAAGTGTAAGCAGCATCATCGTATCGGTGCGAGGGGGTCCTTCACCGCTCTCCCAATCTCGGTAATCCAGACCCATCACCAGCATAGTGACTCGGCTGGCACCATCCCAGGGCTGAGGGGTGGGAATGTTAGCTCTCACCGGGGTGGGGGTGGGACCGTCCTCTGGGACGGCCTGATCCCCTGGTGTGGGAGTCGCATCCCGGCTCAAAGCGACACCCGGCAGCGAGGTTATCTCCCAGGTCATGACAAAGGCGCGCACGTTGATGAAAATGACGTAAGCGGCTAAGCTTGCTGTGATGAAGAAAAGGACCAGCCATCCAATCTTGCGTCTGGATTTCGGTTTTTGATTGTTCAAGGGTTGGTTCTGTTCTGACATAGTTGATTTTGGTAGCATACTTTAACTTTCAGCCGTGAGATTATATCAGATCAACGCTGAAATGTGATTGCCCTAATGAACGAGACGCATATCCTTGGAGTAGGGTAAAATTATGCCCGTCGGTGTGCTCAAATTTCTGGCATTTTTGGAAAGCTGCACGGGGCGGTTTGGCATTTTGCATTTCTGGAGATAGGAATACGGCGCTCTTATGGACAAGGATCTTTTGGATCGGATCATCCGTTCAACTTTCGGCCGTTTGATCATCGGTTGGACCTGTGCGCACATGAGTTGGGCGATTCCTGTTCGGCGTCTGTACGAAACTGAGAACCTGCTGGCTTTTCACCATCCAAAACCGAGCTACGGGTTGCACGTCCTGTTGGTGCCTAAAAAGGCCATTGACAGCATCGAAGCCCTGACCGCTGCTGATAGTGAATTTCTGGTAGATGTCACTCGCGCGGTGCAATCTTTGGCAGAGCAGTTTCAACTGCAGGAGCGTGGTTATCGTCTTATCGTTAACGGTGGGAGATACCAGGAAGTTCCCCAACTGCACTTTCATCTCATCTCGGATCTATAAAGGAAAGTTAAGGAGAGCGCGCAGGATACTATCAAATAGCCAAGACAGCATCACTAGAGAGCTGATCCCTCGGCAGCCTTAGTATGAATTCAAATAAGCTATGTCGTTAGTTACCACCTACAATCTTGCCAAGTCCATTGGACCGCTGGACATCTTCGCTGGTTTGACCCTGACCATCCCACCTGGGGCACGCATCGCGGTGGTCGGGCCTAACGGCATCGGTAAGACCACGCTGCTGCGCATCTTGGCGGGAGAGGAAGCGCCCTCTGCAGGGCAGATCCACCGCGCCCGCGGTCTCAGCATCGGGTACTTACCCCAAGAGGCTGCCCTGTACTCGGAAAACACCTTGTGGGAGGAGTGCCTGGTCCCCTTTGCTGGGCTGCGCGCCCAGGAGACCGAACTGGCTCAGTTGGAAGCCACTATGGGTGAATCCGATCAGGTTGATGATCTCCTGGAGCGCTATGGTAAGCTGCAAGTCCGCTTTGAGCACCGAGGGGGTTACACCTATGAAGCTCGTATTCGTCAGGTGCTTGGGGGTCTGGGGTTTAGCGAAGAGGCTGCCCGCATGCCGCTCACACACCTCTCTGGTGGTCAGCGCACGCGCGCCTTACTCGCTCGTTTGCTCCTGGAAAGCCCGGACCTGCTCGTGCTCGATGAGCCGACCAATCATTTGGATATCGCTGCGGTAGAATGGCTGGAAAGCTACCTCAAGGACTGGGATGGTGGGGCAGTGATTGTCTCCCACGACCGTTATTTCCTAGACCGAGTTTGCAACAACGTGTGGGAGATGAGCCGGGCTGGCTTCGAGAGTTATCACGGTAACTACAGCGCTTACCTTCAACAGCGCCAAGAGCGCTGGGAGCGCCGGGAGCAGGTCTTTGAGGCGGAGAAAACACGGCTCGAGAACGAGCTCGATTATGTCAAGCGCAACATCGCTGGGCAGAATGTCAGCCAGGCGAAGGGGCGTTTGAAGCGCCTCAGCCGTCAGCTCCAAGCGATCCAACAGGTCGGTCTGGATGCGATCCAGGGTAAAGCGTGGCATGAGGTTCGGGAGGACGTTGCTACCACAAAAAGTATGATGAGTTTGGAGCAAGCCCACCAGGCTATCAAAGCTCTTCGTAATCCCATCACCCGACCATTGGAGCTCAATTTGGACCTCAGTGCCCGCCGGCGGGGCGGGAACATCGTGCTGCGCACTTACGATTTGGCAGTTGGATACCCAGGTAAAATTCTTTTCTGCGCCCCTGACTTGGAACTGCGCCGTTTGGAGTGCGCTGCTCTCATCGGTCCAAATGGGTCCGGAAAGACCACGTTCCTAAAAACCATTCTCGGGCAGGTTCCTGTGCTGGAAGGTCAGGTCAAGTTAGGCGCCAGTTTGGACATTGGCTACTTCGCCCAAGCCCATGAAGACCTCAACCAGGAGCACACCCTGATGGAAGAGATTGAAGCCATCGCCCCCAAGATGCTGCCATTCGAGATCCGCAGTTATCTGGCTCGCTATCTTTTCAGTGGCGATGAGGTTTTCAAAAAGGTTAGTGTGCTCTCCGGCGGTGAACGCGGTCGCTTGGCTTTAGCTAAGCTGGCGCTCAGTAAGGCGAACTTTCTGCTATTGGATGAGCCGACCAATCACTTGGATATCCCCTCCCAAGAGATCCTGCAGTCCGTGTTAGGTGATTTTCAAGGGACGATCCTATTGGTCTCCCACGACCGCTATCTGATTGACGCCTTAAGTACGCAAATTTGGGAGATTGATGCCGATCGGGCGACCCTGAATTTCTTTAAAGGGACCTACAGCGAATACCGGACGTGGAAAGAGGCTTCCCAAGATGGGGACTCCGACCAGGATGATGATCGCGACCAGAAAGCGGAAGCTGTTCGAAGGGCGCGAGCCGCCAAAAACCGCGCCTTGGCGGAGCAGCGCCGTCGTCAAAGCCGCCTGGAGGAGATCGAGTCCCGCATAGCCAAACTGGAAAAACAACTTACCTCCTTGGGCGAACAGCTCGCCGAACCGCCTCCCGACCCCGGCGAGGTCCAGCAACTTGGGGATGAATATGTCCGTCGGCAGGATGAGTTAACAACCCTGATGGCCGAATGGGAGAAACTGCATTCCTGATTGTGGAGAAACCCTTATGGAAGAAACCGGTCGTTCTTTTGCGCCCCTCTTGCTAATAGTTTTCCTGGCATTTATCGTGCCGATTGCGCTTTCGCGCTTTAAACGCATGCGCATTCCGATTGTTGTAGGCGAGATTGTGGCTGGTATTCTAGTTGGACGAAGCGGGTTCGGCTGGGTGCAGCAACACGACCCGGCGCTGGACTTGCTGTCTGAATTCGGTTTCGTCTTTTTGATGTTCCTATCGGGCATGGAGATAGACTTCTCCAGCTTAGGGCTTTCCAACAGAGGCTCAGAGCGCACTCGTAAGCGCTGGGGACCGCTGCCGTTGGGGGGCTTGAGCTTTGTCATCACCCTCGTTCTATCCGCGCTGGTGGGTTGGGGGCTCTTTTATGGTGAGTTGGTGATGGATCCGTGGATGATGGCGTTGATCCTCTCTACTACCTCCTTGGGAGTAGTTGTCCCGGTGCTCAAAGAGCGCGGTCTCAGCGGGGGGCGCTACGGGCAGACCCTTTTGATTGCCTCCTTGATTGCCGACTTCGCTACGATGCTGCTGATCACCGTCCAGGTGGCTGCCCTCTCCCACGGTCTGACATTGGACATTCTCTTGGTTGGTGTACTTTTCGTGGCATTTTTCTTCATGTACCGCTTTGGGGTGTTCTTTTTCAACCGCATCCCTGGGGTGCGGCGCATGTTGGAGGATCTCAGCCACGCCACTGCCCAGATCAAAGTGCGCGCAGCTTTTACTATGATGCTGATGTTTGTAGTGCTGTCCGAAGTGCTGGGTACGGAGGTGATTTTGGGAGCTTTCCTGGCGGGGGCGATCGTCTCCCTGCTGCGCAGACCCGAGGACGCGGAGCTGGTCCACCAACTCGAATCGATCGGTTTTGGGTTTTTCATCCCCGTATTCTTCATCATGGTGGGTGTAGATTTTAATTTAGAGGCTTTGTTCTCCTCCTCTCGGGCACTGCTGCTGGTCCCCCTGCTGTTGTTGGCTTCATTTCTGGTCAAATTTCTACCCCTGCTTATCTTTCGGTTGAGTTTTAACTGGCGCGAGACATTTGGAGCCGGCGCGCTGCTCTCGGCACGTCTCTCCCTGATTATTGCTGCGTCAGCCATCGGCGTACGCTTGGGCGTGATCTCGGATTCGGTCAACGCAGCCATCATTCTGATCGCCATCATCACGGTGATGGTAGCTCCCATGGTCTTCGTACGGATCGTACCTCAGGCGGAAGAGGAGCAACGCCGCCCGTTCGTGGTCGTCGGAGCGGGTTTGCTGGGGTTGCAGGTGGCTGAGCAACTGCGCGCTCACCATGACCCGGTGGTGGTGATCGACCCCGAAGAGGATCGTATCGCCCGTGCTCACCAGCGGGGTTTTGATGCAGTGGCTGCCCACGCGGACCGCTACGACCCGCGTGCTGAAGAGTACTTGGATGGCGCTCATTCTCTGATTTGTGTTTACAGCGACGTGGAGAAGAATTACAGGGTCTGCGAACGAGCCCGCTCCACCTTTGGAATTGGCCATGTAGTCACTCGAGTCGCCGCTCCCGGCGAAATTGCACGGTTCGAAGCCCTAGGAGTGGCAACGATGAACGCTGCTGTGGACCAGGCGATTTTGATGGTCTTGCTGGCGCGTAATCCGGCGGTTTACGAATTGCTGACCCGCACCGATGACGACAAGCAAGTTTGCGAGATTGTCGTAAACAATCCTAATTACCTGGATAAACCGCTGCGGAACTTGGACTTGCCTGCTGACTTACATATCTTAGCCGTGCGCAGGGACCAGGAGTTGGTTATCCCTCGGGGGGATACGATCCTAAACGCAGGGGATCACTTGACCTTAATGGGGACGGATGATTGTGTGGACTTTACCCGCCGGGTCTTTATCGAGCAAGCCGTTGGGTAGTTGGAGCTGTATTCAAACGATATAAGTCTCTGCCCCCGTATCCTCTTCGATCTGTTTGGCGAAGGCTTTTAAACTGGCCGTCCTGAAGGCGCTCTCCTTCCCCGCGGGGCGCCCGAGCACCACCAAAGTAGCCCCTTCTTGGCGGGCAGCCTTTTTAATTTCATTATGGATGGTCCCTGTTTGGCAGATGGTGCGGGCTTCAATCCCCTGCTGGGCGGCGCGTTCCTTGGCAATTAACAGGAAGAAATCGCCCATCTGGGTGATTTCATTCTCCACATCCACCACGATCGGGGCACCCATTTTTTCGAGGAAATGCAGGTCGACGACGTACAGGAAGACAAGTTCGTCACCGCGTTCTTTCGCCAAAGCGATCGCCGCATCTTGGGCGCGGTAACTGGCTTCACCTCCCCGAGTTGCGCATAAGATTGAACCCATAACTGTCCTCCTGCTAATAGCGTAGCAACAACCAGATCGAGGCGATGACCAGCGTCACGAAGGTCACCGGTACGCCATCGCGCACGAAGCGGCCGAAGGTCAGCCGGTAGCCGGCTTGAGAGAGCAGGCCAACGGCAACAATGTTGGGTGCCGAGCCAAGGTAGGTGGCATTCCCGCCCAAGTCGGCCCCTAAAATGAGTGCCCAGTAAATGATCTGGTTCTCAGCAGCTCCGGGAATATTTAAGCTCAGGAAGTCCACCACAGGCAAAGCCGCCACCGTGAAGGGAATGTTGGCCACGATGCCAGAGGCGATCCCAGCGATCCAATTAGTCAGCAGGGCAGCCCGATCCATGTTGTCTCCTGCTAGGATAGCGATGCGAGTGGCTAGCCACTCGATCGCTCCGGTAGCCTCCATTCCCCCGACGACTACGAAGAGACCGATGAAGAAAAGCAGGGTCGTCCAGTCCACCTCGCGCAGCATGCTCTCAATCTCTGGGCGTACCCAGGCGATCAAGAAAGCTGCCCCACTGAGAGCTACGACCCCGGCCGGCATTTGACCAAATCTGTCGGCGGTGAAAAAACCCAGAAAGGTGATCACTGCCATCACACCAGCTTTGCGCAGCGCAGCGTGATCCGTGATCTGGGCTTCGGATTCAAGTTTTGCCGCGAGAGTCTCGGAGACTTTCTGCCCGCTTTTGAGGTATTCCTTGCGGTATTGAAGGAAATTAACCCCATAAAGAGCCAACATACAGATCCCCGCGATGGGAGCCATATGGGTCAGGTATTCGCCGAAACTGATACCAATATGGGAGCCAACAATGGTGCTGGGCGGGTCACCGATCAACGTGGCTGCCCCTCCGATGTTGGAGGCCAAAACCTCGGCGATCACGATCGCGAAGGGATGTATCCCCACAGCAACAGCAATTTGAATGGACAAGGGCGCGACCAACAGAATCGCAGTAACATCGTTTAGGAACGCCGAGGTCACCCCTGTCAGAAGGACCAGCGCGGCGATGATCAGCCAGGTGTTCCCTTTGGCTCCTTTATAGAGGCGGAATGCCATCCATTTAAAGACGTTGGTCTCCGCTAGGATGGACATAAAAATCATCATCCCCATAATTAGGAAGACCACATTCCAGTCCACGACCATCATGGCATCTTCAAAGGGCAGAAGGTGCAGTTCGGGGTTGAATCGCCCCCCGATGTAAGTGATCAAAAAGACTGCCACGGCTCCGAGCAGTGCTGCGGTTGTCTCGTGTAAAAGGTGAGTCGAGATCGCTATGAATACAGCTAGAAAGATTCCAGTGGCGATTAATGCAGGAATGGCCATCGTGTCCTCTAAAACAACCAGGGTGAGAGATAGGAGAGTGTAAGAGAGGGAACTTAGTATCCGCGTTTGGGATCGAAGCGGTTATGTAATGGCAGACCTTCCAGGTATCGGTGAAGGTTCTCCTTGAAAAGGGTCAAAGCGCGCTGGTCGTAACGAGGGGTGATGCCAGAGATGTGTGGTGTGATCAACACATTGGGCAGTTCCCAAAAGGGGCTTTTTTTAGGCAGTGGTTCTTCCGGGAAGACGTCCAAGGCAGCTCCCGCGATCCGGTGACCGCGCAGCGCAGCTAATAGAGCTTGATGATCGATGATTCCGCCGCGCGAAACGTCGATGATGAAGGCCGTCGGTTTCAAGGCGGCGAGTTCGTCCTCTCCGATCAGCCCGCGGGTTTCCGCGGTGAGCGGTACGGTGACCACGGCGAAATCGCATTCTTTGAACATCGAGCGTAGCGCTTGAGGTGGGTAAAGGCGGGTCACGTAATCCCCTTCCGGGTCGCCCATCCCTTTTGGGGTGTAGCCGGAGTCTTCGGGGTGTAGGACGTCACGTTTGGTCGCTAGCACGGTGGCGCCGAAGAGATGAGCTAAGCGGGCGACATGGCGACCAACGCTGCCGTACCCTACGATACCCACAACGCTGTCGCGCAGTTCTAAGGGGCTGAAGACTTTCCAACGGTCGTCCGGCCATTCAGCCCGGCGCTGGTGGTTCACCAGCTTGGGGAGGCGGTGTCCCAGTGCCAACAGCATCATGATGATGTATTCGGACATCTGGGAAACCGCTGCACCGCTCAGGGTTGTGGCGATCACCTGAGACTCGTGGAGAATGGGCGCCTCCACCAGACTGTCTATTCCCGCCCAATGAAATTGTATCCAACGTAATTGGGGTGTCTTATCGGGATCGGGCAGCACAT
>JASFVL010000119.1:0-10129 GCA_050049875.1 Anaerolineales bacterium
TCACGTAAGTTTTCTGCAGTATCGTGGAGCACAATTTCACCCGTTTGCAGGACATAACCACGATCTGCAACCGATAATGCCATGGTCGCGTTTTGCTCTACCAACAAGATGGTTGTCCCTTCTTGATTGATTTCACGGATTGTTTCGAATACATTTTCGACCAGAACTGGAGCTAATCCCATGGAAGGTTCATCCATAAGCAACAACCGGGGTCGTGCCATAAGGGCTCGTGCTGTAGCTAACATCTGCTGTTCACCACCACTTAGTGTTCCCGCCACTTGATTTCTCCGTTCTTTTAATCGCGGGAAAAGTGTAAAAGCTCGCTCGCGGTCGTTTTCGATCTCATCACCATCACTGCGATGGAATGCTCCCATGTCGAGATTTTCGCTAACGGTAAGTTTCGTAAAAACACCTCTTCCTTCAGGCACCATAGACACGCCTTTATAGACGATTTCGTGAGCTTTATAGGCTGCAAGGTCTTCCCCTTCTAATGTGATAGTCCCTTCACGTGGAGCTTGAAGACCGATGATGCTCTTTAAGGTTGTACTTTTGCCGGCACCGTTAGCTCCAATAAGCGTAACGATTTCACCTTTCTCAACCTCGAGAGATACTCCCTTCAAAGCGTGAATATTTCCATAAAAAGTGTGGACATTTTCCACTTCAAGCATTGGCATTTTATTAGCTCCCAGAGGTTATTCTTCTAAACTTGTTGATAGCCCTGTAGCAGCGCCGCGTCCTAGGTAGGCCTCGATTACTTGCTGGTTTCTTTGGATCTCCTGAGGGGTCCCCTCGGCGATCTTCACACCGTAGTCTAAGACGGTGACCCTCTCTGATATATTCATACAGACACGCATGTCATGCTCGATGAGCAAAATGGTAATTCCAAGTTCATCCCTTAAGCGCTGAATGAAATACATTGTGTTCGTAGATTCTTGTGGATTCATTCCTGCTGTCGGCTCATCTAGCAATAACAACTTGGGTTTATTAGCAATAGCGCGGGCAATTTCCAAGCGGCGTTGTTCACCATACGGCAGGTTTTTAGCGACTATGTCCCCTTTGCCTTTTAAACCGACAAAGTTAAGCAGACCACGAGATTCTTCCAGAGCTTTTTCTTCCTCGTTTCGAGTCCCCTTTGTACCAATAATTGCACCAATCCAGTTAGAGTGTAGTAATGGTTCCATCCCAACGAGGATATTTTCAATAACGGTCATGTTTTCGAAAAGGCGGATGTTCTGATATGTTCTCGCGATATGTCGATGCGCGATTTGATCAGGGCTTCGGCCATCGATTCTGTGTCCCTCGAAATGGATTTCCCCTTTATCTATCTCATAGAAGCCTGTTACACAATTGAAGTAAGTTGTCTTTCCAGCCCCGTTGGGTCCAATGATGCTGACAATGGAATTCTTTGGGACATTAAAATAGAAATCATTGACTGCAACCAAACCCCCGAAACTCTTGGTAACCGATGTGGATGTAAGGATGAGTTCATTTTCGTTCATCAGATTCGATCACCTCCCTCTGCGGTGGCTGTTTGTAAAGTTTCCGCCTCCTCTTCACCCACACGAAGTTCACGCCTACGTACTGCTGATGGCCAGAAACCTTCTGGTTTTGCCAACATCATCACGATCAAAAGAGCGCCATACATCAAGAGGCGGAATTCAGCAAACTCCCTTAGCAATTCGGGAAGCCCTACGAGGATAAGGGCTCCAACAACGACCCCAGGCAAACTTCCGATGCCTCCGATAATGATAAGGCTGAGCACATTGATCGATATTTCCAATTTAAAGCTGTGTGGGAATATAGAGGTTAATTTGCTCGCAAAAAAAGCACCAGCAAGCCCAGAGAAAGCTGCACCGATAGCAAATGCCAACAATTTCGTAGAGACCAACGTTATCCCCATGGCTTCGGCTACATCTTCATCCTCCCTCATCGCCATCCACTGGCGACCTAAGCGCGACTCACTTAAACGCCATGAAACAAACCATGCTAATAGGCAACCTGCCAGGACAATATAATAAAATTGTTCTGGTTTGGTAAGAGCCATATTTCCTAGGGGCGGTTTTGGAATTTGTAATACACCTTGAGCACCACCTATATAGGGTTTTAGCAGGTCAGATAATGCCAAGATACGGATGATCTCCCCAAATCCAAGCGTGACGATGGCTAAATAGTCTCCACGCATTCGTAGTACAGGCAATCCGAGGATAATTCCTGCAAAGGCAGCGATTACCACACAAAATGGAATCGCAGTCCAAAAAGTCAAATTACTTAATCCGAGTGCACCTTCAGATGTGAGTACAGCCATCGAATAGGCACCGATTGCGAAGAAGGCAACATAGCCGAGGTCGAGCAAGCCGGCAAAACCCACCACGATGTTCAACCCAAGACCCATCAAAATGAAGATTCCTACATTATTAATCACCTCAGATAGATAAGTACCCAAAATGTAGGGAAGTACTAATAAGAGAAGCACGAACAATACAATCAATCCAATTCGTATTCTAGATTGTCTTTCCGGAGGCAGTGTGTTAATTCTTTGGCGAATGGGTGATTCGCGAGAGTTGAAATAGTAAGTCGCTCCGAAGATGACGATAAAAAGAATTAGAGCTGTTAAAGGCTGCAAAGCTTTTCCGGTGAAAATCAGACCGGTAAAACCTCTCCCAAAAAAGTCACGTAAGCGGTTGGATAGAATCTCTGAGAAAAGTCCTATGGTCAATGTCCACAAGATTCCGTTGAATAATGGCTTCTGAATTCGCTCTTGTAATTTGTAGAAAAGTGCCGTCATCAAACCGGCTACTGACAGCGAGACAACAAGGATGATACTTCCTAAAACTGAAGATTGACTGAACTTTAGAAGCGCTATCAGCTCTGGAGATACATTGGGGAAATATTCTCGTAGGTTCACTGCGGAGGAGATCAGAACAAGGACAACTAAGGGGAGACCGGATATTGCACCAGTTATCATTCCAGTAATTAGATTTGAGCGCAAATGTTCACTGTGTTGTTGCTTGATAGAAAGATAAACCAAAAGGATTGTCGGTGTATATATAAGTACCTGTCCCATTGTGAGCACGTCTGCAATTAACTCTCTTTGCGCAAATAGAGATATTAGACCAATGATTGCCGTGCTGAGGGTAATTAGACCGGCGATGGCTCCATTGCGTATTGTAAGTTGTAAGCCGATGCGATTTCTGGTTGTCATTTTCCTACCTCACGCCTTCTTCTCAGTGAGCCGCTCACCCAAGATACCTTGTGGTCTAAAGATCAAGATGAAAACCAACATCGTGAACGCGATAACATCTTTGAGTTGATTGAAAGCAGGGATCCCAAGACTTTGTAAGAACAAACTTGGACCAATTGATTCAAACATGCCCAAGAATAATCCCCCGATCGCTGCGCCTGGGATACTTCCAATGCCCCCCAGCACAGCTGCTGTAAATGCCTTAATTCCAGGGATAAAGCCCATGAAGAAATGTAC
The DNA here is from genome assembly GCA_050049875.1 of Anaerolineales bacterium. Lineage (GTDB taxonomy): Bacteria > Chloroflexota > Anaerolineae > Anaerolineales > UBA11858 > JASFVL01. The sequence goes on from JASFVL010000119.1 coordinate 3,479, forward strand.
TTGAGTGAAAACCATAGCGTAAAGAAGACCTGCAACTCCCGCCATTGCAGCACCTGTAGCAAAAGTGATCGTTACAGCACGGTCCACGTCAATGCCCATCAAGGCAGCGACATCTTTGTCCTCTGCTACAGCACGTATGGCTTTGCCCGTCTTGGTGCGCATGATAAAGAAATTCAGACCGATAAGCATAATAATTGTAGCAATGATGACGATGATATGTGTTTTTAGTATTTCGGTCCCTAAGAACGGGATGGTACCCTTTAAAACCTCCAGCTGAGGGAACGGTTTCTGTTCGGATCCGAAAAGCCCACGAAAGTAATTTTGCCAGAAGAAAGATGCACCGATTGCAGTGATTAGGGGTACCAACCTAGGCGCTTTACGAAGTGGGCGGTAAGCAATCCTTTCTGTTACTACTGCGATCCCTATCGAAACCACCATGGATACAATAGCTATTATTAGCAGGCTGATAATAGGATTGCGATCGAGATATCCTGAAGCATCCATTGGTCCCGCGAGGAATATCGTGGCAGTAAGAATTCCGGACATAAAAAACTCACCATGAGCAAAATTAATCATGAAGAGCACGCCATATACCAAGGTATAGCCGATAGCGATCAAGGCATACATACTTCCTTGTGCAACACCAAATACGATAAAATCAAGCCATTGACGGGTTGAGTAGGGATTATTCAAGATGGTAGCAATAGTCCCCCATAGAACCATGACAATGATGAGTGCTCGAAAGACCCAAAGTATTAGCCCAACGTAATCGATGTCTTGTAGTCTCTCTCTCATGTTCACGCTCCGCTCACGGTATAGGATGGACCCGGTGATATTCACTGGGTCCATCCAAAGATTTTACCGCATTATACAGCAAATTTGCCCGATTTTTTTTGTGGGGATGTTTAGGGCCAGATTTTCACGTATTCATTGTTTTGAAGTTGGGATACGGAAATCTTGGGATCTGCACAGTCACCCCACATGTCACAATTTAGGTTGCCTGTGATTCCGGTAAAACCTGAAACATCATATAGGCAGTCACGCATAGCCTGGCGACCAATGTGGAGTGTACCATCATCCTCTTGTACTGCCACCTCTTGGATGCAGTCAAAGGTCATGTTGGCGGCATCGAAGGCGTGGGCGTGAAAGACGGATAGTGTTTCGGTGCCGAATTTATTCTGGTAAGCTGCTTTGAAGTCATCGTACACACTCCCAGTAAAGGAAATATCAGGACCGGAGAAGTACATTCCCTCTCCCGCTTCACCGATGGCTTCTTTCGCTGCGTCAGAAATGCAGCCATCAGCCGCCGCAATAACGGTATCCTCCAACCCGGACACTTCTTGTGATTGCTTAGCCAATAAAGCACATTCAGCGGTAAAGACTGGGAAGTAGATGAACTCAGGCGGACCAGCTGCAGACACTGCAGTTAGAACTGGGCGCATATCCGTGTCTCCTTTATTGACAGCGGTGTACTCAACGATAGTGCCACCGAGTTCCTCAAAGGAATTGCGGAAAGCATTGGTGAGGCCTTCTGTGTAGGGGTCGCCATCATGGATTGCTGCAGCAGTTGCGAGTCCAAGTTCGTTATATGCGAAGTTTGCGATCGCTCGTCCCTGAACTTTGTCATTATGAGCTGTACGTAAGTAACCTGGGTTCCAGGCTTGATCTGGATCGGTTAAATTTGGTGCTGTGTTGGATGGCGATACCATGAAGTAGCCAGCTTCAGAGATGACCTGGGACATGGGGACGCCGGCACCAGAGCAGCTCGTTCCAATCACACCAATGATAGTTGGATCGGAGGCGATCTTCTGGCCGGCTGCCTGACCACCTTCAGCGTTGCAGCCATCATCTTCCGCTTGAAGCTCAATGTCATGCCCAAGAATCTGCTCCTTCCAATCAATCGCAATTTCTACACCGTATTGGGAGTCGAGACCTAATTGGGCATCAGGTCCTGAAATAACCAGGGCGGATGCGATGCGGATGGGTTCATCGGGTCCATAGGTAACGCAGCCGATTTCGTCTTCACATTCGTATCCGGCTCCACCGCAAGCAGCTAACACAAGTCCAGCAGCCATCAATACTATGGTAATTAAGAATGCCTTTTTCATAACTTTTCTCCTCCAATGTTTTGGGTATGTTTGGATTGTTTTATAGGGCGTGTTACTTGATAAAAAAGATTTTTTGGATTTCAATCACCTCCTACAATAGTTATTTTCTGAATCTTGCAAACAAAATACTGATTTAAGGATTTTACTCACTAAATTCAATTAAATGGAAATCAATCTAAATATCTTTGCAACCCGATACGATTGTACAGTTTTGATTGTGGTAGGTCAAGGTAATAAGTTTGTTTTTATGAAGATTTTATCTGCTCAGATTCGGATGTGCCTATTGCGAAAATGGGTTGAAATTCACCTCGATATGGTAAAATTAATTGTCTGATGAAATCCTCCAACCAGCAGGAAACGCCCGTTCCACCTCGCCTAATATCGGCCTTTGTGGCTGGTTTCGATGCAGTTACAAAACATATCACCCTGATCTTATTCCCTGTCATATTAGATTTTCTTTTGTGGTTTGGTCCACGGGTTCGTATATCACAGTTGATTGAGGGGATCGTAGACGAAGTTAGAACTGTTCAAGGTCTAGAAGCACCAGAAATAGCGGAATTGATGACCGTATATCTCGATGTGTGGCACTCACTTGGAGAAAGGTTAAATCTGCTGATTGGTTTGAGATCTTACCCGGTGGGAATACCCAGTTTAATGGTTTCCATTCTCCCTATTAATATTCCAGCTGGAACACCCCCAATAATTGAAATCAATTCCAGTATTATTGCTTTGCTTCTGTTTTTATTATTTATCCTTCTTGGATTGGCTTTGGGTACCCTTTTCTTCACTTTGGTTTCACAGGCCGCTCTTAAAGATCGTTTAAATTTTTCCACAGTTGTAGCATCGTGGCCAAGAAAGAGCTTAAACACCATTATGCTATCTATAGTTTGGGTATTTATTTTAATTGGTATAAGTATCCCGGCGAGTTGCCTGATCTCACTAAGCCTATTAGGAGGCATCTCTGCTTCGCGGTTTGTGCTGCTATTAATTGGTGGTGTAATGCTCTGGATATTATTCCCATTGTTATTCTCGCCCCATGGAATATATGTAAAAGAGCATTCATTTTTCGATTCAATAAAAGCAGGTATTCGGTTGACGAATATGACTTTACCCACAACGGGGTTATTCTTTCTAATTCTGATCCTAATTTCTCAAGGATTGGATACGTTGTGGAGAATTCCGCCCGAAGATTCTTGGTTCACTATAATCGGAATAGCTGGACATGCTTTTGTGACTACTGGTTTAGTGGCTGCAAGTTTTATTTACTACCGAGATGCTGATCGATGGATTATGGGATTAAAAGAACAAATAATTAGTTCTACTAGCTAATTCGCAATACTGTTTCGGTTTTCTGAACTTATTTATCTCTATAGTTAGTTAGATTTATATACTATATTTTTACTGGAGGATTGTGTGGCTCAAAGAGAATTCCTTACATCATATGAAGCAAAAGATATTCAGGTCCTTGAGGGTTTAGAGGCAGTACGCAAAAGACCCGGAATGTATGTAGGGGGTACTGACATAAAAGCGCTTCATCACTTGGTTTATGAGGTTGTTGACAATTCAATTGATGAAGCCCTAGCTGGATTTTGTGATGAAATTGAGGTAATCATCCATCCAGATAGTAGCGTCACAGTTATCGATAATGGGCGCGGTATCCCAGTAGATGTTCACCCTGAACACAAAAAGCCAGCTCTAGAATTAGTAATGACTTTGCTCCATGCGGGTGGTAAATTCGGTGGTGGTAGTTACAAGGTTTCTGGTGGGCTTCATGGAGTGGGTTTGTCAGCGGTCAATGCTCTTTCTGAGTGGTTTGAAATTGAAGTAAAACGTGATGGAAAAATTCACTATCAGCGGTATGAGCGAGGTCGCCCGACGGCACCTCTGAAAGTAACCGGTAAAACCCCCAAGGGTGTGACAGGCACCTGGCAGCGTTTTAAATTTGACCCTACCATATTTGAGGGTGATATTGATTATCGGTTTGATACACTTGTGCAGAGATTCAGGGAGATGGCTTTTGTCACCCGAGCGGTTTCAATAAGCTTGCGCGACGAACGTTCGGGAAGGGAGATGAATTTTTATTTCGAAGGTGGAATAATATCCTTCGTCCGTTATCTAAACCGCATTCGAGGCGTCCTTCATCCGGTTGTCCATATTGAAAAAGAGGTGGACGGTGTGACAGTTGATGCGGCTATTCAATATACAGATGCATACTCAGAATCAGTTTATGCATTTGCCAATACCATTAACACCGTTGATGGAGGAACTCACCTCACTGGATTGAGGTCTGCGATTACAAGAACGATAAATGACTATGCTCGCAAAAGTGGATTGCTAAAAGACTCCGATCCCAATTTCACCGGAGATGATACTCGAGAAGGCTTGACTGCGATTGTGAGTATAAAACATCCGGATCCTCAGTTTGAGAGCCAAACAAAAGTAAAATTGATGAATCCAGAGGTCCAAACCTATACCCAGCAGGTGGTCAGCGAAGCCTTTAACATATTCCTTGAGGAGAATCCATCCGCTGGCAAAGCAATCGTTCGAAAATGCTTAACTTCCGCACGTGCGCGTGATGCCGCACGCAAAGCGCGCGATCTGGTTATCCGAAAATCAGCCTTGGAGTCTCTAACCCTACCGGGTAAATTGGCGGATTGTTCAGAGCGTGATCCAGAGAGGACTGAACTTTACATCGTCGAGGGGGATTCAGCTGGAGGTTCCGCTAAACAAGGGCGTGATCGCCATTTCCAAGCGATATTGCCTCTGCGTGGAAAAATACTCAATACGGAGCGAGCGCGCCTCGACAAAATACTTGCGAACAATGAGGTAAAGGCACTCGTATCTGCATTGGGTACAGGGATAGGTGAGAATTTTGATATCGATGGATTGCGATATGGTCGCATTATCATCATGACAGATGCGGATGTTGATGGGGCCCATATTCGCACACTTCTACTAACTTTTTTCTTCCGCTATATGCAGCCTCTCATTGAAGCAGGTCACTTGTTTATCGCACAGCCACCCCTTTATCGAATCTCATATAAAAAAGATTTGGAATATGCATACACAGAGGCTGAAAAAGAAAACCTAATAAAGAAGTTTGGTGTCTCACCTGAAAGAATCTCGTTATCCCGATATAAGGGATTAGGCGAGATGAACCCTCAACAATTATGGGAAACGACGATGGATCCAGACCGTCGAACGTTGTTATTAGTCAACATCGAAGATGCGGCAGAGGCTGACCGAACTTTTGATATGTTAATGGGAGCAGCTGTGCCACCACGTCGTAGATTTATCCAAACTCACGCCCATGAAGTGCGTAATCTGGATATTTGATAAGCTTATTTACCCAGTAATTTTGCCATATTTGTGGTAATTCTCATTTCCAAAGATATATAATTAGATATAGAATGTACTTTGGTCTTGATTGGTGTTGTTTAATCTAAAAACCTGGTTTTGATTATATTGACCTATCGTATTGAAATCGTTGATAATTGGAGCACAAGATGCCGAGAAAATTCCGTAATAAACCCAAGGGTTCGTTTAAAAAATCTTTTCCAAAATCTTCTCATCGTTCTTTGCTACAAAACAAAATAGCTCCCAGATTTAAAACAAACGCTGTTAGAAGAAGCACGAATTTGAACCGTTTAAATAAAAGGGCTATAAAACGTCAAGCTGCAAGGTTGAGAGCAGAACAGGTTCGCCCAAGACCTCGGCCTCTCGTTCGTCCTGGAACTCCTCCACGTAAAATCATGCCAAAACGTCCAACTCCACAAGATGTTAGACGAACTGTTGCTAGATCAAGTCCCAGATCAGCACGTGCAACTCCACAATCTATACATCGTGGGAAAGGAATAGCTGCCACAGCGAGTGTTGCTGCTGGAGCTACTTTACTGGCATTAAATACAAAAGCAGCCCATGCAGAAATTGCTACCGAAGTTGCTACTTTACAAGATTCGATTTCAGATCTTGAGTCCAGAGGTTCCTATCAGCGAATTGAGTCGGATATCGCTGAATTGGATAAGGATTTGAACCATGTGCTTACCTTATTAGAGTCTGCCAGGGCTAAAGGTTATGCTTATCAAAGCGACTTGGAAGATATTGCCTACAAGGCGATGGATCAGTGGCAATCCATCCGAGAGCAGGTAGAGGATAAAGTTCAACATCATGCAAAATTAATGCAAAGGAACTTATCTGGTCTCAACAATCAGATTAAGCGGTTGAATGCGAGTGTTCAGAATCCCAAGAGAGCTAGTTCGCTCCTTCAGAACACTGAAACCCAAATAAACGATCTATTATCGGAATTACAAGCGACTGAACGCATTTTACAAGAAAATTATCATGATATTCAAACCGAAGTGTTTCAATTGAATACACGATTGACGGATATTCACTGGGCTTTAGACCAACTATCAGATGCTGATTTCAAGCTAGATCGAGGTGAAGATCTGGTAATGGCGGTGCCTGCTCGATGGGACCAAGAAGGTAAAGATGACCCTGAGGGAGTCCTATATCTCACCAATCAGCGGTTTATCTTCGAGCG
>JASFVL010000540.1:0-3221 GCA_050049875.1 Anaerolineales bacterium
TTCCCATTGGCCGCGACCAATGGCGTCAATCCCAGCCCGGTAGACCTCCGACGTGTACGTGCCGTAATGCAATCCCAACACGGTCACACCAACGATGAACGCCGGAAAGCGCAGCCCGTACTGCGGCAGCACGTAGAAGAAGAAAAATAATTGGACCAGGAGCGGGGTGCTGCGGATGAATTCAACCAGCGCGCCAACGGGCTCAGATAGCCAGACGGACTCTGAACGGCGAGCCAAGGCCATCAACAATCCAATCACCGCTGCCAGCGCGAACGCGACGATTGAAGCCTGGATGGTCGTCACCAAACCCTCCAGCATATCAGGCAAAATTTCTAAAGCAAAATCCCAATCGAAAAACATAAGGGCCTCCTTTCGTGTACGTCCCGGTCATCCCCATTGGCGTCGGCGCTCAATCCAGCGGACACCGAGGGTGAGCGGATAAGCGATCAGAAAGTAAATTACCAGCAACACTGAGAATATCTCGGCCGTTCTGCCGACAGTTTGCCGCAGGGTAAGCGCTCGCAAAGTCACGTCAGAAAGCGTGATTAGTGATGCCAACGCTGTTGCCTTGAGCAGCTCGATCAATAGATTCCCAAACGGCGGTAGGATGCGTGTGAGCGCCTGAGGGACAATCACGCGCCGCAGCATCAAGGAGCGCGACATGTTCAGCGCTGTAGCTGCTTCGATCTGTCCTCGTGGGGTTGCTTTTATCGCACCCCGCACAACCTCAGCCCCGTACGCCCCAACGTTCAACCCCAAGGCAAGAATGCCAGCCTGCATTGGGGTGAGGGTGATCTCGAAGGGCGGCAGTGGAAGCACGAAAAAGATCCAAAACATCTGCACCAAAACCGAGGTACCCCGGAAAACTTCAACATAGAAACCGGATACGCCCCGTATCAGGATAGAGTTGGAGGACCGGGCTATTCCAACCAGCATCGCAACCAAAAACGCCAGCGCTGCACCGCCCAGGGTTAATTCGATGGTGACCGCCAGGCCGCGCAGCAGGGTTGGGAGCAGGTCGAAAGGGCGCGCTTCGGGGGGGTTGACGATCATCTCAACCCCAAACGCGACCCCAATCGTCAAAATCGCGATGACGAGGAAGGTGATATTTTTTATTCGATCCGTTGATCTCATAGCTTGATTTGCCATAGGTTCACTTCTCCTTTTCCCGAATTGGTATACGCAGGACGAACGGACACTTGACTATCTGGCGACATCAGTTATAGTTTCACAAGGATTGAACCGTCGAAACCCACTATCAACAGGAGGGTTTGTCATGCCTGAAGCACCCTTTTTTCCCGACGAAGAGTACAACCGGCGTCTTCAGCGCTTCCGAGGGGAGATGTCGAAACGAGACCTGGACGCCTGTTTAATCTCAGGTCCGGAAAATATTTACTACCTGACCGGCCTGAGCCACCAGGGCTTTTTCGCTTACCACATCCTAATCGTGCCTCAAGCGGGTGAGATGCACTTGATCGCGCGCGCCATGGAGCGCCCGACCGTAGAAGCTCTGGTCAGGAACGCCGAATTTATCGGCTACGCTGACAGCGATGATCCGAGCAAGGTTACATACAAGCTCCTGAATCAGATGGGATTGTCATCCGCTCGCATAGGGCTGGAGAAAAACAGCCTCTTTTTGCCGGTTCGCATCGCCGAGGGGATCTCCGCTGAGCTGCCTGAGGTTAACTGGTCTGACATCTCCAACCTGCTTGCCAATCTTCGCCTGATCAAATCCCCTTTAGAACAGAAGTATGTCCGTCAGGCGGCCGCGGTAAGCGATGCCATGCTCCAAGCTGCCCTCAGTATCGCCCAAGCTGGGGTCAGTGAACGCGAAATCGCAGCTGAAGTCTATCGAGCGATGGTCTTGGCGGGTGGTGAGTACCCTGGCTTCCATCCCTTCATTCGGTCAACCCGCAGTTTGGGACGCGAGCATGAAACCTGGAGTGATTACATACTTAAAGATGGCGACATGCTCTTCCTTGAGATGGCTGGCTGTGTGCGCCATTATCATGCACCTTTGGGACGGCTCATCTTTGTAGGTCAGGTGCCGCTGGAATCCCGGCAAATTGAAACGGTCTGCTTGGAAGCTTTCGAGAATGTCCTCCAGGCGATACAACCGGGGGTCACTGCAGCGACGGTGTACCAGGCATGGCAGGAGCGGGTTGATGCTGCTGGCCTCTCCCATTACCGCCGTCACCACTGCGGCTACCTGGTGGGTATCGGTTTCCCGCCAAGTTGGACCGGGGGAGTGGGTGTCATAGGCTTACGTCACGACAGCGAATTGGTCCTTCAACCCGGTATGGTCTTTCACTTGATGTCATGGCTTATGGGGAGTGGTCGCGGTGATTATTTCGTCTCAGACACTGCCTTGCTCACCGAAACCGGCTGCCAAGTGCTGACCACCGTACCGCAGCACTTGCAGGTTGTCTAACAAAACCCAGTTCAATACCTATAAGTAAGTTAAAGTACAGTGCTTCGTAATCGTTCAATATACCGACTGAAAAAACTACTTCCAAAACTAGCCTTGGAAGGATTGGGTAAATGAGGTGTAAATCGCCTCAAGTTCATCGTTAGCCTCAGGGGGCAACGGCTCCGGTTGGTGTCTCTCCAGCAGATCGGCAACCCGCTCGCGAGCGCGCTGCTCTGCCTTTTTACCGCCTGCGGCTTTCCATAAGTCATACTTCTCCCGCACCATCAAGGATGGCATAAACTGTTCCTTGCGAAAGTGCTCATAAGTATGCTCGGTTCCCAGGAAATCGCCCTGTGGGCCGACCTCTTTAATCACCTCGAAACCTAGGGTCTCGGGTGTCACATCGATGCCGTGAGCAATACGGCGCGCCATGCGAATGATCTCCTCATCCACAAGTAGTTTCTCATAGCTAACCGCTAATGTATTCTCCAGTTCACCGGCGCCGTGAAGCACGAAACTACTGCCCGCCAAAATCGAGAGCAGAGTGCTCATCAAGCTGTCGACCCCGGCCTGCATCCCCAATGCGTTGGCATCCGAGGAACCTCCTGTTGTGCGCGCCGGGATACCGTAATAGCGCGCCATCTGAACAGTAGCGATACCCAGCAGATCCGCCTCCGGCGCCCCATAGGGCAGCATCATCTTCTGCATATCGAAGACACTCGATACCGTCCCGTATATGACCGGCGTGCCCGGATGGACAATTTGCGCCAGGACAGCATGTCCGAGAAACTCAGCGGTCTGCTGGACCATG
>JASFVL010000120.1:0-10119 GCA_050049875.1 Anaerolineales bacterium
TGATATGGGGATGTTTGCAGAAGGCACATGCGTATAGCTACCGACGCCGATTATAAGTGCGTAGCCATCCTTAAATGGCATTTATGTTCTCCAGGTAGATTATGTGTTTTTCGCATCAATAGCGCTTATGATGACTATTTTCTTTTCTGGTTCTATAGGATAGCAATCTCTGAATATACTTTACAACATTTTTTATACTCATGCAACAATTTTCCTCATGTGTGTGCACTTAAATGTTGTCAAAGGGAATTAAGTGGGGTGTGTTTTTGGGCGGTTGAGCCTCCCAAAAACACACCCCATGTTCTTCTTCCTGGCACACCCTTATTTTGTTCACGGGGATGCGCCCGCCCTGAGCACGATTGGGAGGAAGGTTTTCAGGCAAAGCGTGGTCAAGTCTAGGGCATCGTACAGCTCTTGGAATGCTGCCAAATAAGCTTGGGCAGTAACTTCATCATGAATGATGACCGTATTTTCATCGTTGGCATTGGCACCCGACCCTGTCCAATTCATGCTCCCAGTAACCACGCGCGGCGAACTTCCGTCCACGTCGATGACCATGAATTTGTTGTGCATTTTGCCACCATAGTCCTCGATTTTTATCGAAATGCCCGCTTGGCAGAGTTCCTCGTCGTCTGAAGCAAAATTGCCGGCACCCAGTTTATCCCAGACGCCTGAGATGGTCACCCCGGCCTGTTTCCTAGCGATCAGCGCGTCTCGCAGGGTGTCGTCCGTGGAGTAGAAGATGCTAAAGTAGATGCTCTCACTGGCGGCGTTGACCTCCGCGATCACTTCGTCTAATGCCCCGTCGGAAGGGGAAAAGTAGATCTCTAGGGGGATGCCGTTGTAATCCACATTGTGGGTAGTGTTGTCACTTTTGTGCGTACCGAATTTGCGCTCGACGAACATTTCGTTGAATTCAGTGGTGAAGATGTCCGCTATAAGGGTGGAAGTGAACACCACGCTGTTGTTGTGATGGAAACTGAAGCCGGTGTCGGTGAGGTTTGTTGAGCCTGTCCATACGACCTGACCATCGATGATGATGAACTTGTTGTGCATCGTCGAGGAACGGGCGTCGTTTACGATGGAGAGTCCGGCTTCTTCCAGCGCGACGAAGTGGGGGTTGTACTCCGGATCCTCATATGCATCGTCATCCGCGACGACACGGATGCTCACTCCGCGCTCGTGGGCAGCGATAATAGCGTCGCGGACCGTCGCTCTGCTGAAGCCGTAAATGGATAGATCGAGGCTGGTCGTGGCTGCGTCGATCCTTTCTAGGAGAGCTTGTTCCATTTTGGTGATCTTTGCTGATGGTCCAGGTGCGTTCGTATTGTGTGTGAATAACGGTAAGGTATAGCTGCTCAGAGCTGAGACGGAACCCGGCATGAGCAACAGGAGCGCCAAGATCATGAGTTTGATAACGAGATCTCTCTGGGGATTCATGCGCTTCTCCCTCTCCCGTAAAACGCCGGTTGAACCAATACCCTCAATAAGAACCGCTAGCCTAGAGGCTTGTCTGGCATTGTAAGATGATTTTTGTGAATTGGGAACTATGATTGTTAAATGAGCTTATGAGACGATTTCTATCCTACCTGATATGTTTTACATGCACCCCAATTAGCAAAAGCTGAGTTTTGATGGGTGCCTTTGTGCTACAATTGCGTCGTCTATTTCTATAGAGACCTCTCGATTCAGCCTAGGACAGCGAGTAAACATGGATGTCCAAAATCAGCAAATGAGAAGGAGTCTAACCATGTCCATTGAGAAAACACAAGCTAAAGTTATCAGTAGCATCTGGCAAGCCATCGCCCAAAGCGATGTTGACCTTTCCACCATATCCAAAGAGGAGCAGTCCAAGTTGGTTGGCAAAATCGCCGAAAATGTGATGCTGACTTTTAACACCTTGTTGGATGAAGAAGCAGCTGGGTCGCCCGTGGTTGTAGAGGGTGACGAGAGCGATGAGCAAGTTCTGTGGCAAGGTCGTCCTTTCTTATCTTTAGCGGAAAAATATATCATCACCTCGGAACGCATAAAAGTCATCAAGGGAGTGCTCTCAAGAGATGTGGAGAACTTCGAACTGATTCGCGTGCAAGATGTCGACTACAAGCAGGGGGTCAGCGAGCGTATATTCGGGATCGGCGATCTCACAATTCATGGTCATGACTCCTCGGACCCCAAAATTGTTCTGCGCAACGTTTCCAAACCGGAAGAAGTGTACGAAATCCTGCGTAAGGCTTGGTTGGAAGCGCGCAAGCGCCACGGGTTGCAGTTTCGAGAGTTCATGTAAAAATACCCGACAACGCAAAGCGCCCCCGGTGAATATTCCGGGGGCGCAGATTCTTTAATCTAGATTGGAGATGGGGGGTAATTATCCCTATCTATTGTTTCCACTTGATGCTGCAGCCCACACTAGGCTTCTGCTGGGTGTCCACCGGTTGGTCGTTCAGAAGAGCATCGATTGCTTTACGAACATCTTTGCCGGTCACAGAGATGTTGTTACTAGGACGGGCGTCGTCGAATTGCCCCCGGTAAACTAGCTTCATTTCCTCGTCGAAAATAAAGATATCGGGAGTGCAAACCGCGGAATAAGCTTTGGCGACTTCCTGAGTCTCGTCGAAAAGATATGGGAAAGGATACCCCAGTCTTTGGGCTACCTCTTTCATCGCCTCTGGGCCATCCTCGGGATACTGTTCGACATCGTTTGAGCTGATGGCGATGAAGGAGACTCCCTCGGGTTGGTAGTCTTGGGCGATTTGAATGAGACCTTCTTGTATGTGCTTGACATAGGGGCAGTGGTTGCAGATGAACATCACCACTGTGGCTACGTCAGATTTTAACTCATCCAAACTCATTGTCTGACCAGAGATTGTATCGGGCAGACTGAACTCGGGGGCAGGGGTGCCTAATGAAACCATGGTTGAAGGTGTTGCGACCATATTTCCTCCTTGATATGTTAATTTGGTTTGTATTACGTAATGCATAAAGTGGAAAAAAGATGTTTTTACTACTTGACTGACATTCTTTATGCAGTGGTTTAATATTGTACCCAATGAATTTTATGGGTTGTTACCTCTTCGAGCGAGCTGTTTTTTCACCATTAGCGTGTTTCATGTAACCTTTTGTTGGTCCCAGCATCTAACTATTATAAGTGTGCGTTCGATCAGATATGCAGAGTTCAAGATCATTTGCTAGATAGAATCCACGCAAAATCTTTGTTAAAGAATTGCTGATGGAATAAAAGATTGGGTATAATCCTACATCAATCTGGTATTATTAGGCGAGATAGGTAAGAAACATCTTTTGGAGGTAAAAGTATGCCTTTGTATGAATTCGTTTGCGAGGAGTGCGGGAAGCTGTTCGAGGAACTGGTGCGCAGTGCCAGCGCGGTCGGTGAGGTGATCTGCCCAGAATGCAACAGTGAACGCGTTCAAAAAATGGTCTCAACCTTTGCTTCAAAGATCGCGGGGAGCAGCGCTTTTTCAAGCGGCGCCAGTTCAGCAGCCTGTAATCCAGGCAGCGTCTGAGGGATTTAATTTGATCAACCGTGAGTTGATCGAAAATTAAAAATTGTTGGTAATTTGATTAAAAATTTAACCGGAAATGCGCGCTGACAAAACTCACGCGCATTTCCGGTTATAGATTCTTGGTAATCATTAATGAGCGTTTCTAAGCGTGCTGCCGCTCCCAAACCAAGGTCCAGCCATCGTGGACCTCGGGCCAGTTGTCTTCATCAACAACTAATACTTTATCAACCCCATCGCGGTCCTTGATTAAGAACGTGCGCTCAGGTCTGCGGTCTTCGATGACTTCCAATAGGCAGTAGTTGGGGAGCACTTCCTCTCCAAGGTAGTGCCAGCTGAAACAAGTTTCGCAGGCACCCACCCAACAGCTGCAACCCCGGCGATCGAGGTAGATTTTCATAGTCTCTGCCCTCCTGTGAGAGATAAATTCTCCAGAATGTATAATCACATTATAACGCACACAGACACAATTCACTTGGAAGGACGAAAATTCAGCGATCCGTTTAGGGAATTTGTTTACGACATAAGGGTATTGTGATGAGGACGCAAAGTATACTGTAATTGACCCTGATTTAACCCGTCTTATAAGTAAGATCTGGACGTTGAGATAGTACATTCAATTTAAAAGAATGTTCACTGTTTCAAAGCGCCTACCCAGATTAATTTGAATTGGGTGAGCTATTTGGTATAATTTAGGAGTGCGAGCCCGTGATTGGTATTTATTTATTTGTTCAGACTTAAGCTGGTTAACTTCTCTTTAACCATGGTTACTACAGATTCTGGAAGGAGAAAAGAGAATAGGCCAGCAATAGGGTGGCTATCCACTGAACATGATGTTCAAACATACCAGTGGGAGGCAATGCGATTCCAAGGATGAAACGGGTTTCGTGAACGACGCTACTTTCATATATGAGCATAATTCGGGGGATGTATATAATCTTTGCGAAGGAGGTGAAATTCTAAAAAACTACTAGCCAATTATGGTTGTTATCTTACAGATTATCTACTCCGGCGCGACCGGAAAAGTGAAGGAGATATAAGTTATGAAATCTAAATTGCTTAGATTATTTTCTGTTATCCTGATTATCGGCGTGCTATCGCCCGTCTCAGCTCTCGGCCAAACGCCCGAGCCTCCGGACATCACAGTCGCGGATGTTAGCCCCACAATCGTGGGTTCCGTGGAAGCCCTGGACTTGGACGCGGCGATCAAGACAGAGGATGGTAGGGTGCGAGTGATTGTGGAGTTTAGCGATCCCCCCCTAGCCACCTACGCTGGTGGCATCTCAGGATTACAAGCCACGAGCATTGCCGTTACGGGTGGTAACAAGCTCAACGCGCAGAGCGCTGCAAGCCGAGCTTATGTTAACTACCTGGAAGGCCTGCAGGCTCAGTTCGTTTCCGAGCTGGCGAGCGTGGTGCCCAGCGCCACGGTTGATTACCGCTACCAGGCAGCCTTCAATGGCCTTGGAATGGCGATCGACGCAACTGAAATCGGTGCGTTGCTCAAGATGCAAGGCGTCAAGCGCGTATATCCTGACCAAATGCGTCATGCGGTGATGGACGCCAGCTTAGACCTGATCAACGCTCCAGCGCTGTGGGATGACCTCGGCGGCCGGGAAGCGGCTGGGGATGGCATTAAGGTGGCGGTGGTTGACACCGGTATCCGCGCTGAGAATCCTATGTTCGACGGGAGTGACTTTAGCATGCCCCCAGGGTATCCTAAAGGCTACTGCGTGACATCCCCGGGTGACCCCGATTTCCAGTGCAATGCCAAACTGATCGCCGCGCGCTGGTACGTGCCGACTTTCAGTGTTCATGTAAGTGAAACCCTCAGCCCCTTGGACATCGACGGACATGGTTCCCACACTGCAGGAACTGCGACTGGCAACGTGATTGACCTTCCAGCTGGAGACATCGTCCCAGTGACCACCACCATCTCCGGAGTTGCCCCGGGTGCTTATTTGATGGCGTATAAAGGACTTTTCGAACTTCCGGATGAGTCGACAGCTTCGGGGAGCGACACGATGCTTCTGGGGGCTCTGAACGACGCTTTACTTGATGGGGCGGACGTAATCAGCAACTCCTGGGGCGGAGGCAGCGGTAGTGACCCCAACAATAGCCCTTATCAGAGCGCCATCCAGGCGATCAATGCGGCGGGTGTGTTAGTGGTCTTCGCAGCTGGCAACAGCGGCCCAGGTGCGGGCACGATTGATTGTCCCGGCTGTGTCGAGGAGGCGCTGACCGTCGGTGCCAGCACTACAGATAGGGTTTTCGCTAATACTGTGGACGTAACCGGTCCGGGAACGGTTGCAGAAGAACTAACCGGATTGGCAGGCTTAGTGGGTACAGGTCCCGATATCGCCAGCGATGTCGAAGCTGAAATCCGCTACTCCGGAGTAATCTCAGAGACCAACTTTGAAGGTTGCTCCCCCTTCCCCACAGGCGCTTTCAGCGACACCATCGCGCTGATCCAGCGCGGTAGTTGCAGCTTCGAAGATAAGGTGAACAACGCGTCGGACGCTGGCGCGGTGGCTGCTGTGATTTTCAACCACAGCAACGGCCCACCCATCGTCATGGGCGGTCTGGAAAGCACCACTCTCCCCTCAGTCTTCATGTCCTTAGATCAGGGTGAAACCATGCGGGATTGGATCACGGACATGGTTACAGCAACGGCTCGAATCAATGCTGAAACCTCCCGGATAGTCAACGCTAACTGGCAGGATATCATGGCCAGCTTCAGCTCGGTGGGACCCAACGGGGATCCTAACGCGCTCAAGCCGGATATCACTGCTCCAGGTGTCAATATCCTCTCCGCCTCTTCACCAGTACTCTCTGGTGGCGCGGATTTCGAGTTCAAGCAAGGTACCAGCATGGCCACTCCCCACGTGGCGGGCGCGGCGGCGCTCTTAGCTCAGCAGCACCCCAGCTGGACTCCGATGCAGATCAAAACTGCACTGACCAGCACCTCAATCCAAGAGGTGTTAAAACCTGATGGTTCGACTGATGCGGATCCCTTTGACATGGGCGCTGGGCGTTTGGATTTGGAGCGAGCCAGCATGGCTGGTTTGACTTTCAGCAAGCCTTCCTTTGCAGATGGAAACTGTGGACCGTCCTGTTCGTGGTTGAACACCAGCATCGAGAATGTAGCTGGAGCCAGCACCACCTGGACGGTCAGTGTAGACGCGCCAGAAGGGTTGGAAGTCAGCGTCTCCCCCTCCGAGTTCACGCTGCCTGCAGGTTTGAGTGGCAGCTTTGATGTCACGGCGGACGTATCCGGACTGGAACCAGGTGATTGGTACTTCGCCTCCTTGACGTGGTCAGAGAGTACTGGTACCTATCCGGACGCTTACATGCCCATGGCGGTGTACGTTTCTGAAAGTGATGACGCCAATGTGTTGCAGAAAAGTGTGGACGTCCCCACCATCGAAGTCGGCGGCACGGTTAACTACACCATCACGGTAGCAAACAATACTTCGATAACCCGTACGTTCTACCTACGGGATCCCATACCAGATAATAGCAGCTACATCTCAGGCACCGCCACGGGTGGCATGATGTACGACGAGCTGACGGAGGAACTGACCGCCACGGTTGATCTGGCAGGCACGGCGATGGATGTCAGCCCAAGCCCCAGCCCGTTCGGTTATGTGCCGTTGGCCAATTACTTCGCGCCGTTCGACTGTAGCGCGTTTTGTGATGAATTTGGCTGGCTGTTGAGCGGGGTGGACTTCTGGTACAACGGTCAACACTACGACAGTGTAGTGTGGAGCACCAATGGTTTCATCCAGGCTGGAACGGACGCTCCGGATATTACCTTTGACAACCAGTCATTACCTGACCTGGCGACCCCTAACAACGTCATTGCCCCGCTGTGGACGGACATCGATATGGATGGCGGCGATGGTGTGGGTGGTGGAACCTGGTACGTGGGGAATCTAGCTGCTGGACCTTCTGTTTTCACCGTCTTCGAATGGGAGGACGCTGCACAGTATGATGACCCCAACACGACCTACACTTTCCAGATTTGGATTGAGAGTGGCACTGATAACATCTGGTTTGTCTACGATGACATAACAGTCCCCTCAGGGTTCTACAACACCACCGTGGGTGTTGAGAACAACACAGGTGATGCTGGATTCACTTACTACTACAATGGCAGCGGTACGGAACCGGCGGTCGGGACGGACCTCAAAGCTGGCGCGGTGCCCGGTGGTATGGCTGACTTCAACTTCAGCTTGTTAGCTGAAGGGGAGGACAACACCTATATCATCAACCAAGCGTACCTGACCAATAATTTGGACGCTCAATCTTGGGCTGCTTGGACCAGCACGCAAATCATCTGGGAGAAGACCTATCTGCCAATGGTCTTCAAAGAATAGCCGAGATGATTTAAGTATCTCCTTAATGATGACTTATTAAGGGGTAGTAGAAACCCAACACACCCCAAGTGAACTTTGGGGTGTGTTGTCATTTAAACACTGATTTTGATGGGATCATATCGCTGCAATGTAATTGTCCTGGTACTACACTGTATTTAACTTGAGACGCGATTGTTTTGGAGGTACAATCTTTTTTAACCAGCGTTGTGGCACATAGGTATAAGAAATCAATCTAATCGAATGGATAAAGAACAAGCGGGACAAAATGAAATCCGGCGCGTGAAGTTGGCTGGGATTGTAGTGTTGTGTGGCATTGCAATGTTGACTCTCACGATTGTTCTTATGTCCACAGGACCTGCCTTTGGGAAAGTGACCATCCCCTCGACGATTGTGGTCGTGGAAGACGCGCTGGCCACGGCCAACCCGGATATAGTTGCAAGTTTGGGGAAAGAGATTGAGAGGGGTATGGCGAATCACAGCACGGATGGCAATGTCTTGATCAAGGACGCGGAAGCTTCGATCGTCCTTTTTAATGACGCTCTCGCTTATACCATCATGGTTTCTAACCAGACTGGCCTCACACGCACCTTTACTTTGAGTGATCCCATCCCGGAGCACAGCAGCTACGTAAGCGGCTCAGCGACTGGTGGGTTGGTATTCGATGAATTGAGCGAGACCCTGACGACCACGCTTGTGTTGTCCCCCTCGATTTTGAACATATCCCCGAATTCGAGCCCTCATGGCTATATCTCGCTGGCTTCGTTAGGCGTGCAGCCTTGGTCATGTGTGAGCGCAGCCTGCGATGATGATTATGTACTTTTCAGTGGGCTTGACTTTTACTACGATGGCGAATATTACGACCGCGTCGCCTGGAGCACCAACGGTTTCATCCAAGCTGGCTGGAACGAGCCCCAAGCTGGGCCGGTCAACCAAGATTTGCCCGATCCTGGGGCGCCCAACAACGTCATCGCGCCCTTGTGGACGGACCTTGACCTGGACGGTGGTGATGGTGTGGGTGGGGGAAGTTGGTATGTTGCTATCTTGGGGGTTGGACCTGATTTCTACACGATTTTCGAGTGGCAGGAGGCGCAACAAAAAGGGGACCCCAGCACCAAATATACATTTCAGATATGGGTACGCAACGGGAGCGACCAAATCTGGTTCGTGTATGATAGTTTAAAGACCCCATCGGGTTTTGGAAATGCGACGGTGGGGATTGAAGATGGGACTGGATCGTCAGGTTTCATTCACTATTACAACGGAGAGGGAAGCCCTCCTGACGAGGGCGTTGACCTCAAGGTCGGCGCAACCAGCACTCGCCTGTTCAATTTCAGCCTGAAAGCTGAAGGTGTGGATGACGACCAAATCATCAACCAGGCAAGCTTAAGCAATTCAGAGGATTCCCAAGTCTGGATCGCTTCGACGAACACCCTCATCCACGGTCCTAATGTGGATTTGGGACCGGATCAGCAGCGAACTGGCCTTGCGGGTAAGATAGTTGAATACGAGGTTGAGATCGCTAACAGCGGTCACATTTCGGATACTTTCCTGCTAGACGCGAATAGTATCTGGAAAACAACCTTGAACACAAATCTCACGAGCCTCGACGCGGGGGAGAGCACAACCATACAAGCAAGCGTACAGGTACCTGTGGGGACGATGATGAACGCTTCGGATACCAGCACAATCACCGCTACAGCAGCTAGCGATCCAGATGCGTTTGATACGCTTGAGATGACTACCACTGCCACTTGGATTTCAACCCATTTGCCGCTGGTGATTAAGGATTAATCTATACAGAAGTTATGCAGTTGGGGACACCCTTACCCTTGGGCTGCGTAAGTCCTAACATAAAGGGTAAGCTCATTTCGGTGATTTGCCCAAATTATTCTATTATGAATAACCCCCAATGATATTTATTTTCGAAGTGAGTTTAAACAACTAAGGGCTGCCGTATGGCAGCCCTGTGATTATTTGTTTTAAGGCATCCTTATAGGGGAATGACTTCGGCAGCCTGAATTCCCTTGGGACCTTCCTCGATCGTGAATTCAACCTCCTGACCTTCATCGAGACGGCGGTAGCCATCCATCTGAATCGCAGAGAAGTGGACGAATACGTCCTCACCATCTTCTTGGCCAATAAAACCATAACCCTTGCGGGCGTTGAACCACTTGACGGTTCCAGTAAGTCTTTCTGACATCTTTCTACTCCATTCGTACTAA
>JASFVL010000121.1:0-10116 GCA_050049875.1 Anaerolineales bacterium
CAAGGCATATCGTCAGCGCCAAAAAGATGAAGCTGCATCCTAGACTGGTTTAAAAAGTGTGTTCACACAGAAGAGGATGGTTGAATGAAACCCACGGATGCGGAGAGAGCATACAATCAAATCAAGAAGAAAATTGTTACAATCGAACTCCCACCGGGTTCTGTGATCAGTGAGGCTGGTTTAATGGAGGAGTTGAGTTTGGGACGCACTCCTGTCCGTGAAGCGTTAAAACAGCTCCAAGCCGAGAATTTGGTCATCGTAACTCCTCGCCGGGGTATGTATGTCGCAGATATTACGATCACTGATCTGACCCAAATTTTTGAGATCCGAGTTGAACTTGAATCTCTATGCGTCCGATTGGCGGCACAAAGAGCTTCACCATCGCAATTGGCCCAATTTAAAGAACTCGTAAAGAAATACAAAAAAGCTGATCTAAGGGATAAACACTTTTTGATAGAATTAGATGCCGAGTTTCACTCGTTGCTGGCTCAAGCTACTCAAAATAAATTTCTAATCAAAGAGCTAGAGTACTTTTACAACCTAGCATTACGGATTTGGTATCTAGCAATAAACTACGCCATGGCTCAGGATATCGATATTGAAGCACATATCGGGATCTTGGAGGCGATTGAAGCTGGGGAGAGTGAGAAGGCTTCCCAGAGAATGCGGAGGCATATTGAAACATTTCACGAAAAAATCAGACAGTATTTATAAACTAAGTTGAAACCCCTTAATTTCGAATGGGTTTAGACCGATCTTCTAACACAAAATACATTGTCAAATAGAATATCTCATCTTATAAGATTAGGAGGATGATCAAATGAGTGATATCTTGTCTGAGATTTCCACTGCAGTGATTGAAGGCAACCTGGATGTTATGGTTGACCTCACCAATGATGCGCTTGATGAGAATTTAGAGGCAAAGGAAATTCTCGATAATGGACTGATGCCAGGGATGGATCACGTAGGTGTTGAGTTCAAAGCTGGCAACATGTTCGTTCCTGAGGTGCTGCGATCTGCACGAGCTATGCATGCCTCGATGGACATTCTCAAGCCCTTACTGATTGAAAGTGGAGTGGAGATGGTCGGCAAACTGCTGATCGGGACAGTCAAAGGGGACTTGCACGATATTGGCAAAAATCTGGTTGCAATGATGTGCGAGGGGGCGGGTTTTGAGGTCAATGATTTGGGCAAGGACATCTCCCCGGAAGCTTTTGTAGATGGGGTGAAAGAGTTCGAGCCCCACGTAGTTGGTATGTCGGCGTTATTGACCACAACAATGAGGGCTATGGAGCACACCATAAAGGCTTTAGAAGAGGCAGGGTTGCGAGATAGAGTAAAAATCATTGTTGGTGGGGCACCGGTAACCCAAACTTTTGCCGATCAAATTGGTGCCGACGGATATGCCTCCAACGCCGCTGCGGCTGCTGATATGGCCAAGCAGTTTGTCGCACGTTGATAAGAATATTACCTGTTGTATTGTTTGAGTTCTAACATACAACTTACTTTTATTAGAAAGGAGTTTTATCAATGAGAGCAAACTATCGAACGAATTCAGGAGTTCGCTTTCATATGCTCTCGGATGACCAATTACAAGAGCTTTATGATAGTGTGCTTCATGTTCTGGAATATACCGGACTTGACGTTCACCACGACGAGGCGCGGGAGATTTTGAAAGACGCGGGAGCCTGGGTTGATGGTCTTCGAGTGCGGATACCGTCCTATTTGGTGAAACGCTCTCTAGAGTTAGCACCGCGCAGTTTCACCGTATTTTCACGAGATGGCAATCCTGATCATGACATTCACATTGGACCTGGCCGCGGCCATTTTGGCCCAGGCCCGACCTGCCCAAATTTTATAGATGTCGAGACGATGGAGCGGAGACCTTATTTAAAGAGCGACGCTCCTATCGTAGCAAAAGTAGTTGATGCTTTACCAAATATCGATTTTTGTGAATCCTTAGGCACTGTCAGCGATGTGCATCACGATTTAGGTGCCCTTTACGAGTTCGCGGGGATGTTTGCAAATACAAGCAAGCCCATCGTCGCTTGGTCTTACGACAAATATGACTCGGATGGAATTCACAAGATTGCTGTGGCGGAATCTGGTGGGCAAGAAGCTTTTGAGCTTCGTCCAAATTATGTTCACTACTGCGAACCACTCTCCCCGCTGGTGAGCACGAAGGAAGCTTTGGAGAAGCTGATCTTCGCATCAAAAAATAGAGTGCCATTAATCTTCACACCTTGCCCGATTGCAGGTGGAACAGCCCCAGTCACAGCTGCTGGTATTGTCACCCAAGGAGCAGCTGAGTCTTGGATGGGCTTAGTTATCGCGCAAGCGATTCAACCCGGATTACCCTTCATTATGGGCGGAGTATATTCCGTGATGGACATGAACGCCATGATTCTTTCTTATGGCGCTCCGGAGTTGTCTTTGATGATGGCAGGGATAACTGAATTGGCTCATTTCGCTGGATTGCCTGTATGGCAAACGGGTGGATGCACGGATTCGAAGACTTTCGATGAACAAGCGATCATCGAAGGTTCACTTTCCGTCTTTTTCTCTGCACTCACGGCGGGTGACCTTTGTCATGATGTGGGTTACACAGAAAGTGGATTAACCGGATCCGTTTTCCAGATGACCGCTATGGATGAAGCGATTGGATACTCGCGTCGAATTACCCGTGGAATCGAAGTAAATGAGGAAACCTTAGCTGTCGATGTTATTCATGATGTTGGACCAAATGGTCATTATTTGCGTGAACCCCACACTCGAAAATTCTATAAAACCGAGTTTTGGTATCCCAAGCTTTGTGATCGGCGCAACTACGAGGAATGGGAAATGATGGGGAAAACGACGATGAAAGATCGAACAGTTGCAAGGGTGCAGGAGATTCTCGCCACGCATCAGCCCTCAGCGATCAAATCAGAAACGGAAGAGGTCATCAAAGAGGTGTTGGAAGAGGCAGAGGAACGCGTAAAGGGACATTCTTAGTATGTTTAATCGGGAAGGATCCCGTGGAGAGGAAAATCATGAGTAGAATTTTTGAAAGATTGTCAACCATTATTCTGGAAGGAGATGGTGAGAAAGCCCCCGAACTTGTGCAAAAGGCTCTTGACCAAGGCCTAGCTCCGAAAGACATTTTGGATAATGGTTTGATTGTCGGTATGGACGAAGTCGGTGCGCGCTTTAAGCGCGGCGATATGTTTGTCCCTGAGGTTCTAATGTCCGCAGATGCGATGTCAGCAGGCTTGGATGTTCTGAGGCCCCATTTGGCTGCAAGTGGGGTAAAACTTCTCGGTAAAATTGTCATGGGGACCGTGAAAGGTGACTTGCATGACATTGGTAAAAATTTGGTTAGCATGATGTGCGAGGGTTCGGGTTTTGAGATGATTGACATCGGTTTTAATGCTGAACCCGAAAAGTTCATTGAAGCGATCAAAGAACACCAGCCAGACATTGTGGGAATGTCAGCGATGTTAACCACTACAATGCGAGCGATGGGTTACACGATCAAAGCCATCGAGGAAGCCGGATTGCGTGATCAAGTTAAGATAATGGTCGGTGGTGCGCCTGTAGACAAGGAGTTTGCAGATCGCATCGGGGCTGACGGTTATGGATCTAACGCCCCATCCGGTTCAGATTTAGCTAAGCAACTTGTCAGTGGCGCGTAGGACGGAAACGTTCAAAGTGACATCAACGAACTCGCTTCCCATCGTCGTTATCGCTTGTAGGGTCTTTCAGAGCTTGTTGGATGAATTAATGCCTGAAGACCTGGCAGATGAGATAACCTTTATGGATTATGGTCTTCATAGAGTGCCGAATAAGCTCACCTGGGCTTTGCAAGATGTTATTGATCAAATCCCGGAACCGAGTTTAGTTGTTTTGGGTTATGGCTTGTGTGGTAACGGTTTAAAAGGTGTCAAATCCAAAAAACACACTTTGTTGATCCCTCGAACAGATGATTGCATAGCGATCCTGTTGGGTTCATATCACAAATACATCGAAGAGTTTGACAAAATCCCAGGCACTTATTACTTGACCAAAGGTTGGTTGGAGTCAGGCAGTAATCCCCTACAAGAGTACCAGGAATATAAAGAGAAATACGGCGAGGAAAGCGCCACTTGGATTATGGACCAACAATATCAGCACTATGAGCGCCTCGTACTTGTTGCTCATAGTGAGGAAGATCTGGTCAAATACCGTCCGCAAGCTCAAGAGGTAGCTGAATACTGTAAGCGCTGGGGAATGCGTTATGAAGAAATCTTGGGAACGGATGTCTATGTGCGTCGTCTCATACAGGTTTCAACGGCATTAGAGAGAGCTGGTGATGATATTTTGATTATTCCCCCAGGCGGTGAGATCAAGCAAGAAGAATTTATGCGCTGATCCGCCGGATCGCTCCGCTGATCCGCTGGATCGCAACATTGGTCTGCTAAGCGGGATCGTTGGATTTCAGGCAGACCTGCTTGAACAGGAGAACAGATCATGCAAGTACAAAAGACAAATTATTTAGTAAACACAACACCCTATTTCGAAGTCTTAACAGAAGACGAGATCGAAGCAATATATTACTCCGCTTTAAGTGTTTTGTATGATACTGGTGTGCGCGTCTATGAGGAGGAGGGTGTAGAAGTGGCCCACTCCGGGGGTGCCATCGTGGAGGACAAAACTGATGATAGCGCGCTAGTGAAGATTCCTCCGTGGATGGTTGATAAAGCTTTAGCCACCTTGCCTCGTAAGGTGGTTGTGATTGGACCCGACCGCAATTACAAAATGGAGCTATATAAGGATGCAATTTATTTTGGTACTGGCTCTGACACGCCATTTACAATTGATCCGCGAAGCGGTAATCGCAGACGCGCTACTTATCAAGATGTAAAGGATTTTGCTCGTTTGGCAGAAGCTTTACCGAACATTGACTTTCATATGTCTTTGGGAATTGTTCAAGACACAGCAGTAGGCACTTACGATCGCTGGCAGTATCTTGCTATGCTCGAAGGGACAAATAAACCGATTAACATCACTGCTGTGGATCTTGATGGTTTAAACGATCAATTAGAGATGGCGTATATTCGGGTTGGGGGTAAGGATGAGTGGAGAAAAGGGCCAATCTTTTCCTTATACATCGAGCCGGTTTCTCCTCTAAGCCATTCACAAGAGGTTGTGCAAAAGTTGCTCTTCGCCACAGATCACGAAATCCCCTTTGTATATACACCATGCCCATTAGCAGGAGCAACAGCGCCATGCACGTTAGCTGGTACCGCGGTTCAAGCTTTAACAGAGAGCTTATTTGGTATCGTGCTCAGCCAATTACGGAAACCTGGTGCTCCCCTGATTATCGGTGGATTGATGTCCAATATGGACATGCAAACCACCGTTTACTCCTATGGATCACCGGAGATGGCACTGCTGAGTGCAGCATATACACAAATCACGAAATGGTTGGGAGTGCCGATGTATGAAACCGCGGGTTGTTCGGATGCAAAAATGTTTGATGAGCAAGCCGCTATGGAAGCCACCATTAATATCGCCACCTCAGCGCTTATCGGTGGCAATATGATCCACGATATAGGTTATTTAGAGCAGGGCTTGACAAGTTCTATGGAGATGATGGTAGCTTCAGACGAGATCATTGATATGGTCAAACGCATTATACGCGGCATCCCCGTAACAGACGAATCCACAGCTGTTAGTGTTATGGATGATGTTGGCCCTGGTGGACATTTCTTGGAGCATGATCATACCTATAATCGCTTTAAGAATGAGATATGGATGCCAAAGATTCTTGACCGACAGGTGTGGGACAATTGGGTGGCTTCCGGTGAGAAGACCTACCGTGAGCGTGTCCACCAAAAGGTCATTGAGATTTTAGAGACCGAAACCGAACCACTCCTCGATGAAAAGATGTATCAAGAGCTACACCGCATATGCGAGCTAGCTGATGAACGCCACAAAGACGAGGAGTTGGATATGGCGATGTTCGGATAATTTTAGATTCAAGGGTTATTCGTAAGAATAGAGGTGATTGGTTGCGGGTATATTCACCCGCAACCGTTACCTCACTTGCTTTTTGGTGGTGCATTTGAGGTTTCGGAAGGTACGCAGTTTGGGAGTTAAGGGGGGATTGTAGAACCCGACCAATCACCCCAATATTCCTCTGGAACTGCGTAGATCCTAAATCTATTTATCGAAGGTGAAGCGTTGAATACCGATAGCACTTTACCAGGGGCATTAGTACTCGGTATTGATACTGGTGGGACATATACGGATGGTGTCTTGCTGGAGTATCATTCACGCCAAGTATTGGCTTCTCATAAGAGTCTCACAACCAAACGGGACTTCTCAATTGGAATTGAGCGCGTCATTGAGGGGATTGACATTCAGAACCCCGCTAAAATCCGCATGGTATCCGTTTCAACCACTTTGGCCACAAACGCGATAGCGGAAGGGAAGGGGAAACGTGTGGCTTTATTCCTAATCGGTTATGATCCTGAATTAATTACATCCTTCAATATGGAATCCCGTTTTGCCACCCCCGATTTCTATTATTTTAAGGGGGGTCACGATCTACATGGGCATCAGCAAGATGAACTTGATCTATCCGGCATTCTAACCAAAGTCAATCAAATCAAAAATGAAACCGATGCGATTGCAGTTTCCAGCTACTTTAGCCCATTAAACCCAGAGCATGAAAACAGAGCGTTTAATGCCATATCCAGAGTTTGTGATCTCCCCATTGTATTAGGTCATCAACTATCTACAAAATTAGGCTCAATTGAAAGGGCAACTACGGCTGCTCTAAACGCATCCCTGCTTACTGTTCTACAAGATTTCATCATCGCAGTACGGCGGGCGATGGAGCGGAGAGGGATTAAAGCCCCACTGATGGTGGTGCGTGGAGATGGCACCTTAATGAGTGATGAGTTTGCCGCACGAACACCGGTTGAGACGATCCATTCCGGACCAGCAGCTAGCTCCATTGGGGGGAGATTCCTCTCTGAGCTTGATGATGCCCTCGTTGTCGATATTGGTGGAACTACTACGGATTTGGCTTTGATACATCAAGGGCAGGTCGACATCAGCGCAGAGGGAGCTACTGTTGGAGATTATAAGACCGCTGTAAAAGCGGCTAATTTGCTGTCAATTGGTTTGGGAGGGGACAGTCATATCCATATCAATCGACAAAAATCCATTTCTATCGGTCCTCAGAGGGTGGTGCCGTTATCTTACTTAGCTCATCATGATTCTCAAGTGCTCAATCGTCTTAGAGCCTTGGCTAAACAAACATGGGCACAATCGGGCCCGGATTGGTTAGATTTCTGGTTTTTAATTCGCTCTCCTAAAGAGGATCGAATTTCCAAAGCTGAATCAAGTATACGATTAATAGAATTACTCCAAGTAGGACCACAACCTTTACCGGAGATTCTTAAAGCACTAAACCTTCTCCATGTAACTCAGTTGGGAGCAGCAGAGTTATTACGGCAAGAAATTATCGGTAGAGCAGGACTCACCCCAACGGATTTATTGCACATCGAAGGTCGATATACTCCTTGGAACGTGGAGGCTGCCGAATTAGCTCGCGAAGTAGTTTGTCGCCATTTGTTTTTAGATCCCACGCAATTTACCCAAGATATATGGACTAAAATGACAGAAACGATTATGAAAGCGGTCGTTTCATTTTTGACGAACAAAAATCTATTCCATTCCAATCAACAAGGTGATTATCTGGGTTCTTGGTTTTTCAACAACAGTCTGTATCCAACTCATCCTCAACTGGAGACAAAGATCCGACTAAGACAACCTATCATTGGTATCGGTGCTCCAGCGGACATCTTCTTGGGACGAGTTGCTGAGAAGTTCCACACCGAGTTGATTTTGCCCGAACATTACCAAGTAGCCAATGCAGTAGGAGCGATCGCTGGGAGTGTAATGGTCACGGAGGAAATCTTGATCTATCCTCATCTCTCTCGGGATGGTATGGATGTGATTGGCTATTATGTCCAAGCTAGTCAAGAACGTTTGGAGTATGAAGATTTGGAGCAAGCCTTAAATTACTCCAGAGAATTTAGCAAGGAAAAAGCTTTGAGCGCAGCGTTAAGATCGGGTGCCGATAGCCCCCATGTTCAGGTTGATGAATGGACGGACGGGATAGATACATACCGCGTACGCGCACGCGCAGTGGGAAATCCACGTCTGGCAAAAGTAAACGCATAGGAGAGTGCTATGGAACTTGTCCGGGTAGATACCCAGCGGGCTTATAAGCGGATTAAGGAAAAGATCATTGTGCTGGATTTGCCCCCAGGAGCAACGATAGATGAAGGGCTGTTAGCGGATGAGCTGGATATGGGTTTGGTGCCTGTTCGGGAGGCGCTTAAATTATTAGCTCATGACCATCTTGTGGATGTCATGCCGAAAGGATTGTATGTTTCCGAAGTGAACGTAATTGATCTTGAACAGATCAGTGAGTTGCGTCTCCTCTTGGAAACCTATTGTGCTAGACAAGCAGCCCAAAATGCATCACCCGATGATCTTGTTGTTATGGAAGCCTTGTGCAACGAGCAAGCGGGGATCCCATCTGAGGAACATGAGCGCTTGTTTGATCTCGACCACAAATTCCATCGAGCGATCGCTAGTGCAGCACGCAACCGCTATTTGGCAGACATCCTTGAGGATTTCTTTGGCTTGTCTCAACGTTTGTGGTATCTGGTCTTGCCGCATTTAGAATTCTTGCCAGCAGCTGTAGAGAAACATCTTGATCTTGTTGACGCGATTAGGAAACGGGATGCTGATAAAGCAGAAACAATAATGGCCAGCCATGTGAAAGAATTTTATGACCAAGTGCACCGAATTTTAGTCTATACAGAAATCCCTTAAAGGGGTTCAATAAATGTAGAGTAATCGGTGTGCCTACCAGTCCTGGCAACTTTTAATATGAATCATGTGCTCTATGGAAAGATAAAATGCTCGTAAAGGATCGTATGACCCCTAATCCCATCGTGGGATATCCGGATATGCCAGTTCCAGAAGCTCAAGAATTGATGATAGAGAAAGGTATCCGTCATCTACCTATATTGGACACGGAACAAAAAATTGTTGGCGTGATCACACAAAGGTCACTGTTGAGCGCGCTTCCATCTGATGTCAGCCGTTTCAGCCGCTTCGAGATTCAATACACACTCTCCAAGATCAAGGTTAGGGATGTAATGACGAAAGATGTTATTACTATCGGAGAGGACACCCCCATTGAGGAGGCTGCGCGTGTGATGGCAGATGAGAAAATTGGCTGCCTCCCCGTGATGGAGAGGGATCATTTGGTGGGTATCATAACGGATAATGATCTGTTCACCGTCATGGTTGATCTATTAGGGGGTAGGCGTCCAGGTGTTCGCTTAACGGTTTCGCAACCAGACCGGGCTGGAGAAGTGGCAAGACTGACTCAGGCAATTGATAAAAAGGGCGGGTATATATCCGTGATCGTAACCTACCCTGAGACCGAACAAACATGGGCTTCGGTATGCAGAATTCGGAATGTATCTAAAGAAGAATTAATTGATATTATCGTTAATCTTGCGGATACGCGAATCCAGGATGTTCGCGAGATGAATGTTTTGAATGGTTAATTAATGCTCTGAATTATTGATTAAATAATGAGGTCAAAATCATGCAGGTAAATGATCATAACAATCCCGAAGGATCAGTGCTCGTTGTTGGGGGAGGCATTGGAGGGATGAGGGCTACTGTGGACTTGGCTGAAGCAGGATTAAAAGTGTTCCTCATTGAAAGAGATGCAGGATTGGGTGGACGGGTAGCACAATTGGGTTACATGTTCCCGACCCACGATTGCGTTCTATGTCGTGGTACCTCAGATCACGGCTACGGATGTACAAGACCAGCGATCTCTCCAGCGTTCATGGATCATAATCTACATCCCAATATTGAAATCTTGACGAATACACAGATCAAGGATGCCCACGGTCAAGCGGGTGATTTTACGGTAACTCTGAGGCACGAACCCCGGTATGTGAATGTAGACCTTTGCACCAATTGTGGATTATGTGCGATAGCCTGCCCTATGCGCTTGCCAAGCGAGTTTCAAGAGGCTCTAGTCACGCG
>JASFVL010000541.1:0-3209 GCA_050049875.1 Anaerolineales bacterium
AGATTGGGGATTCAATCTGACACTGATGGAATGCCGCGTGTCCTGCAGAGACCGGAGCTACTGCAGCAATAAGCTCTGACATTTCACAAGCCAGGCGGTTCGCCATTGACCCGCCGTTTGATATGCCAGTCACATATACCCGCTTGGGGTCAATGCTAAGCTCACCTTCCAAATATGTCATCATCATCTCGAAAAAATCCATATCTTGCTGGCCTCTCGCGTTCGGAATCGCTCCCCACCAGGTAGACGGTTGTCCTAATGCTTGTGGGTGTACAGCAATGAAACCCTCCTCATCGGCTTTTTTGCTCATCCAACTGCGCTGATCCTGAATAATAGCGGTAGAACCTCGCCCGTGGATGTTCACTACCAATGGCGTCAAGACTCCTGGATGGTATTCCAGAGGTATATGGATCGCAAACCAGCGTTCGGAATCCCCTACCTGTATAGTGGCAATATAGTCTCCCGGGGCTGAGTACCTATAGGATTGGACTGGAGATGCCATCGCTGTTTGCGATAGTGTGGTTGTTGGGTGTGGTGTGATAGTGGCTGTAACCTGGGTTGATTTGGGATGGGCGGTTATAGTTGGTGGAATCTCTGCAGTTGGTAAACAGGCTACAATGCTGGAAGCCAGTATAAACGGGCTCAAGTAGATCTTAATTTTTCTATTCATAGTTATTATCTCGCTTGATATGTTCCTATTAAGTAACTCCCTTAGAAGCGAGAAAGTTCAATTCGATCAAGATTTACGTAGGTCAAATGGAAGGGATGGGTGTGGGTTTGTCTGCCCTAACCTCTCAATACCTCTCCAATTCAATTATTCATATCGGTTTTTAGACTTATCTATGAAACCCCGGAGATACCTTCTTCTTTAAGGTCCAGTTCAATTGTCTCGCCTGTGACCGTAAATACCACACGCTCACAAATGTTCGTAACTCTGTCAGCAGAGCGCTCCAAATTGTGTGCTACCCAGAGTAGCTTATTGGCTTGTTCTGCAGTACTCAAGTCAGAAGCGATCACAGTCATCAATTCTTGATAGAACTTTTCATATAATTTGTCGACTTCATCATCTTCCGACGGAATGGTTTTGGCCAAATCCACATCCCGTTCAACGAAAGCGTCAAGTGAACGATGCAGCATGCTACGGGCTTTCTCTGCCATCGTGGGAAGATCGACCAGGGGCTTTATTGTTGGTTGGTCTGCGATCATCAAGTTGATCCTAGCGATGCCTTTGACATAATCCCCAATCCGCTCCAGTTCTTTGGTAATATCCAGCACAGCAGCGAGGATGCGCAAATCTCCAGCCATGGGTTGTTGGGTCGCGATCGCGATGATGCATTCGCTTTCAATGGAATAGCGTTTCTTGTTAATGACACGATCCTGCTCGATCAAGCGTTTCGAACCCGCAATATCGCCTCTTCTTAAAATTTCGATTGAGTCTGTCAACCCGTTTTCCACCATGCTAGCGAGAGCAAGCATCTCATCTTGAAGACGTTGGAGTTCACGTTCAAACGTTTTGCGGGTCATTATAAGCTCCTTTTTGAGAGATTAGCATTTATCAGGGTGACCTTATTGCTGATGATGGACGGTTGAACATATCTAATCGAATCCTTATCCTGCTCTTCCAGTGATGTAGTCTTGAGTGAGCGTGTGTTCTGGGGTTGTGAATAGATCCCTGGTATCGCCAAATTCCACCAATTCCCCTAACCAGAAGAATCCTGTCCAATCCGAAACCCGTGCGGCTTGCTGCATATTGTGAGTGACGATAATAATACTGTATTTCTCCTTTAGCGAGCGCATCAACTCCTCAATCTGCAATGTATCGATGGGATCAAGTGCTGAACACGGCTCATCCATCAATATAACTTCTGGTTTAACTGCTATGGCGCGGGCGATGCACAAGCGCTGTTGCTCTCCAAGTGATAAGTTTAGGGCGTCCTCCTTAAGATCGTTTTTGACTTCGTCCCACAAGGCAGCCCCAATGAGGCTATTCCGTACAATTTCGTCTAATTTTCCGTACTTTGATAAACCAAGTACACGCGGGCCATAAGCAACGTTGTCGTAGATCGATTTGGGGAAAGGATTGGGACGTTGAAATACCATCCCTACTTTACTTCGTAGTTCGACCACATCTGTGTCTAGAGCGTATATATCTTTTCCATCGAGCAAAACTTTTCCTTCTACTCGAGTTCCTGGGATAGTATCGTTCATGCGGTTGAGGCATCTTAGAAATGTAGATTTTCCACACCCGGAGGGACCGATTAATGCAGTGATTTGCCCCTCCTGAACATCGATTGATATATTCTTGAGGGCTTGAAAGTTGCCGTAGAAAAAGTTTAGATTATCAACGGTAATCTTTTTCGTCATCGACTAACCAAATCTACCAGTGACGTATTCTTCTGTACGCCCATCGCGGGGGTTGGTAAAAATACGATCGCCGGGTTGATACTCAATCAAATCTCCCATTAGGAAGAAAGCTGCGAAGTCCGATACTCGGGCTGCCTGTTGTATGCTGTGAGGAACGATAACAATAGTGTATTCTTCTTTCAATTCGGTCAACGATTCTTCCACTTTGCCGGTAGAGATTGGATCAAGTCCGGAGGTGGGTTCATCAAGGAGAAGCACTTCGGGCTCAAGAGCCAAACTGCGTGCGATGCAAAGACGTTGCTGTTGTCCACCAGATAGGGAGGAGGCGGGATCTTCCAAGCGGTCTTTGACCTCATCCCACAGGGCAGCTTTGTCCAGGGTGCTGTAAACGATGGCATCCAGTTCAGTTTTATTGTTTATCCCTGCCATGCGGGGACCGTATTCGACATTTCCACGAACAGTCCCCGGGAGGGGCAGAGGTAGGGCAAAGACCATGCCGACACGTCTGCGCAGATCGCTGACGCTGATCCTGGGGTGATAAATGTCTTCACCATCGATCAGGATCTTCCCAATCATTTGGGTGCCCTCCACCATGTCATTCAGACGGTTAATTAAACGTAGCAGAGTAGTCTTTCCCCCTCCTGCTGGACCGAAGAATACCGTAATCGCTTTGGGTGGAACATCTAAGCTGATATCGCGCAAGGCTTCTTTGTTCCCATAACTATAGCTCACATTTTGAATGCTGATCTTGGTTTCGGCGGGAGTAATCGTCATCGCTTCACCACTGCCTGCGCCTACGAAAGTAGCTGCGAATGATTGAAGCTACTAGGTTCAGTGAAAGTACA
>JASFVL010000542.1:0-3202 GCA_050049875.1 Anaerolineales bacterium
TCATCGCCCAGCAAGTTATAAATTTTGGGGACACTACTATGCGAGATTGAAGTATCTGGAATAAGATATTTTCATCTAAAACGTTCCTCCACATAACTTCGTATCCTGAGTTTTCCCATTCGTGGTTATTTTGGCTTGCATTTGCAAGCGGATATTGCTACAATCCTCCTAGATCAACACAAGTTTCTTTGTGAGAACAGTCGCTTTTTTCTATATAGCGATGTTAGCTTCTCGGTTTAGTCCAACCCCGGATTATGCGGCGGCTGGGTAGCGAGTTGCGATGGTGTCTTCCTATTGCGCCGCATGAATCCTTAACCCGTTAGGCGGAACGCCGGCAAATAATCCCAAGGAGATCATTGATGCAGTTCCCGTTGCTTATGGCGATTCTATCTGGAGTAATGTATGCATTTGCTGCCCTTGGCTATAAAATGGCAGAAAGATTGAATTGTAGAACATCTACATACATTATTGTATTTTCAATTGCAGGTGGGTTATTTGCAATAATCAAATCATTTTCGGAAATCAGCGAATGGGACGATCCACGGTTGTGGTTGCTGGGAATTGGGATGGGATTGCTGTTTGATTTGGCCATATTATTTATCATGCAATCAAACAAGGAAGGTCCTGCCTCTATCAGCTGGACGATATTAAATTTGGCGCTCCTTGTTCCTATAATTTTTTCCCCGATTCTTTTTCAAGAGCGAATTTATTGGATTGATCCAGTCATCGTAGCTGTTTTTGTTCTTATGCTTGGATTTTTTGCACAAGGTCTGAGAAAGACCGACAACTCTACCATGAAGAACACAAGAAGGTATTTCTTGTGGCTGTTGGGTATATTCCTGTCGCAAGGATTATTTATCCTCGGCAATAAAGTGAAATTTGAGCTCTTTGAAAATGAGAATACAGCTGCTTTAACATTCATTGTATTTTTGGCTGGCGGATTGATTGCATTGTTGGCAACCATTCGCGAACGAGAAAAATTGAGAATTCAATTTGCTGAGTGGAAAGCAGGGACATTAACTGGCTTGAGCAATAGTATCGGAACAATATTCTATTTGGGGGCTATGAGTTTACCTGCGACAGTTGTGTTCCCACTTAGTGCAAGTATTGCGCTTCTCGGCGGCGTGATTTTGACCACTAGAGTATATGGAGAGGAGTATGATTTATACAAGATCATCGCCATGGCAATTGGATTCATAGCATTATTATTGGCAGTATTTAGGGAGCAGATAGTTTTCCGGGTAAGTTTCTCATAACCCGTGGGCCCTCTCAACTTGGTTCCTTCTGCAGAGTATACGGTGTGAATATTGATGGGTGGTTCCTAAGTGAGAAGTGTGTAGTTTACCTCCCATCGTTCGGGAAGCTTACCGATTGTCTGGCTGCTATCATACCGATAAGTTGGATTGTCAAGGGTAAGAAGGAGAAAAGTGACGCAGTAGTAGTCACGGCTAAGGATAGGACCCAAAATAGGCGCTTTTGCCCGTCTTGGGTTTCCTGTAGATAGAAACATAGGCTGGTATCTGGACATTAACAACATTATCCCTAGCTCACCGATCTAACCATCGATTGGTGGGCGCGAAATAGCTCATATTCCAACAATGGGCTACACGCCAATCGTCAGCCAGGTGAATCTGGCTGAATGTCGTGTAGCAGTTCTGGGCTCAGTGCTAATACCTCTTCCACCGAGGCCAGAGGACGCAACCTGCCGCCTCGGCGTAGTTCGGTTAAATCGTTTCCAAGCTGCAAGCCCATCAAGTGATAGCGTACAAATTGCGCCATAGTCAAGCCGCGGCGCTGTGCTTTGTTCAGTTTCCAGGCCCACATCAGCATTTTGAAGGCCACTTTGTCTTCGTCGGCGTGGAGATCGGCGGCCTGTTTGGTGAGCACATGCCACACCACCACCAGCAGCTTGCGGGCGATGGCAATGATGGCTTCATTGGGGTGCTTTCGTCGAACCAAGCGATTATATTCGGTTTCCCAATAGGCATCTGAACGCACCGCTCGTCGGGCAGCTTCCACTAGAATCCAGCGTAGTTCCTTGCGACCGCGCTTGGTGATGCGCCCCTGGCGGTGGGTTTTCCCACTATCGTGCACACTGGCTCCCAGACCTGCATACCCAACCAACTTCTTGGGCTCTGGAAAACGGGTGATATCACCAATAGCTGCCAGCACGGTCATCGTGACGATTAATCCAAAGCCCGGTAGTTGGATCAGGTAGGGCACCATCTTCGACCAGGGTTCCACAGTGCTTAGGCGTGCCAGTTCAGCATCCACTTCTGCGATTTGCTCTTCCAGCAGGTCCAGGATGGCTAAGCCATGGCGCAC
Source organism: Anaerolineales bacterium (assembly GCA_050049875.1). Taxonomy (GTDB): domain Bacteria; phylum Chloroflexota; class Anaerolineae; order Anaerolineales; family UBA11858; genus JASFVL01. The sequence continues at coordinate 2,326 of JASFVL010000542.1, forward strand.
ACGCAGAACTTCTGTGGCCGAAAGTTCCTGATCGAGCCACCACTGGCGGTGTTTGGGCCGGAAAATATGCCCAGTTGGTGGCGTTAGGTTGTGACGATGAATAACACTATGCAAGCGATTGCGGTTCATGGTGCTGGTTCGTGACAGACGCCAGCGATGGGAAATCAGGCCACGCAGTTCTCGTACCGGCACTGGAGGAACCCACACCTCCGGGATCAGATCGGCTGCCAATAGGCGAGCCAGGATATAGACATCAATCTTGTCGTTCTTCACCCGGGCGTTGGCAATCTGTTTGACCTCCGGTGGATGGGCTACGACTGCTTTTCCCACTAGAGGCGCCACGATGTCATACAAGTGCCAGGTATTAGTGCTTGCTTCGATCACCACCGCATCACTGGGCTTCAGATGCGTTTGGGCCCATATCCTGAAGCGCGGTATTCCCATCCGGCGTTGCCGCATGACAACCCTCAGGCTAAGATCGAGACCACCGACAACAACATAATGTTTGTGGGCATCAATGCCAATGTATCGCTCAAAGTTTGCATGGGGAGGAAGTTTCATGCTAAACTCCTTTTATGATAGGCGGACAGTTCTCCTCGTCTGCCGATTGTCTGGGGCGCGGATTTTTGGGCTTTGTAGCTTCACAAACCGATACGGGCTCGATGTCCCAGATTAGAGTATCCGACGGGTGGACCAAATAACAAAACGGGCTTGACTGTTTTCGATTGGATCTAGTCGTCCCATAGGCAGCTCCGGTCCGCCCAAACGCTCCAAGCCCCGGATGCGTTTCCGTCTCTCATCGAGATGAGGATAGCATACCGGCCGCGCCCCATAGCAACTACATTCTAATAACAACTCTCTGCATCGGATCTAGATT
>JASFVL010000543.1:0-3193 GCA_050049875.1 Anaerolineales bacterium
ATATGGCGGACCATCAATCGCTGGTACTGTTGGACGAGTTGGGCGCCGGCACCGATCCACAAGAAGGCGCCGCATTAGCCCGAGCCCTGCTGACCCATTTGCTGAAACTTGGCATCACCACTCTGGTGACGACCCATCACCCCGAACTCAAAGCCTACGCTCATGGCACCCCCGGTGTGGTCAACGCCAGTGTGGAGTTCGATTTAGAAACCCTGCAGCCAACCTATCACTTGACGGTGGGACTGCCGGGACGTTCCAATGCCCTAGCCATCGCCGAGCGATTGGGCCTTCATGAAGGGATCGTGGAGACGGCGCGCTCCGAACTTGACCCCACAGATTTGCGAGCTGAAGACTTGTTAGATGAAATTTATCGCCAACGGGATCTTTCCCGCCAGGCGCGCCACGCTGCTGAGGAAGCTCGCAGGGAAGCTCAACATCTCCGTGGGGAGTTAGCCACCCGCCTCGATGCTATCGAGGATGAGCGCCAGGAGATTCTAGAAGGAGCCCGGGCTGAGGCTCAGTCAGAAATTGAAGCGCTGCGTGAGGAGTTTCGAGCTCTGCGCCGAGAGCTCAAACGCGCCCGTCAACCGCTGGATGTCATTGAGCCAGTTCAAGAGCGGGTGGAGCAGTTGGAGGAGAAGGTTGAAAAACCCGTCGAACGCCGCGCTTCCGACGTGACTCGGGTGGAGGGACCGATTCGTTTAGGTTCCAAGGTACGTTTGCACTCTTTGGGCACTCAAGGTGTTGTCACAGCGTTGAGTGAGGATGAGGCTGAGGTGCAGGTGGGCCGGCTGCGGGTGCGCACCCGCTTAGCCGAATTGGAGCTCATGGCTGATGCCGCAGAGGATGAGAGCCCGGATAGTGTTGATAGTGCCCGTGAGACTCGTGTCACTGTCCCCAAAGCCGAATCCCCTGGGGTTGAATTGGATCTACGCGGTCAAATGGCTGATGAGGCGATTGATTCCTTGGAGGGGTACCTAGATCGAGCTTATCTGGCTGGGCTACCATGGGTGCGAATCATCCATGGCAAGGGGACGGGAAGGCTTCGCCAGGTTGTACGTCGGGCTTTAGGCAAACACCCCCATGTGCGCTCATTCGAACCTGGCGGACATGGCGAGGGCGGTGACGGTGTAACCGTGGCAAAACTCCGGGAGTAATTCAGTCCTACGCTGTGCCGGTCGGTATCATTATAGAGTTAGCCAACGAAAACCACTGGCGTGACGTAAAACTCTGCAACGCGAGGGTAAAGTTTGTCAAAACCTATTCAAGCCGTTCTCATTGGGGCGGGGGAGCGAGGCATGCGTACCTACGGGACCTATGCCCTACATCATCCTGACCAAATTCGCTTCATTGCTGTCGCCGAACCGGATGCGGGCAGGCGGGCGAAGTTTGCTGCCCAGCATGGGATTCCCTCAGAAAATCAATATGTGACCTGGGAGCCGCTGCTTGAACAACCCGCTTTTGGACAAGCTGCCTTAGTGTGCACTCAGGACCAGCAACACACCGCCCCGACTCTGGCTGCGCTACGTGCCGGCTACCACGTGCTCTTAGAGAAACCCATGGCAACCACTCCCCAGGAGTGTCGCCAACTGGTTACCTGCGCGCAGGAGAACGATCGCCAACTCCATGTCTGCCACGTGCTGCGCTATACTCCCCATTTCCGCAAGATGCGGGAGATCATCCAGTCAGGGCAGCTTGGGCAGATTGTAAACGTCTCCCACCGGGAGGATGTCGCCTGGTGGCACATGGCTCACGCTTATGTGCGCGGCAATTGGCGCAGCGAATCCCTTAGCGCTCCCATGATCTTGACCAAGTGCTGCCACGACTTGGATATTTTGATCTGGATGCTGGATCGGCGCTGTGAATATCTCAGCAGTGTTGGTGAGCTGCTTCACTTTCGCTCACAGAACGCTCCGCCAGGTGCACCCGCCCGCTGCTTGGATGGTTGCCCGGTTGCTGGGAGCTGTCCATATTACGCCCCTACTCTTTACGTGGATCTTATACCCCTTTGGCAGGGTATCGCCGAGACGGCGCATGGTTCATCTCGCTGGGCTGTGAAGACACATCTGCGGGTACCGGGTCTAATTAAAGCATTGAGCGCGGTTGTCCCAGCCTTGCGGCAGCTCAGCGACTATCAGGGTTGGCCCCGCTCCGTGCTTACCGAGGACCCTACAACCGAGAGTGTCATGGCTGCGCTGCGCGATGGACCGTACGGTCGCTGTGTATATCACTGTGACAATGATGTCGTCGATCACCAAGTCGTCAGCATGCGTTTTGAAGGGGGCATTTCTGTGACGCTGACGATGCACGGGCATGCTCACCTGGAAGGTCGCACGACCAGGATTGAAGGTTCGCGCGCTGCACTTTACGCTCACTTTGGACATGGGGGCTCGTGGATTGAAGTTCACCATCACCGGGATGACCGCCACCAACGCATTGACACCAGCGCATCACAGGTAGATGAACACGGCGGCGGTGATCGTGAGTTGATGGCTTCCTTCGTGCGGGGAATGCGTTTTGGAGGGGCTGCCTATCCCTTGACAAGCGCCCGCCAGTCTTTGGAGAGTCACTTGATGGCTTTCGCCGCTGAACAGGCGCGTCGCGATGCTCGTGTGGTGAGCATGAGGGAATTTCGTCTTCAGATCTGAAATGTTGGAAGAGCGAATGCTAAAATGGCCCAATTTGATATTTTCTCCTCGGCAGTCCTCTAGAATGAGAAAAATGCGAACATATCTTGGATGGTTGATATTGATTGTCTTGGTGCTGACAGGATGCCGCCCCGCGCCCGCTGGGGTTGGCTCTGGTGACACGCCAACGCCCCTCGAAAGTGAGGCGCCAGCACTTTCCGAAACCGCAGTGACTCCAATTCCATCCACGCTCGAGAGCATGCCTACTGCGTCGCTCCTCCCGTCGTTATCCCCGACAGTTGTGCAAGATTCTCCACCGAGTGATCCAGGTCAGCCTGGGGATATTGGAATTAGCGGCGATGTTCTCACCTCTACACTGACCAACACGGTGCAAATCGCTGATCTGACAGTAGTTCAACGAGGTGCGGTCAATCAAGTTGCTTGGTCCCCTGATGGGGATATACTCGCTGCAGCTACCTCGAGTGGGGTTCATCTTTATCGTGTGGATACCCTAGAGAAGTTAGACATTTTGGATCCTGGTGTCCATTTCCTGAGTCTGACGTTCA
>JASFVL010000122.1:0-10092 GCA_050049875.1 Anaerolineales bacterium
CCTTGTCGAGATACAGCGTAACCGTACGCTCCCGCGCCGTCTGATCTGGGATCCCCGCCCGCATGCCTTCATTGATGAAAGTGCGCGAGAGCGCCGGCATTTCATAGATCGTCGGGAGTTCGTAGTAAATGAACCCAGGGAAGGTCGCTTCTGCCTCTTGGGCAAAGGGTATCCAGGTATTGACGATGGTTTGTTGATGCTGTTGGAAAGGTACGATAATCAAGTTGAGATCACCGCCAAAGTCACGCGGGAATTCGAGTTCCTGCCGGTTTAGGTTATATCCCGAAACAACCGGAAAGTGGGTTTCAGCACGCCTCACCAACAGTTTGCTTTTGGCAGGGGCAAAACGCCAAACCAATCCTACGCTACCGATAGCTAATCCAGAAATTAACAGTAAAGTTATAACTTTCATTTAATATATTCCTTTTTCGATTAAACATTATTTGGTTCGGGTACGACTCGTCCGCCTCGGACGGTGGCACCCAAAACTAAAGCCGATCCAATAATCGCCAAATTCTTGATAATGTACTGGCCTTCGATGGTCAGGCCAAATGGGAAACTGGTCCAACAAACTTCGGGAAGCAGTACCAACGGCAGAGCCGTGCCTGGCATTTGCATAAAAAGCAGCAAGATCGTCAGGCGCTGTAACTTGTTGGTAAAGAAACCTGAGAGGAAGCCAACCCCAATCAGCACTTCCCAGGTCGCCAGTACGGGCAGGAAGAAATCAGGATCGAAGAAGTAAATCGTGTTGCGGACCAATTCTTCAGCCGGGCTTAAACCTGGGAAGAATTTGAGCGCCCCAAACCAAACAAAAATCACGCCCAGGCCGAAGCGCAGGATGTCGAGACTGTGTCGCGCCATCCAGCGGGTGATGTACAGATCGATACGATCGAATTTCATTTGTAAGTTTTGAATATTCTCCATTTGTCCTCTCACACCAGATCGAGTTGTCCTTTATGTCCCATCCGGTGGGCCTCCAAGATTTTATCGGCTAATTTTTGCGGTGAAGCGGCATCTGCTGGCAACCGCAAGGGAACTTTATCCCATAAAGCTGTCGCCACAGCTCCAGGCCGCACAACGGTGATGCGCTTTTTGCGCTCCTCCTTGCTCAGGGCAGCTGCAAAAGCTTCCAACCCTGCTTTGGAAGCAGCATAAGCTGACAGCCCCGGCAATTGCAAACGTTCGCTGACGGCACCCACAAATACAATGTGAGCATTTTCACTCAAGAGCGGCAAACTGTAATGAATAGCATAGTAAGCGCCGGTCAGATTCACTGATATTATATCGCTCCAACCGCGTGGTGGCATTTCGGAAACCTTGGCAGATAGTCGCCGGCTGCGTAGCACCAAAAATCAATCTCCTCAACTTCCTGTGAGATCAGATAAAGAGTCTGTTCTATATCGTCATGGTCATCGAAGCTGGCATCGTATACATGGTCCGCAAGGGTAGTGATTTCACTGGTATCTCGGGCAACGGCAATAGTAGTCCACCCGTCAGCATTTAGTTTTTCCAGAATTGCCCGACCAATACCGCCGGAGGCTCCCCAGACGAGGGCAATTTTCGAACCCCCACCCCAACCCCTACCCCAAATTGGGGGAGGGACATCTGGTATCAGGTGTTTTTGGGCGGTAAAATCGCCCAAAAACACCTTCAAAGCCTGTCCCCCATTCCTGGGAGGAATGAAAGAGTAGCGTTGTGAACCGATATATTCTACTGGTTTGTGAATCATTCAATTGTCCGGGAATAAGTTTATATTTGCAAAAGTATAGCAGACTTATATATATTTGTCAATGTTTTGCAAAGATTTTGTAATGTATGTCCCCCAATAAGATCTTATCGCCAACTCATCCAAAATGTGTCTTTAACGTGGAGATACAGAACATGTCAGAACAAGAGCAGATTTTAGTATTCCAGCACTTTTCTGCTGGCTACCACATATAGGAGGATAAATATAAGGGGATTCTCAGGAAAAACGATGCCAAAGGGTGGAAAGGGCGACAGCGAGGCTGGCAAAGAAAGCCCCAAAAATTGAGAAGATGACGCTGATCTCCAAGCGATCCTTTTGAAGGACTATTTCGTTCGGCAAATCGAGAAAGACCTCGTAAAGTTGTTGCGCATCTTCGGCCCGGTAATAAGAACCGCCGGTCATGTCGGCCACCCCTCGCAAAGTTGATTCATCGAGCACCAGGTAACGACGAAAGCCGCCACCACCGAAACCCCCACCAAAGCCACCAAAACCGCCTCGGAAACCCTCCCGAAAAGCATCACCGCCCAATTGCTCCGGCGTACAGACCAATTGCTCCGGGTTTATCGTGCCAAAGCCGATGGTGTAGACGCGCACCCGGCGGTCAGCAGCCTGTTGAGCAGCATCAAGGGGCAGAGGCCCGCGACTGTTGGCACCGTCCGTCAAAAGCACGATGATGTCCGGTTGGTAAAATTCTTCTTCTTGAGGATTTTCATCAACCTCGGATCTTAAATTGAGACCGCTGGAGGCAACGGCTTCGTTTACCTCAGCAATTGCGTCGATGGATTTGAGGGTCGCGCTGCCAATGGCCGTACCCAAGGAGGTGGAGATATTTTCGATGGCTTCTTTAAGGGCTTCCTTATCATTTGTGGGAGGCACAATGATTTCAGCCAAGCCGGCAAATGCGACAATGCCGATGCGGGTATCATCCGCTTGGTCCTCGATAAAGGCTAGCGCAGCATCCTGAGCCACGGTCAGGCGATTGGGGGAGACGTCGGTAGCGCACATGCTGCGGGAGATATCCAATGCCAAGATGATGGTGGTGCGGCTGAGAGGAACCTCTACTTCAGCAACTGGGCGAGCCACAGCCGTCACCAAACAAGCAAAGCCCAACAGAAAGAGGACGAACGGCAAATGTCGCCGCCAACGGGAGCGCTTGGGCAAAGCTTCACGAATGAGCGATAGGCTGGAATAACGCACCGCAAACTTGCGTTTCCGCCGTAAGATCCAGATATAAAGCGCGATTAGCAGCGGGATGAGCGAAAGTAGCAGTAAAAACCAAGGCCAGAGAAAGTTCATCACGCGATCCTCCCAAACCAGAGCAGAGAAAGAACCCCACCGATCAGAAGGAACAAGGCACCGAGTCCCGCAAAAAGAGCGGTCACTTCCATCTTTTCCCCGCTGATGGTCAACTGAAAATCCACATTTTGGTAAATCTCTCGCAAGCTTTCTTCGTCTTGGGCACGGTAATAAGAGCCATTGGTCAAACTGGCGATCTCTTGTAGGCTGCTCTCGTTCAGTTGAGTTAAAACGTTGAAACCCTCAATTTCCAAAACGGCGCCGTCTGTGCTGCCGATACCCACAGGGAAAATGCGTACCCCTGCTTCTGCAGCGACCTGTGCGATTTCCAGGGGATCGGGCGATTCGGTATTCTCGCCATCCGTGAGCAATAGAACCACAGCGGAGGGGTAATAGCCAATATCCAGCGATGGGGACCCTTCTTCGATAGCCGTTGGATCAACGGCGATCGGCTCCCCGGCAATGGCGTTGAGTGCACTGAAGATTCCCTGGCCCAGGGAGGTAGAACCTTGCGAGGTAAGGCGATCGATGGTAGCCAACAACTCCAATCGATCATCCGTCGGTGGCTGTACAACCAATCCGCCGTTGCTAAAAGCTACCACGCCAATCTGGATCGTACTAGGCTGATTCTCCACAAACGTCCTGGCGGCGACCTTGGCTGCTTCAATGCGCGTCGGTTCCAAGTCATCGGCTGCCATGCTGTTGGAGACATCAAAGGCCAGGATAACGGTGCCCTCCACGCGCGGCAAATCAACCAACATTTCCGGCCTGGAAAGGCTAAAAAACAAAAATATCAAGCCGAACAAAAAGAAAAAAGCGGGAATGTGGCGTTGTCCCCCCAATTTGCGTCCTGTGTCATCTTGTAACATACTCATCGGGCCTAAATCGGCAGCTTCCTGCTGCCGATTTCTGAGCAGGCGGATATAAACCCCGACGAGGAGCGGGGCTATCAAAAGGGTGGTTAGCATCCAGGGCCAGATGAAAGACATGTGAAAGTTGATAGAGTTTTGGGCGGAACCTATCCGCCCAAAACTCTCATTCTTACGAAATTAAATTACCTTCTTCGCTTTTTACGCAGCGCTGCCATGCGCACGATGGCGCGGACCAAATCTTCTTCTGTGGACATGGCGAAGAGATCAACGCCAGCTCGCTTTAAACTCTCTTTTAGGGCTGCTTTCCGCCGTTCCCCGGCTTCAAAAAAGCGGCGGCGAAATTCTGGGTTGCTGGTTTCCACAAATAATTGTTCGCCTGTTTCAGAATCTTCGACCACGATCAACCCAGCGTTGGGCAGTTCAACTTCGCGCCGGTCCCACAATCGGATGGCGATCAACTCGTGGCGGCGGTTCAAAAGGGATAACGGTCGCTGCCAACCCGGTTGGCTGATGAAATCAGAAATGACAAAAACCAGCGAACGCCTTTTAAAGATATTTAATCCAGCTTTGAGCAGTACGCTCAAATCAGTCATCGTTTGGATGGGCGCTTCCGTCTCTCTGAGCAATTCGTGGGTCAATCGAAGCACCTGTTTCCGGCCACCAAGCGGTGGGATGGTGGATTCGACCCGGTTGTTGTAAAGAATGGCGCCCACCCTATTACCGTTACGGGTTAAAAGCCGGGCTAAGGTCGTGACCAAATCGATCAACACGGTCTCCTTGGGTCGCTCGGCTGGTCCGAATCCCATGGACGGGCTGAGATCAAGCAGGAACCAAGAAGTGATCTCCCGATCTTCGGTATATTGACGTACGTAAGGTGTGTTCATGCGGGCGGTCACATTCCAATCAATGTGGCGAATGTCATCTTGCAACTGGTACTCACGCAGGTCGGCAAAATCCAGACCCTGCCCGTAGAAGAGGGTGCGATAATCTCCCTGCAACAAGCCATCGAGACGGCGAATTACCTGCCAATCGAGCCGCCGTAGGATGCGCTCAGGCGTTGAGGTATTTTCAGTGGACAGCGCGGGCGAGTTGGCGCTCATGTAAAGGAACCTCCGGCACGGGGACGGCGTTAAGAATGCGGTTTAGTAAATCATCGGGACTGATACTATCGGCAAGCGCCTCATAGGACAAGACCAGCCGGTGACGGATGACATCGAGGGCCAGGTCACGCACATCCTGCGGCAAAGCGTAAGTGCGACCGCGCACAAAAGCGAGCGCCCGAGCGGCAAGAATGAGGTTGATCGAAGCGCGCGGGCTGGCTCCATAGGAAAGAAAGGGAGTCAATTCGTCTTGCCCAACCATCCCCGGCTTTCGGGTTGCGGTAACAAGCTTGACCGCGTACTCAATTAGCGCTGGATCAACATAAACATCATCGGCCGCACGCTGCAAGGCCAGCAACTGCTCGGTATCATTGACTCGCTGCACGTTCTGCAGGGCGCTGGTCATGCGCTCTACGATGACGAACTCTTCCGTTTGAGTGGGGTAATCCACCAATACCTTGAACATAAAGCGGTCAACCTGCGCTTCAGGTAAAGGGTAGGTTCCCTCTGATTCGATCGGATTTTGGGTCGCCATCACCAAAAAAGGGTTGGGGACTTGATGGGTTTCACGCCCAATGGTCACCTGTCGTTCCTGCATCACTTCCAAGAGGGCGCTCTGGACTTTGGCCGGGGCCCGGTTGATCTCATCGGCTAAAAGAAGATTGGTAAAGACAGGGCCAAAAGAGGTGTTGAACTCACCCGTCTTCTGGTTATAGATGCGCGTGCCGATTAAATCAGCTGGAACAAGGTCCGGTGTAAACTGGATACGTTGGAATTGTCCGCCGATGGTCGCAGCCATTGTTTTAATGGCCATCGTCTTCGCCAGACCGGGCACCCCTTCCACGAGGATATGCCCCCGAGCTAACAGGGCGACGATCAGTCGTTCCAGCAAGATATCCTGCCCGACGATGATCTTCTTGACCTCGTAAAGCACCTTTTCCATTGGTTTGTCATTGTTGGAGCTTTGTGATTTGTCCATATTTATTTCCATTCGTGATCCTCACTTTGGGAAAAACCTTAACCGAAACTTCCGTTTTCCAAGTCTTTTTAGTACTCTATGCCACCAGCTGCGGACACAGCGGTGCCGATGGGTACCGCGAAACCGATACCAACAAAAAAGTTCTGCTCAGAGGGGTTGGCCAAGGCGGTAACAATGCCCACAACCTGACCCTGCCTGTTGAGCAGGGGGCCACCAGAGTTACCCGGATTTACGGCGGTGTCAAACTGGATAAGTCCTTCCAACCGCAGACCGCTCTCTTCGATAGTGAATGAACGATTGAAACCAGAGATCACCCCAGCGCTCATGGAAGATACCAATCCCAGCGGATTGCCTACCGCAAAAGCTTCATCCCCAACCCGCATCGCTCCTGGATTCCCGAGAATGGCCGGGACGATTAATTCTGGTGGCGGATTGGGGCGCAAAACCGCGATGTCGTTTTCAGGTTCGGCAGCGATAATTTCAGCGCTAGCCTGGCTGCCATCGACAAAGTGTATCTCAATCTCAGTTGCATCGTCTACAACGTGAAGGGCAGTCAGAATTTCGCCACCCTCATTGATGACCACACCACTGCCAACACCAAATCCTTCATCCTCTTCTGCAACATCACGCTGGGTCTGGATGAAGACCAGGGAAGGTTGGATGAATTGATATACCAAGCTTGAATAAGATGGGCGAGGCGTAACTGAAGCTATAGCCTGCTCAATGCTTTCATCAACTTCATTTTGGCTGAGGGGGAGGGGGGGCGGGAAGAGGACATTGTAAAGCAATAACCCCAAGACCACAGAAATGATCACATGGGCAAACAGCCGAGTGCGCCTAGCAAAAACCCCCAAAGTTTTGACCCTGGCGGACCATCTCCCCTTTTCTGAGGTTGGTTTTGAATTTGACTCCTCATCCATGAGATCAAGCATCCTGTTGAATGCAAGGTAATCTCAAATTATAGGGAGTCAATATTAAGGGGTTATGAGTTTGTGAAGAAATGTATATGAGAAATGAGGTAAAGAATGTGGATTTTGGAAATACCTGCAATCAAGCGGATTATGCAGCGATTTTCCCATAAACTTAACCATAATGAGGCTGCCTTTTTAGACAGCCTCATGTAGTGATATGGTTTGATGGAACTATGCCGGGGTGACCTCAACTTCAGCAGGAGTGGTGGAGGCTCTTTTCTGTAAGGCATTCTTGACCAGTACAAAAAACGCTCCTGTTCCAATGACCACAACCACTGCCATCAGTATGAACCCAAAGAATGGGATACTGCGCAGGACTTCGTAGATGAAGAGGCCAATTGCCAGCGCTCCGACATGTTGCCAGAAATTCTCAAAGGATAGTTCACTGGTTTTTTCGAGGATCCCACGGCCTACCAGATAACCGATGACTACTTTGGTGGCTAACCCAGCGAGCATGCCAAAGAGAGCGAGCAAACCAAAGAATGAAAAGCTGCTAACTGTGATCATTTCACCCGCAAGACTGCCCAGGGTGACCAGACTGACAAAAATGGTAAGCGTCAACAGTACGAGGAAGAGCACGAATACAACCGGAATATAGAGCAGATAGACCAACAGGCCCCAGACAGTATCCATACCAGCATTGCTTTTCACCTCATCCACGGCTTTCAAGAGCGTTCCTTTCATCAGCCAGAGGGCTAGCATTCCAACGAACATCAGGGCAATGAATTCGCCCACGCGACGGCGCAGTCCCTGCAAAAATAGGTATCCGGGGCTAATTTGGATCTCTGGGTCAAAGTCAGTATCAACAGGGGTTACTTTGATATTCAACTCCCCGTCAACCAGATCCTCGTCGACTGCATATCCTGGATCCAAAACTTTAACTGAGGGCATCCCGGGAAACCAGTTGTTGACGTCCAGACCGGAACGATCTGTTGGTTCTCCGATCTCGATTAACACATCCCCGCCAACTGGCCCAGCCATTTCAAGTGCACCTAATCCGGCTGTGATATCTCGCTCAACCGTACCGCCCAGGATCATCTGGTAGCCCCCCCCATAAACGCTGCGGTTGATAAAACTGTCACTCATGGTCTGGAAACTGAAGGCTCCAAAATACACATTCCTGCCAATGGAGGCGCCGTCTTCAAGGGTTAGATCATAACCAGCAATCATCAGGGAGCCATCAATGACACCGCTGACCGTAACGATATTTCCGGCTGCAAACACATTACCTTCCACCTCCCCAGAGATGACCACATTCTCCCCTGCAGCAAACAAATCTCCCTCCACAACCCCGGCAACGAGGACATCATCACCACCGATGAAGAGATCATCTTCGACGGTCTCATCTTCCCCCAGCACAGCATCGGGTCTACCCTCAATAATTTCCCCGGCATAGGCAGCCGGTGTGATTGAAAAGGCAAACAAGAGTGCCAGGATGAACGCAGTTAGAAAGATCGCTCCCCTTTTTTCTGCGGTATTTATGTTTCTTTGATACATTTTTATCTCCTTCTTTAAATCGTTGCAAACTGTTGACATTACTATCTACGTAAAATTTCCGTTTGGGTTTCATTGAAAACGGTTAAGTGAGGAACTCCTTAATGGGACATCAGAATAACAAAGGCCGAATCCAAGCGCCGCTGAGAAGGATGAAAAAATTTCACATTAGAATATCTGATTGATTAAACAAACTGGAGACCAGCACGCCGCCAAGGAGCTGTGGTATTTGTTGAAGTTTCACACTGGGAGGTATATTGATATCTTTCGCAATATCCCTGTCGGGTGATCTCTTGTTTATGCCAAATGTAGCATCTACTACAACCGATCAAAATGATGGGGAATGGCTTTCGACATTATCAATTGAGATTCATTCCACTTGATTATGACAAGGGAATAGCATAAAATGAGTATAAGGTCCGACTTTACCGTTAGTTTCCAAATTTGGTCTCTGCAACCCCTCTTCATCAAGACACCCTTTATACGTTTGGAAGTTCTCAATATTCGATCCACCTTATAGGTTTTCTTCAACCTATGGTTGCTAATCCAGATTTCATCTGGGTTTTTAATCATTGATTTCTTATGAAACAACTTACATTCAGGTGGCAATCGTCTTATCGAGAATTGATTTCTCTTGGAACAGTTCTTTTCGTTTATATCCTGAGCCTAGCTCTTTCTCCCAAGGATGTGTTCTGGTCTCCAGACGAAGGAGTCCGTTTTATGATGGCGAATATATTGAGCTCGGGATCCGAACGAGAGAATGGTTCAGGTTATCCAGGAATCAGTAAGGATCCAGATTTCAGGTTCCACCCAGGATACTACAAGTACAAAGGATTTATGTATCCCATCCCCAACAATGATGGAACTCATAAATTTCCTTGGGCAATTGGATTTCCTCTATTGTCTGGTCAATTATTTCGCTACTTTGGAATTAATGGATTATTCGTGATTCCCCTTTTGAGTGGATGGTTGATAACGGTATTCGCTTGGAGAATTGTAAAAAGACACGATTCTTCTTTGGCGATTTGGACAATTCTACTGGTCGGATTGGGGCGCAAAACCGCGATGTCGTTTTCAGGTTCGGCAGCGACGATTTCAGCGCTAGCCTGGCTGCCATCGACAAAGTGTATCTCAATCTCAGTTGCATCGTCTACAACGTGAAGGGCAGTCAGAATTTCGCCACCCTCATTGATGACCACACCACTACCAACACCAAATCCTTCATCCTCTTCTGCAACCTCACGCTGGGTCTGGATGAAGACCAGGGAAGGTTGGATGAATTGATATACCAAACTTGAATAAGATGGGCGAGGCGTAACTGAAGCTATAGCCTGCTCAATGCTTTCATCAACTTCATTTTGGCTGAGGGGGATGGGGGGCGGGAAGAGTACATTGTAAAGCAATAACCCCAAGACCACAGAAATGATCACAAGGGCAAACAGCCGAGTGCGCCTAGCAAAAACCCCCAAAGTTTTGACCCTGGCGGACCATCTCCCCTTTTCTGAGGTTGGTTTTGAATTGGACTCCTCATCCATGAGATCAAGCATCCTGTTGAATGCAAAGTAATCTCAAATTATAGGGAGTCAATATTAAGGGGTTATGAGTTTGTGAAGAAATGTATATGAGAAATGAG
>JASFVL010000544.1:0-3190 GCA_050049875.1 Anaerolineales bacterium
TCTTCCTTTGGGGTAAAGTCGATTATACTTTAGCGAGGTTCTAAGTCAAGGTGACATTTCTGTTGAACAGTTATGATGACAGAATCGCTGAACAATGACAAGAGCTATTTTCTAGGGTGTATTTCAGTTTGGGGGTGAGATTTCATCAAAACAACAGCTTCTACATAAAACCTCTAAACTGTGGCTCTTTAAGCTGAAAATGTACCCCTAAAGGCTGCTCCATACCGTATTTGGCTAGATCTTTACACAGTTTTCCCCCGAAACTGAAACGCGCCCTATTTTCTATAACAATGATTCCAAAATCGGGATAGGGGGGAGGTTTCCCATCCCCCCTCCCACACCACCGGGCATGCGGGTCCGCACCCGGCGGTTCGGCTAAGTATGACGAAGTTGATATTGTGCCGAGAAACTCGGTAAGCCCACTCGCTGCCAATAGGCCGTGCTCAGGGCTTGGTGAACAGGGGGAGATTTCGACATCCGCCAACAGCCTAGACTTGATCCACCCGCACGCTTTGCCCAATATTCGGACACGCCACGTGCCAGCAGGTTTTGTCTTCGGCTCTTCGGTGTCTTCCATTGTTTCCACGCAAGCTGCCGCATTCGTCTTCGCAGACTTTCATCCAGTCTGGTCATATGCCCTTTGGCATCTGCCAGAGCATAATAATTCACCCATCCACGGATGTAAGTTTCCAATCGGTCCCTGTTTTCATACCAGGATTGCCCTTGGGTGCGTCGAGTTAGCTGCCTAGTCCTGCGTTTTGCCCGTTCCAGGCTTTTGCGGGTTATGCGGATCCGCACCCCGCCAGCTCTTCAATAGAAGCTAAAGCCCAGGAACTGCCGCTTCACCGCCGGACCGATTGCACTCTTTTCTTCATTCACCTTCAAGTGCATTCTCCCTTCGATGAAACGTCGGGTGCTCTCCATCACTCGCTTTGCCGATCTCTCGCTTTTGACGTAGATGTTGCAGTCATCCGCATAGCGCACAAAGCTGTGCCCCGTTCTTCCAACTTCTCATCCAACTCGCTTAGCACGATGTTCGATAGAAGCGGAGACAGCGGACCTCCTTGCGGAGTCCCCACTTTATTCGCCACGATCATCCCATCGGCCAGTATCTCTGCTTTCAAGTATTCATTCACCAGTCTCAACACTCGTTTGTCGTCGATTTTCGTCTTCATTCGAGCTATTAACCGGTCGTGGTTCACTGTGTCGAAGAACTTGTCCATGTCAATGTCCACTACCCATTTGTATCCAGACTCGATGTACTCACGGGCAGCTTCTACCGCATCGTGCGCACTTCTGCCAGGACGAAACCCATAGCTGTGGTCACTGAAACTCTCTTCGTACACTTCACTGAGCACCTGTTGCAGTGCTTGTTGGATCATTCGGTCGAGTACCGTCGGGATACCTAACTTCCTTGTCCCTCCTCCAGGCTTCGGGATTTCTACCCGTTTCACTGGACTTGGTTCATACTTCCCCATCTCCAGCCTCTCCCGGATGCTTGGCCAATGCTCTTTCAGGTGTTCCGGCAATTCTTCCACCGTCATCCCGTCCACGCCTGGCGCTCCCCCATTCTTCACCACCCGGTCCATTGCTGCTATCAGGTTTCCTCGACTGAATACCTTTACCCACAATTCCCCTTCGTTCTGAGCTCGTTCGTCTTCCATTCGATCCGGTTCCGGCCTCTCGTCACTGACGCTTATCTCACGCCTTCAGCGCTACTTCCACGTCCACCCTGGTCTTACCAGGTTTCGACTGTCCTCGCCGTCACCCTTCTCCTTTCTGCTCATCTCCTCAACCGTTCGGCCCTTCGCCCTGTAACCAGATTTCCCTGATCGCCCTGGATGGTCGTTACTCCATCGACTACTACGGCTTCGGCTGACTTCTGCCCCTCTCAAGGCAGGTCTCCCCGGATAAGGTGCGATAGCTTTCCTCTGACCCTGGCTGCGTTTACGGCGAGCCACTTTGATCCTTTTCGGACTTCACTGTCTCTTGCCAGCTTATCCCGTGCTCTCCGCCTCTTTACGCAGTTCTCACCTGCACTGCACGCAGGCGCAAGTGTGTCCATTCAGTCCAGATTTTGCCCTCCGGCTTCCTCTCCACGTAGGTTCGCACCTCCGCAGTTGCCTCATTTGTCCCCGAAGCACAGCGAAGTGGGGTCGGCTAGCGGTTCGTCGGATCAACGTCCGCAGGAGTTTTTCACTCCCTAGTTATCGCCCATGCCGGGCGTACAAGAAAATCCCTGTCTATTCTACGACAGGGATTAAAGGATCACAGCAACGATCTTGGTGACATTAACCAGCCATAAACGCCAGCGCAACGGTGCCCGGTCCTGCAACAGTTCCCACTACTGGGCTAACCTCTGAAAAGATAACTTCATCTGCATCCAGGTGCTCGTTCGCGTTCTCCAAAACTGCATTAGCATCATCTGGGGCGTTAGCGTTTAGCACCGCCAATCTTAGAGGAGATCTCCCATTTGTGCGCTCCGCAACGAGTTCCACCAACCTATTGTGAGCTTTACGCTTGGTTCGAACCATCTCAAGAGCTTCCACCTGTCCGTCCCTAACCTCCAAAAGTGGTTTGATATTCAGCGCTGTACCCAAGAATCGGGTTGCACCCCCGATGCGTCCACTCCTGTGTAGAAATTCCAACGTGTCCACAACAAAAACTACACCGGATTTCCCCTTGCATTCCTCTGCAAGCGATTTACAAACTTCAATACTAGCCCCCTCCTGAGCAGCTCGTGCCACAGCTAGCACGTGGAAACCCAAATCCATCGCCGTCGTCTCCGAATCCACGATTTCAATGTGCGCTTCTGGCAGCATTGCTTTGGCTTGAACCGCTGAGGAAATTGTGCCAGATAACTTATCAGACACCAGAATCGCTAGGATTTTCCTCCCCCCCTCGTGAAGTTCGCTGAATATCTCTACAAAATCCACAATTGAGACCTGCGAGGTAGAAGGCATAACCGTAGCTTCCTGCAGACGTTCATAAAACTCTTTCGGTTGAATATCAACCCCATCTCGGTATGTCTCTTCCCCCCATATCAAAACCTGCGGTGCCACCCGAATATCGTACTTCTCGACATAATCCGCAGGAATGTAAGCTGTGCTGTCAGTGACAATAGCTACTTGGGTCATAATTGCACTCTCCTAAATATGTGTAATTGTGGAACCCCTCACTATTGTTTAAA
>JASFVL010000123.1:0-10074 GCA_050049875.1 Anaerolineales bacterium
TGCGGGATGATTACGATCGCATCGCGCGCTCCCAAGATGCTTCTACCCAAAGATTGAGCAGAAGGGTCGGGGTTTTTGTAAGAGGTTTCATCGAACACACAATGTTCTAGGGATCCAGATTGATTTAATAATGCGTGAGCTGTCACGTTGGGAGTTTTATCCCCCGGTCCAATCTGCACAATAAGAGGTAGACCTGCCGGAGCGTTATAACCAGGGCAGCTATCCAGCGGACTGGGGTATTCACCCCAATGGTATTGCAGTGGCACCGCCATACCATCAGATGGCCAAATAATTGGGAATAGCACCTCGGGATGCGATTCGGAGCCCAACCCGCGCAACACGTCAATTGCGGCTCCCATCTCCAATTCACCATCAGCTTCTCTGTAACTTCCGTACCCGACCTCGTACAAGGCAGTGTCCAAAAGACCTATAGCGTGAAATGGTGCCTGCATCCAGGTTTCAATCGCCCAATCATCGCTTTCGTTCACAAAGTACGATCCTACCAAGTTGCTTGCACCGGCAGCAGCATCACCTTCCGGTGTATACCAGGGGTTATTGGGATTTTCGAAGTGGACAAGAGTATCATTTTTGACCATGTATCGAGCGTGGAGGAAATCACCGTGGCTATACTCCGGATTCTCTACAACCTCGGGTAGCTTAGCCAGCGCCCGATAGTAATTTACATGAGCCAACCAATCCCCAGGGGGTGGGGGTGAAACGATCCCTTTTGGTCGGGAGATATAAGGAAGATATACCTTGTGATTCAAAGCCTCGGTTTGCACCCCTGCGGCTCTAGCTTGGTAGATAAATAGATGAGTGATGATATGAATGAGGATGATAGAGGACGCTATCCAAAGGGGGATTCTGCGTCGGTTGTTATTCATCAGCATTGATATCGGCGAGAGTCCCTGTGGTGTATTTGGTAACATCTGCAAGAATGAAACGATTGGTTTATTACAGCACAAGGGAAGAATATACCACAGAATATTGATCTGTATAGATGAACAATCCTTTATTCAAACAAAATGTGTAGAATGTTAGGCGGTTTTGCGGAAGAATGTTACCAATACGGTCAGATTTGTTGCAACAAAAGATACCATGCGCTATGATGGTTGCTCTGACTTACCGCTTTGAGGTCTAAGCGGGGATGAGGCTAGACGATGCCGCAGTGCTAATACCGCCACAAGGGTCAGCAGTAGGAAGGGTAAGTTGGTTAGGTTGAGAATCTGCCAATTGGCGTAATAGAGAACACTGCCTGCAGCTAAAGAGGTGAACGCCCGTACACCAAAGATAATGAAATCGTTGGCAGCTTGTGCCTTAAAACGTTCCACCGGTCGGTAGCTGCGCGTCAGCAGCACCGTACCACCTACAAAAAGGAAGTTCCAGCCAATCCCTAAAAATACCAATGCACCCCAATAATGCATCAATTGGTGAGCAAATAATCCAATCGTAACGGAGGCGGTTAGGCCAAATACACCGGAGATTAAGACACGCACCAAACCTAAACGCTCTAAGATAAAGCCGGTAAATAGCGACGGCAAGTACATGGCGATGATATGGCTCTGTATCACGAAAGCGGTTTGGTCCACACTAAAGCCGCTGTTCGAGTGCAGATACAGCGGGGCGGCAGTCATGATTAGGCTCATTACCCCGTAACCCACCGTCCCGGTCAGCACTGCTAGCAAATAGGTTGGTTGGATTGCGACTTTTCTAAATGAGCGCTCTATCCCGTTGACCTCCTCGTCGCTGGGAGATATATCTTTTAATAAGGAAAGCAGGGAAACAGCTAAGAATTGCAGCACCGCAATACTGATGAAAGACCCTGCATAAGCTCCCCATGCTAGCCAGTCCCGGGTGAGTTTGGCGATCTCTGGTCCGAAAAAGCCGCCGGCAATGCCACCCAGCAGAACGTAGGAGACAGCCCGTGCGGAGCTCTCTGGTGGGACGCTCTCAACGGCTGCGAAACGGTACTGCTGTACGAATGCGCCGCTGACTCCGAAGAATGGACTGGCTGCGCAAAACAGAAGGAAGCTGTTCTCGAAGATCGCATATGCTCCCAGTAAGGCAGCCAGACCAGCGAGTGCAGCACCAACCACGAAGCCTCGCCGACGACCGATTTTTCGCATCAGCAGGCTGGCAGGGATTGTAGCAAGCGCTACACCGACTACCATGAGTGAGATCGGGAGTGTTGCCCAAGAGGGTGAAGGCGCCAGTTCTATACCGATGATGCCGCCTACTAAAACCACCATGGCAGCCCCTGAAAAACCTAAAGCCTGGCTGATGCTCAATATTGGAACGTTGCGTGACATCTGTCTATTATCCTGTATTCATCAATAATATTGATTGGACACACCCAAGGAGTGGATATCCACTGCCAGTTCGAAATTGGTGAACCAAAGGCGAATTATACACTAGGAATCCCCCGTTACTTCCCCATCCGTGTAATTCAAATATTATACTTTTCCCCTGCTGTTGTCTTGCTAGATTAAAATAATGTCCTGTATCCTATCTAGAGCAACTTTGAAATGCGCCCGGCGCTGCTCGCGGACATGTGAGCTCGGGAGATGCTCTTGGTGAAAAGCGATCACGGTTTTATCACCCTTTGGGATCACCCGAACTTGGAAAGTGGAAGACTTCATCCAGCTGGATGGTTTCCAAGTGACCCGCCGGTGCGAATACGGTTTATAGACTCGCACCTCCCCGACTGCGCCGTCGTCGAGCTGGTAGTTCGCTCCCTTTGAAATAGCCCAACTAAAGTGCCCGCTTCCAGTCATAGTCGATCCTCTGTAGAAAGGCGCGCGCTAAAATCATATGACCAACCAAATTAACATGCACACGATCTGGTGCCAGCTCCATTGGATCGATCCATTGAAGCACGGTGTCAAACGCTGCCTGAGTATCAACAAACACAGCACTATGCTTCTCCGCTAATGTGCGTACGGCACTCCCATAATGATCTATCATCATCCGAATCGGCTGTTTCCGATTTGGTTCTAAGATATAGGGTGTCATCAAGACCAAGCCCCGTAAGCTTGAGCGAATCTGTTTGACGAGATCATCTAGGGTTTCTTTGTAAAATATAAGCGACTCGTCACAAGCATAGCTAAAATTCTGCCATACGTCATTGATACCGATTTTGATGACTAACCAATCGGGTCCCAAATCAATTACATCACTCGTCCAGCGTGCGCTCAGATCGTATACCGTATCACCAGAGACACCCATGTTAATAACATGAATCTCGTGGTCAGGATATGTCGCGGTTAGGGCCGCGTCAACCAAGCTGACAAATCCATTACCGAGTGCTTGATCGGATTTGCCCTTACCAATAGGTCGTTTGCGCCCACAATCTGTGATCGAATCACCGATGAAAAGGAGACGAACGCCTGGTTGCAGTTGCATCGGTACCTCCCTGAAAAAATATGAGTCTTTATGATCTTGAGTGTGTCACCCTATGCAAGACGGAAAGAATTGATCCACGCTAATCTTCTCAACAGTACTATAGAGTCCTTTTGACAAACATCTCCACGGAGGTGTGGTGAGGCGACCAAGCTTCCCACACTGAGGCAGCCCATTTTTTGACTGTTGTAATGTGCTCTTGTACAGTATCGCACAACGCAACATCGATGACTGTTAGAGAACCCCTCTTGCCTGGGGGAGGGAAGTGGGGCCATGTTTTAACCTTGTCCGCTAGACGCTTGAGAATTTGGGGCGCCTTTGGCGCGGGGAAATCTTGCTCCAGCACCAGGTGCAGCCCAGAAAGATGGATAGCTATTGACTTATCGGGGTGCGGACCCCCCGCATGTTGTACTGCGTACGTGTCCACGGTCAACTGGTGAATCTTCCTGAATAGAAGAGCGTTGCTATACTCTGTACCCAAAACTTCGCTATACACTCCCCAACACTCAGCTGAAGTGTTGTAGTAGCCGTCGTAACTAGCGTTAGCGCTGATCGGCATGCGTAATCCACACCCCGGACAAATGGATTCCTTGAGTGCAGACATCTGACAAGTATACCAAGTCATGAATTTGGGTGTGCACTTAAATGTTGTCAAAGGGAATTAAGTGGGGTGTGTTTTTGGGTGGCTCAGCCGCCCAAAAACACACCCCACGTTCTTCTTCCTGACAAGTCTCGCGTGCATACAATTTGGGCGATAGTTGCTTTTGGAGCTGATTTGCCATATACTTTCTTTGTAGAATTACATTTGATCTGTAACTTGATTCCCCTGTCTGTGGGAGTATACAGACAAGAAATTTATTGAAGTGAGATATCAGCACATGTCCTTAAACAAGGAAGACGTTCGCCGGGTTCGGAGATCAAGAGATAGCGCTAAAAAAACCTACGACCGTATGAGCCGTTGGTACGATTGGATCGCCGCCAGCGAGGCAAAGTTCATTCTTATGGGTCTAGAGCAGCTTGATGCCCAGCAGGGGGAAAAGGTATTGGAAATTGGTTACGGGACTGGTCGCGCCATCTCACCCTTAGCTAGAGCTGTGGGTGATGCTGGCAAGGTGTACGGGATTGACCTCTCAGAGGGGATGCACCAGGTTGCCCAGCAGAAGGTGCGTGAATCCGGTTTGGCCCAGCGAGTGGATCTGAGGGTAGGGGATGCGCTCAATCTTCCCTATGAGGATGAACAATTCGATGGGCTTTTCATGAGCTTCACGTTAGAGCTGTTCGACACACCGGAAATCCCCCACGTGCTGGCTGAATGCTCCCGAGTCCTGCGGAGTAGTGGGCGCATCGAAGTGGTATCGCTGGTCAAAGAAGGTGGCAGCCATCTTGTGATCGCACTTTATGAATGGTTCCATGACTTGCTGCCAGCTTACATCGATTGCCGCCCGATCTATCTTGAGGGGGCGCTGGGAGAGGGTGGGTTTCAGATTGTGGATAAGAGGGGCATGAACATGTGGGGGCTACCAGTGGAAGCGGTCTTAGCGCGCAAGCCCCAGCCCGGGGATCATTGATTGGCGTAATAGTCAATCAGCAAACTTCGGAAAGTGAGATCGTACATCCTGCGCTTTGGGGAGCGCCAGTCTTCTTCTAACTGCAAACCGTTGTATACACCCCAGTCCCGAAAAGAAGAGTGATTTATTTTCTTTTTGAACCAACCGCCGTGATTGTCCAGCATTTGGTTAAGCTGCTGAAGTTGGGATTCAAGCTCAGAGACATAACGGACAACACCCAAACGCGCCAGTAACTCCAGTCGTTGAAACCACCTCATCCAGCTCGCAGAGCTCATTAATCTCATGGACGGGTTGAAATCAAGCATCCCAAACGACGCTGGGGCGACAAGCTGGGAGTTTACCAAAGCATAGATCTGCGGTAGCGGGGACATGCTCACGAGTTTCTTGATGGCTTCAACTACGATATTGTGGTTATCTGGCGTCCGCCAACCCTTGGTAAACGCCAGCAAGCGCAGATGGTAGAGACTCGGCCACACCACTCCCGGCTTGAACACCAGCTTGCCTGCTCTCTTATTGATGATCTTCTCTATGTATGGGACTGCAATTACAAACTTGAACCCCTCAAGGGCAGAATTGATCTGGGTCTTCACGAAAGGATGCTTTTCTACCCCGGTGTATGCGAATACCACCGCCCGTATCATTTTGGATCCGCCCAAGCCTAGATCATCGAGGTATTTCCCTGGTTTTCCGATGCCAGCAGTAAGGATATCTGACTCTTCCTCCAGGATTAGTAATGCGTCTCTGATGGCAGGATGACGTGATTTAAGTCCTTTTTCACACAAAATCCTGATAGCAGCCTCAATTCCCTCCTTTCCATGGAACGAGCAGCCGGCCCATCTCCTGGTCTCCCACCAGCTCAGCACCCTCTGCACCAAGTTGTCCGAGAGGATATGCTCTTGCAGTCTTTTCATATCTTTATCTTGTGAAGATTGGTGAAGCAACTCCTTACGGATTCGGTATTGGATGGATGGGCAGGCATCTTCCAATAGGATGTTGACAACTCCCGGTCTTGTCATTTGTTTTTAGGTAGGAGATAATGATGTGTCTTGTTTACGGATTGAAAATCCACCAATGACGGATTCATCACCCAATCAGTGGTGATTGATTTCGAGGGTCGATTTATTGATGATTAGAGATGCTGTAGTCGTTCGCTCTTGACCCACCCTTTGGGTAAAGGGCTTTCAGGATGAGTAAGCGCGTTCATCGCTTTTCGGACCCTGGTGCGAATGGCGACACTGTTATGGTTGCTCAGTTTTGCAATCGCTTGAGTGATCTGTTCTTCATTTTGTGGGTATAAGCGGGCGACGATGCATAGGCTGGCGATCGCCCAGCTCATCGTGAACACGCTTGTATCGTCGAGCAGTTCCATAAGGACATGGCTGATCTCATTCCTATTTTCTTCAAATATGGATAGGTGACCCAGGGTCATCGCCAGATGAAAACGCACCATGGGAACCGGGTCTTCAAGAGCAGCTTGGATGATTACTGGCAGGTGCTCAAGTACCTGTTCTGGCTGCGAACGGGCGATTTTCTCCAAGGTGTCGGCAGTGCGACCACGAACCACTTCCTCGGTAGAGTTAAAACCTTCGACAAGCTCATCCAGCAGCTCAAGGTTGTTCAATATGAATGCGGCCACCTCACTGGAGGCGCCGTCTGAGCGCAGGTCGCCACCTTTCAGCCAAGTCGATAAATCCCTCATCTCTCTAATACCACCACCGTGTTGGTCCTCCCGAGGTCTTGTGACGGATTGGTGGTGTGGTCGCCAAGAGCGCCCAAACGGCCAGAAGGCAGGTTGTCACCCAGCCGAGCGTTGACATATTTAATATTGCGATTGTGCCCGCGCGAACGATTGCAGCGGCTGAATCACCGATCAAGGATAGGCTCAATCCCTGCGCTAAGGACCAGACCACCACGCTGCAGATCACATAGGGCAGCTTATCCCCATATACGTCCCTTAATCCTGTGGATTGGATGAGACCAGCGATCAATCCACCGGCAGCGCCCCCAAGCAGAGCGCTTATTTCCACGCTAAGTCCTGAAACCACCCTTTGGATTACAAATAATTCAATCCCCAAGCCGATGGCTGTTCCTAGTATGAACACGACGATCCAAAGAGAGCTTTTTGCCGTTTCACCTCTTAACAAAAAACCCTGACCAAGGGCGACGAGAAACCCAACCACAGTCCCCACAAGAAGTATTTTAATGATCACTGCGTCCGGTTTGGATGGGTCAACTTGGTAAACCGCTATAGCGAAAATCCCCCCAGTCCAACAAGCGGAGGTGATGATGACTAACTGCAGCCATGGTTCCAGAAAAATTGCGATCTTTTTCATATTCCACTTCCAACTATTTGCGATTGAGCACTCAATCGACTGTGCAGGGATTTTTCTGCAAATTGTGGGTGGAACCCCGAAAATTGCAGAAAAATTGAAACACAATCCTCAAATCAGTCTGGACCTTGCTGCTATCTTCTTTATACTTCCAGTATAGAATTAATGCGGGCGTGAGTCAAGTGACTGAAAGTTTGTTGTTCACTCCTTTTAGGAATTACACCGCAAGAATCGGATAGAATCTATCGGGGTTATGCTTTATCATAGGTGCGGATCATAAATTCACTGGTAAGTGGAAGGAATGCTGCAAGATGCCTAAATTTGATCAAGATCGTTGGTGGGGAGCAGTGTTGGAAAGAAATCAGGATTTCGATGGTGTTTTTGTTTATGCAGTGCGCACCACCGGGATCTACTGCCGCCCTTCCTGCCCGGCACGTAAACCTAATTTACGAAACGTGGTTTTCTTCCCCTTGCCGGAGATCGCTGAGAAGGTTGGTTTTCGACCCTGTCAGCGCTGCCAACCGGACCAGTTCAATTCCCCAGATCCGCAAGTAGAACTTGCCCGCCAGATATGCAGAACCATTGAAGAGAACTTGGGAGAACGTTTGACCTTGAAGGATTTGGGTGAGCGTTTCGCTCTCAGCCCTAGTCACCTTCAGCGGGTGTTCAAGCGGGTGGTGGGTATATCACCACAAGATTATACGGAGACACTACGAATGAACCGTATTCGAGCTGCACTTGGAGGGGGGCAGGAGATCATCCAGGCGCTTTATGAAGTGGGTTACGCTTCCAGCAGCCGGCTGTACAGCAAATCCTCTACCCTACTCGGTATGACCCCAAATCGGTATCGACACGCGGGTGAAGGCGTGTCCATCCTATATACGATTGTGAGGTGTTCATTAGGTTGGTTGCTGGTTGCAGCCTCGGAGAAAGGCATCTGTGCAGTGCAGATTGGTGATACGGAAAGTGGACTAACGGAAAACTTTCGTCGCGAGTTTAAAAACGCCAAGATCTGGAGAGATGACTTAGTTCTGTTTGGGTGGGTTGAGGAGATTTTGAGTCATTTGAATGGGCAGCAACCGCGTTTGGATCTGCCGTTGGATGTGCAGGCAACTGCTTTTCAAAAGCGGGTTTGGCAGGCATTGCAGGAAATCCCTTACGGAAGCACGTGCACCTACAAGGAACTCGCTGCAGCCATTGGTCAGCCAACCGCTTCCAGAGCAGTTGCGGGTGCCTGTGCAGCCAATCCCACAGCGCTGCTGATCCCCTGCCACCGGGCGATCCGTAGTGATGGAGGATTGGGGGGTTACCGGTGGGGAATCGAACGTAAACAGGCTTTGTTGGAAGGAGAGCGCGCTTAATTGTTAGTTTTCTCTATCTTCACAAGTTCCTCGCTAACCCTGCTCTATTGCAGGAGATCCAACACTGCGGTGATGTCTTCGGTGATCATACGGCGTTTGCTCTTCTCAATAAAGAAGCTAGGTCCAGCCTGTAGGTAGGATGGGAAGACCCTGCGGTTTTGAAAATAAAATTCACCCCCTCGAATTTTGTAGGTCGAACCCGCCGGGGTCACACGCCCTTCTCCGGCTCTTTTGGCGATATAATTGAGCGCTTTGATGGCGACATCCCCCATTAAAAGGTATGTCTTCAGGTTGGGGAAAAGTTCTAGCTCTTTCTCTAGGATGTGAGAGCATTCTTTGATCGTGCCGGCTTTGATACCGTAGCCGGTCTTGCCGCACTTCACCGCCGTAGTGAAGTAAATTCCCATCTTGAGAAGGTCTTGGATGCTGCTGACCTGTGCGCCCGCATCTTGAAAAGCCTGGACGGTTGTTTGCTGGAAAAGGGGCTCTCCGGGGGCGTAGTAATAATCACTCAGATCGGGTGGAGCGGCTTCCGAGATCATAGCGATAGAGATCGATTCGGGGTTTATCTCGATTTCGGGGATGATGTAGTTTTCGTGCCGCACATCCTCACAAGGGAAGGTTTCACAGCCTACACATTGACTCACTCGCATGGTTGATTCCTTTGCTGATTGGGTTTGTATTCACCAAGAATGGCACCAAACCTTGGGTTCGTTTGTGTTCGGAGTTCGGCTTCTATTGCGTTTCTCCTTAGGATGTTTTTTCGATTGGGATCAGGACATCAACTTCGGATTGCTCTATCAAATCGCCCAGTCCTTTGAAGCGGCCAGCCTCGTAGGCTTGGATCTGAAGGTTGTAGTCGTTGAAGTAAGCCAGTTGATAACCTGACACAGGCAGCCACTCCTTATAAAACTTGTCTTCCCATTTCGTGATATTTTCCCCTTTAACGGTAAAGGAAGCATAGGTGCTTGCGGGAAGGACGCGCACGACCATCTCCAAGGGCAGGTCAGTAAGCTGGCCGGGATCGATCTCTGCCCCTACGAAAATATAAAAATTCTTCGTGTCTTGAAATTCATTCTCGTTCCATATCATCAGTTCGTACCCGAATTCAGGTTTGATGACTTTGCCCTCAACGACATCCTTGCGCTTGTCCCAGATAACTCCGTAACGCTGCCATAATTGTCCAACTGCATTTCCAGCGCTCCAACCTTCGCCGGAGAGGGGACCGTAATATTCCAACCCAAGAAAGGTCATTTGTTCTCTTTGGATTATTTGTGGTTTCATCGTTTATCTCCTCGTATGATATGTAAGTCAACCAGACGGGAAAAATCCGATCGAGTTGACAAATTGAAAATCCCTGGCATGCTGAAAGAAATACTTCAGCACAAGAGGGGCTGGCCGTTTCTCCTTGCCGCT
>JASFVL010000124.1:0-10051 GCA_050049875.1 Anaerolineales bacterium
CCAAAGAGTCTAGCTTGGTTGGCAAGTCCCTGGAAGAAAGCCGCTTGGCGGAGGCGTTTGGCTTGACCGTGCTGGGCATTGAACGCCAAGGGGAAACTCATATGGTGCCCGACCCAAAAGAAGAGCTGCGAGCTGATGACCTACTGCTGGTCAAAGGCAAGGAGGAGAGCCTAACAGCGATCCGCGGTTTGCAAGACTTAAGTGTGGAGCCCGAACCGGCTCCTAAGCTAGAGCGACTGGAATCAGCAGAGGTTGGTTTGGTGGAGGCGGTGCTCTCACCACACACGACGCTGGCAGGGAAAACGCTACGGCAACTCCATTTCCGCGAGAAGTATGATTTGAGCGTACTGGCGATCTGGAGCGGGGGACGAGCCTTCCGCACTGACCTGCGCGAGCTGAGACTACGCTTCGGCGACGCGCTACTGCTATACGGGCGTCGCGAGAAACTCCGCCTGCTGGGGACGGACCCCGACTTCTTGGTCCTGACCGAAGAGATCCAAGAAGCGCCGAGAGTGGAAAAAGCTCCCATCGCTGCACTGGTGATGGCTGGGGTGGTGCTCACTGTACTGCTAGGTTGGCTGCCCATCGCGGTCGCCGCGGTGATCGGGGCAGCGCTGATGGTGCTGACCGGCTGCTTGAGCATGGACGAGGCCTACCGTTTTATCGACTGGCGGGCTGTTTTCTTGATTGCCGGTATGCTGCCTCTGGGGATCGCCATGCAGAACAGCGGGGCAGCCCGCTTCCTGGCAGAAGGAGTAGTCAGCATGGTTGGTGGCTTTGGACCCCTGGCACTGGTCGCTGGCATGTTCCTGCTGACTGCGCTGGCTTCGCAGGTGATGCCCAATCCCGTTGTCACCGTACTGATGGCACCCATCGCCATCAGCACAGCATATAACCTGGATATGTCACCTTTTGCCCTGATGATGGTGGTCGCCCTGGCAGCCTCAGCAAGTTTTCTCAGCCCAGTGGGACACCCCGCTAACGTGCTGATTATGGGACCAGGGGGCTACCGCTTTGGGGATTACATAAAAGTGGGTCTGCCGCTGACCCTGGTGGTGCTGGTCATCGCCCTGACGGTGCTGCCGCTGGTGTGGCCGCTTTTTTAATTGAGGATTGGTGATTGAGAATTGTTGGTTCCAGCCACCAGTGCAACTTTCTTGAGGTGATTTCGTATACCAATCAGAGAAAGAACTATCAAAAAGGAGATCATCATGAAGAAATATATAATTTTTCCCATCCTCGTATTGGCGCTGAGCACTTTGGCTTGTTCCATCAACATCGGCGGGGTTAATCTTCGATCTGTGAAGGGTTCAGGGGAAGTAGTCACGGAGGAGCGTTCGGTGAGCGGGTTTTCGGAACTGATTCTCTCCGGAATCGGCAAAATGATCATTGAGTTGGGCGATGAAGAGGCGCTGACGGTGGAAGCCGAGGACAACTTCATGGAATATATCGAGACCGATGTGCGCGGCAGCACACTGGAAATCGGTATTCGCGAGGGCGTTAGCCTACAGCCAACCGAAGGGGTCACCTTCTACTTGACAGTCACGGAGTTGGACGAAATCGTCGTCTCCGGTCTCGGAGATGTCCAAATGCCAGAATTAGAGACAAACCGCTTTCATGTAGTGATCAGCGGTGGAGGCAACGTGGATATTGAGCGCTTGGACGCCGGCGATCTAGACGTCGAAATTAGCGGTCTGGGCGACTTGACCATCGAAGACGGACAGGTGGACGAACAGGACATCATCATCAGCGGCGGCGGGAACTACAACGCCGAAGATCTGCAGAGCGAATTGGTGAGAGTGAATATCTCTGGGCTGGGTTCAGCGACCGTTTGGGCGGAAGATCTCCTGGATGTCAACATCAGCGGGGGTGGTGACGTGGAATACCGCGGCAATCCCAGCGTCGACCAGAGTGTGAGCGGTTTGGGTAATATCAAGAAGATTGAGGAATGAGGATTTTGATTGAGGATTAAACCCCACCGTATGTCGCATGAGGTGGGGTTTTTCTTTTAACCACGAAGGACACAAAGGGGGGATTTGAGATTGAGGACTTGACCCCACAGGATCCCCCAGAGGGGGTGGTTTGGAGGTTTTTATTGGTTCTAAGGACCAATGGCAAATTGATACGTTAAAATAGATCATCTTACAATCATAGGAAACTAGAAACTCAGTTCAAAATAAACAGGAGGAAATGAAATGATCATAGACCCTGAATTTTGGTCCCAGTTGTTTGGTGATCTTGTAGCCAACATTTTAAATTGGCTGCCAGGATTGTTCGGCGCGCTGCTGCTCTTGCTATTGGGATGGGTGGTTGCCCGCATCGTGCAGTTTACCCTGAGCGGCTTGCTCAGCCGGTTGGGGTTGGACCGGCTCTCAGAAAGGGCGGGCATCGCCGGGCTGCTGTCTGACGCCAACCTGGACCCCTCGCTTTCGCGATTGACCGCCAGGCTGGTCTACTGGCTGGTGCTGTTGGTCTTCCTACTGGCAGCCGCAGAGAGCCTGGGTATGGGAGGCGTGGTGGAGACCCTTAATGGGCTGGTGAGTTACCTTCCCAGCGTATTGGCGGCAGCACTGATCCTGCTCTTGGGTGGATTGATCGCCCGGGTGATCGGCGATGGTGTCGGCGCGCTGGCAGTCCAAACAGGTGTGACGGCGGGTCCGGTTTTAGGCCAAGGGATCCGCTACGTTCTGCTGACCTTCGCCGTGATTTTGGCATTGGAGCAGCTAGGCATTGAGACCACTTTGCTGGTCACTGCAGCAACAGCGTTGATCGGCGCCACCGCGCTGGCATTAGCCCTGGCATTCGGCATCGGCAGCCGGGATTTGGCTCGTAACATCATGGCCGGGTTCCACGCCAAAGACGCTTTCGAAGAGGGTCAAAACATGAGCGTAGCTGGCCATACCGGCAGGCTGGTGAGCATCGGCGCAGTAAAAACGGTCCTTGAGACGCCGGAAGGGCAGGTCTCTATACCCAATTCAACCCTGGTCGACGAGGAGGTCACCGTATATTCCGAGGTTGAAGAAGGCGGAGCTGGGTCGGATCGACAAAGGCATACAGAGTAATGAGCCAAAAGCATATTATCGCAGCTGAATATTTAAGCGGGCGGATGAGTCCGGACCAGCGTCAAGCCGCAGAGGAGCACCTAACCACTTGCACTCAATGCCGAGTAGCGGTGGAAGCCGCCCAACTGGCGCGCGCGCGGGAGCGCAGCGAGCAGGTTGGAAAGACACTGCTGGATTTCACCCTCAACTTGGTGCAGGGCAGCTTTTCTCTGCTGATACCATCATTGAAGAGCATTGAATACGAAGCGCCGAAAGCAAAGCCGCAGGTAGAGAGAGCAGCGTTAAAATTCGAGCCGCTGCGCGTCCTGCAGCCGCGCGTTTCTCGCGGGGCGCGCGGGCTGCTGCGCTTCGCCGGGCGCTTCGGTCTGGTGTTGTTGCTTACCATTCTGACTCTTTTAGTGCCAACCCCAGCTGGTTTATCTGAGCAGGGCCACCGCGCTTTAGCGCTGTTCGTCTTCACTGGCAGCGTGCTAGCATTAGAGCCGGTCTCCCTACCCATCGCTGCCCTGATGGTCCCCGTTGCACAGGTGGCGCTGGGTATCGCCACCACGCCTGTTGCCTTCGAGACCTTCTCAAGACCGGTCGTCTTCCTGATCCTTTCCAGCTTGTTCCTAGCTGAAGCCTTAAGAAAACACGGGTTGACCCGCCGTCTGGCGCTGACGACGATCGTGGCCTCCGGCGGGGGCATCGCCGCCCTGCTCCTGGGCTTGATGGGGATCGCGGCTGTGTTTTCCATGTGGGTGGAGAACACGGCAACCGCGGCGGTCCTGATCCCCGTGGCGCTGACCATCTCCAAACAAATCCCCGATCCCAAGAAAGCGCGCGGTGTGCTTGTGCTGATGGTGCTGGGGATCGCCTACTCCGCCAGCGTAGGGGGAATGGCGACCATCATGGGGGCTTCCTCCAACGCTGTGGCTTCGGGTTTTCTAGCTGAGATGGGTGATTGGAGTTTCATCGATTGGATGAAATACGGGCTGCCCGCTTTCCTAATTATCTTCCCCCTAACCTGGTGGCTGCTGCAACGCCTGGTACCGGTGGATGTCAAACGGCTGGACGTGGAGCCGGTGCGCAAGCAGGTGGAGAAACTGGGGCGGATGAGCCGCTCCGAGCGCGAAATCCTGCTAACCATCGGCGCAGCGATTGTCCTGTGGGTCGGCGGGTCTTTCATCGAACCGGCTCTGGGGCTGCCTGCTACACTGCTCTCCTCAGCCATGGTGGCGGTGATGGTGGTAGCCTATTTAGCCATTCGTAAGATCATTGACTGGGAGGATGTCAAGGGCATCAGTTGGGGCATTTTCCTGGTGATCGGGGCGGGGCTTTCCTTGGGGGAAGCGCTCAACCGCACCGGAGCCACAGACTGGTTCGCTGACTTGATCGTCCCCATTATTAAAGGACCCCCGTTGATCCTGAGCCTGATGATCTTGGTCTATCTCTCAGCGCTGATGACCAATGTGATGAACAACACAACCATTGCGGCTGTGTTCGTGCCAATATTGATCAGCCTGGCGAAATCGGATCCCAGTTTCAACGCTGTGCAGTTAGTGCTCCCGGTAACCCTGGCGACCACGTTTGGATATTCACTACCCTCGGCTTCCGGGCGCATGTCGTTGATCGCAGCCAGCGGTATCGTCAATCGGTCGGAGATGATGCGCAACGGGTTGGTGCTGACATTAGTCAGCTCAGGTGTCTTGGGATTGTTTTTCTACATCCTGGTTCTATTAGGTTGGATATAAGAACCAAAGGAGGAAATTACCATGCGCGTTTTGGTCATCGGTGCCGGCCGCGGAGGCGCCAGCGTCATCAGACAACTGCAGAAGAACCCCAACCTCAGCATACTCACGGTGGACCCGCGCCAAGAGCCATACGCTGTCCAGCAGGGGGCCATTGAAAGAGTGGACATACAGGAGGTATTCACCCCCCTAACCTTGGACTATATCCTGGAACAAGCCGAACCGGATCTTGTGCTGATCGCCACGTCTACCCAAGACTTGGGTTTGGGGGACGCTCCAGGGATGGACATTCTGGCGCAATCGCTACGGGAGGAATTGGCTGCATTGAGCGAAGCCCCCGTCATCGAGGTCGCTCGCCACATCCGGTGAACGTCAAGAAAATAAAAGTGACGGTCCGTTGAGATACGACCGCTACTTCATTTAACGCAAGACGATCACCACGGCCGTGTTTTGGTTCACCGGGTTGGTGCTGAGAGTTACAGTTGTCTCGCGATCGTCCTTCTCGAAATTCAAGACGGTCAAGTTCTCGGTTTCGATCGTGGTTAACAGGATGGGGGACCAACCGTTGGTAAGCATTTCACTTTTGTAAAAATCCCTCACTTGATCGAAATCCAACGGGGTGAGGTAAGACACCACACTTTGAGTGACGACGAACTGCTCGCGATCCTCAATCAAAGGGATATCTTGGGGCACCTCTCCCAAGCTATCCAGACCTTGGGTGGCGATGGCTTGCGCGGTAGCTTGAAGTTCGCCCCCCTCAGCGAGCATCTGGGTCGCTAAGGCATTCGCTGTGGAAAGTATCTGATCACCTTCCCCCGCGAATTCAGTTGCTACTGCTTGAGCCGTCTTGGCGACACCAACTTGATCGACCTGTGTGGCAAGACCTTTAGCCTGGGTGACCACAGCTTTAGCAGTTTCTTCGACCTCACCGACTTGCTCCCCTATCCCTCCCAGCAAACCGCAGGCGATAGCGAGGAACGAAAAAGTGACCAAGACGAAAACCCACTTGTAGGGATGTTTCTTATCTAACATCATTTCTCCTTTCAATCAACACCCCAATTTTTACCACATTTCTGTTAAGGCTCATGCGCCGCCATTCAGAATTTCTCAAATAAGGAGCAGCGGTGTGGTTTTTTACGTACTGGATTTGACAGGTACTTTCTTAGGTGCCACGCACTTCCCAGCCTCCGCACCACAGGATTTTCTTCTCGGGAAGTGCGTGGCACCTCGGATGGTTTTTGCAACCCTTGAGAGGATTCTGCGTATATGATGATAGAGAGTTCAAACGATCTAAAAACTCGGTTCGACTGGCATCCAATTGAAAAATTTAACTACCAAATCATGTATAGAGCAGAGGCGGTCTGAAAACCACCTCTAAAGCGAGAAAAGAACGGAGGACGATAGAAATGGGAATAATTGAAGCGATTTTAGGGATCATCGGCGGGATATTGGGGCTGGTGTTTGGCATTATTGGCGCGGTTTTGGGCGTTGTGCTAGGGATTGTTGGACTGGTAATTGCTTTGGTCCTGGGGGGCGGTTGTCTGCTGCTAGCTGTAGTGCTGCTGCCCCTGGCGCTGCCGATTTTGCTACTGATCTGGATTTTATAACCCAATAACCAATCACCGGGCGTTGCTCCCCCTGGATCAGACCTTCGAGGTCCCGCCCCTATCAGCTTGATGGGCGAAAGCCTCGAAGGTCTCTGGATTCTAGCGCCTCTCGACCTGCACCCATATCTGCTCTCCGTCGGTAGCTAGGTGAATCCAGCCGTTGCGGTCGGTGCGCAGCAGGGAGTAGCCCCCTAAGGCCTCCATCGTTTCCCTATCGGGCAGCCCATCTGGATTGTCGGGGGCGACGCTGAGCAGGACGAGCTGCGGGCGCAGGTTCTGGATCCATTCAGGCGGGTTGAGCGGCGAGAAGCCCCCCTCGGCAAGTAGCAGGGCGGTCACAGGACCCACATCGCGGCCCATGCCCAGGCTCTCTAGATCTTCATAGTCCGCGCCCAGGGGGAGCAGGGCACGAAAACTACCCCATTCCAAAAGCAGGATCGCGCCGCGGGATCCAGAAGTGAGCACCCGCAATTCAGCTCCCTGACCCAGGTTCAGCGACTGTCCTGCTTGGGCGGGCGTGATCTCGATTCCCGCTTCGATTAGCGTTGACCGCAGGTCGTCCCCGGCGCGCGAGGGGCTGGGCGGACCACACCACAGGACATTGGCTGGCGGGAAACGCGCCACCACGCGAGGCAAGGCCGCGATAGCATCCTGACGGGGGGAAGCGACGATGAGAAAGTCCAACTGGCGGTGGAAAAGGGGCAGGCGTCGCCCTAAACCATCGGATAAGCGGCTGGGGCTAGGACCCCCATCGATCAAAGCATAGCGACCCGAAGGAGTAGTCACGAGGACAGCCTCTCCCGTACCCACATCCAGAAAAGTGAGATGCAAGCGCCCATCGTGGGCGGAGAGAGCAGCACGCCAGACCAACACTGCAGCAATACTTAAAACCGCGACAACGGGAGCAGGTTTGAAAGCGGTTAGCCTCTCCCGAATGCGGGAACCAGCGAAGGTAAAGCCAAAAATCAGCGCACAGTATAAACTCACGCTCAGTAGACCGAACTCCCCCAGAACCAGCATACCACCCGAGTAATCACCGAACAGCTCCACAGCCCGAATGGTAAAAACGACAAAAGGCCAGGCTAAGGTCCCCACCAGTCGCCCCAAAGGCACCCACACCAATCCCATCAGCACAGCCAACCCACCCAGTATCATGATCGGCGGTTGGGCAGGCAGGATCACCGGGTTGGCGAGAAAGCTGATCCATGAGACCCGTTGAAAGTGGTAGGCAATCACCGGCAGTGTGGTGATCTGGGCTGCCAGGGTGAAGAGCAGATACTCACTGATAGGACCAACCAAACGCTGGACACCTTCCGGGGAAATGATCCTCTCCGCGATGTTGGTGAACTAACCCGTCAAAGGCTCAGCGTACAGCACCAACCCAAGCGTGGCAGCGAAAGAGAGCTGAAAACCGACGTCCCAGGGCAGTTGGGGGTCGAAGAGCACCATCAACGCAGCACTGACAAGCAAAATGTTGAGTCCGTGCTGACGGCGCCCAATTTGGCGGGCGAAGAGTGCAAATCCGCCCATGATGGCGGCGCGCACCACCGCGGGGTCAGCGCCTACCAGGATCGTGTACACCGCGATGCCCAAGATCGCAGCCAGGGCACCCCGGCGAGGGTTGAAGATTCGACCAAAGAGGGTGGAGAACAAACCAGCCACGATGGTGATATTGAATCCACTAATGGCAATCACATGGGCGTTGCCGGTCTCTCGAAAAGCCTGGTACGCAGGCTCGGAGATGCCGCGCTCGAGCCCTGAAAGAATACCTGCGAGCAGGGAGGCCTCTGGATCGGGCCACAACTGGTAAACCACTTCCAGAGCACGCTCTCGAATAGCGTAGATCAAGCGGCGGATGGGATTGCCAAGACCAGATTCGAGCAGCGCAGCCTCTGCTCGCGGCATGTAGGCATAAATCCCTTGGTGGGCGAGGTATTCCCGGTATGAGAATTCGTCACCCTCCGGCGGGGTGAGGAGCTGACCCTCCAAGACAACTCGGTCTCCGTAGTGGAAATCGAGTTCAGGCGCAGTTTGCGCTAAGAGGAGCCCACGAAGCGTGGTGTGGGTGATCCCTTCAGCTGGACGCAGGCTCTCTACTTGAACGCGTAGGTTGAGGTACGCATCACGACGGTCAGGAAAGTCGCTGATCACACCGGTGACCACCACCCGGTCTCCCGTGTCGGTGTGGGCGGTGATGAACCCAGGATCGCTCAGGTTGGGGAGACTGGATTGGTAGCGAGCTGCTCCCAGGAAAAAGGCGACCAAAAGAGAAAATAGATGGGGAGGCGCAAGGGGCGATACCGATGAGGGCGTAGAGGAATGGGAATCGGGCTGTGAGGACCGGGATATTGACCGATTTCGGACACGCTTTACCAGCCAACGGACCAACGCTAAGAGTGTAGAGATGCCCGTCAGGATGATCCAAGTGCTGGTGGGCAGGGGGATGCTGGCAGCGAAGAGGATCCCCACCAAAAACGCCAGGGAAAGCCACAGCAGGGGCATGGGATTGGAAAATTGTTGATTGCTATTATCGATTGCTGATTGGTATTATTCTAACGGATTGTGGCGCAATTTTGTCAGTGAATTAAGAAAATACCACATTCCAATTATTCTCCCCAATTTGAAAACCAACAGTTTTAAACGATTCATCTCACAATTGTATTTGGTGAATTTCCCCCGCTTTTTCCCTCTTCCCTGTTGGAGTAATTAAAGGCGTTGTTGAGCACTAAAACCGCCCAAAAACGCCTTGTGTCGATTGACCTACACAACCTATCCGAGAGCTAGTCTCTTTGATGTGTCTCTTGTGATAATCAGTTTAATTTTCGTACTAATTGCTCTTGCGTATATGATGAACCTCACAAAAAGAGTTATGGGGTAGGTAATGGCTCAACTTGAAATTGCCCTACAAGCCCAGCAACGCGCCTAATCCGGTGCTAAAAAACAACCCCAGCGCCATCAGGAGTCCGGATAGGGCGTGAAGCTGGATGGTAGCTGCGTTGGCCTTCACCAGGCTGCGGTCAGCGAAATGGCGAAACAAAGTGCGGGTAGCGGAATACGCCAACGGCAGACCACCAAGCATGAGCAGCGCACCGAGTGGGAAAACACCTTCGGCAACAGCAAAGATCACCAATCCAAAGGCAACCACCAGCAACAATAGGTAACCCCAGCGAGCACGCTGCTTCCCAAGTACGACGACCAAATGATTCTTTCCTGTTGAGGCGTCCGACTCCTTGTCAGGGAACTGGTTTATCCACAAGATTGCCGTTGTCAGCAAGCCAATGGGCAATCCGGCAAGCAAGTCCACCCAGCTTAGCTGACCCGTTAGGACAAAGCTGGTGCCGGCGACCATTAAAGGGCCGAAATTGAGACCGATCAAGAGTTCCCCTAAGCCTTTGCGGGATACCAAACGCAGAGGTGGTGCGGTGTAGAAATAGACGGAAAAGGCGCCAAATAAACCGAAGAGCAGCAAGATGGGGCCACGAACCGCCAACAATCCCAGACCGACCAACACAGCCACGCCCAGGAATATCCAAGCCAGGCGCAATAGGTTTTTCTCCGAGATCAAGCCTAACTCTAAGGAACGACTGCCGCCAGTGTAGGGTAGGAAGTAGTTGTTATTAGCGGGATCGGTGCCGCTGGTCCAATCGAAATA
>JASFVL010000545.1:0-3177 GCA_050049875.1 Anaerolineales bacterium
CATAAAAATCATCCAACGGGTATGCTGCAGAGAAGGAGATAAATTAGCCCCCTCTACGAACCGCTTTGCCTTATTGATCAGGCCCTTCTTGGCAGGCTGGG
Organism: Anaerolineales bacterium; assembly: GCA_050049875.1. GTDB lineage: Bacteria > Chloroflexota > Anaerolineae > Anaerolineales > UBA11858 > JASFVL01. Next base: position 102 of record JASFVL010000545.1, read on the forward strand.
GTGGAACCCTTGACAGCAAAGCCGGCAAGACTCTCCTGCGAACAGTGGTGGGTAAACGCTGATAGTATCGATCTAGGTTTTGAGCCACATAGGCATCATATCCGCCGAAAAGCTCATCGCCTCCATCTCCAGATAGGACCACCTTCACGGTCTGGCGAGCCACCCGGGAGACCAGATAAGTTGGGAAAACCGAAAAATCCGCAAAGGGTTCATCTAAATAGCGCATCAGTTTTTCAGCAGTTTCAGCGATATCAGGCTGCAACGTCTCCTCGTAATGATCGGTACCAAAACGAAGCGCAACCTGACGGGCATAAGGCAGTTCGTTGTAGGTTGAATCTTCAAAGCCAATGGAGAAGGTTTTTATTGGTTCCGGGGATATTTCACTCATCACCGCGACAATCGAGCTGGAATCTATTCCCCCACTGAGAAACGCCCCCAGAGGTACGTCGCTTATCATCTGATGACGCACTGCATCTCTGATCAGTTCATCTAGCATCTCAGCGCACTGGATTTCGTCATTTGGCAACTCTGAATGAAAGGATATCTCCCAATATTGATCGAGGTAACAACTCCCATCCTGAAAGACCAACCGATGCCCCGCAGGCAGCTTATAGATATTTTTGAAGATCGTTTTGGGAGAGGGAATGTATTCCAGGCTCAAAAACATGTCGAGCGAACTGGGATCGATCTCCTTTGGAACGCGAGGGTGCGCGACCACAGTCTTTAATTCCGAACCAAACACGATCTCATTGCTTCCCATCCAGTAATAAAGTGGTTTAATCCCCAGGTGATCGCGCGCTAAGAGAAGGCGATTTTGAGTGGTATCCCAAAGAGCGAACGCAAACATGCCGTTTAATTTTTCAACGCATCTATCGCCATATTCCTCGTAAGCGTGGACGATTACCTCAGTATCGCTTCTGGTCTTAAACAAGTGGCCCTGTTTCTCCAGCAAGGCTCGCATCTCTTGGAAGTTGTAGATTTCCCCATTGAAGACCAACCAGATCTTATCGTTCTCGTTAGTGATCGGCTGGTGCCCAGATTCCAGGTCGATGATACTCAGCCTGCGCATGCCCAGACCCGCTAGGTCATCCAAGTAATAACCCTCATCGTCCGGTCCTCGATGCCGGATCAAATGACACATGCGCCGGAGAGTAGTTCCTTCAATCCTCTTAGAGGGGTGGGTAGCCACGCTACCGCAAATTCCACACATATATTGACTCTTTTATGATTTTCCTAGCTCGTGAGGGGCACTAAAGACTATGCGCAATCCGTGTTTGGGTTTTTTTATTTATGGGATCTGAATGATATTAACGTCAGAGATTGCTACATCATCCCCCAGATAGCAGATCACCCCTAATCCTGAGACTGGCCATCGAGCAGATCTGATAGGTTTGTATCCAATACCTCTCTGATTACGTAGATGGGCTTATTTTGCGTTTCATGATAGGTGCGAACGACAATTTCCCCCAACAGCCCCATCGTGATTAGCTGCACTCCAAGGACCACCAACAATACAGCCAGTAGGAGCAAAGGGCGATCGCTGAGAGCCTCCGAAAAAAATATCTTTAGAACGGACAAGTAGGCTCCGATAACTGTCCCCACGGAAAACGAGATCATACCCAAAAGGCCAAAAATATGAATAGGCCTGGTAGCGTAACCCAATAAGAACTTCACCGTTAGTAAATCTAGAATTACTTTAATGACCCTCCCCAACCCATATTTGGTGCGTCCATATTTTCTCGGGGAGTGATTGACCTGAACTTCTGCCACTCGGATTCCCATCCAGCTGGCCAGCGCTGGTATGAAGCGGTGCAGTTCTCCATACAGCTGCACGTTCTTAACCACCTCGCGGCGGTATGCTTTGAGGGAACAGCCATAATCATGTAGCTTGACCCCAGTGATCACCGAAATCAGCTTATTCGCAACGATGGACGGCAGGCGTCTGGTAAGAAAAGCGTCCTTTCGATCGACCCGCCAGCCGCTGACCACATCATATCCCTGGTTGATTTTTTCCAAAAGGTCAGGGATATTGGCTGGATCATTTTGCAAGTCACCATCCATGGTGATAATGACATCCCCGCGGGCCAGATCGAAGCCAGCCGAAAATGCGGCTGTCTGGCCGAAATTGCGTCGAAAACGGATGATGCCAATTCGCTTATCCCGCTCATGAATCTCCTTCAGGAACTGATAGGTCTCGTCAATACTTCCATCCTCCACAAACAATACCTCGATCTTCTCAGCAGAGCTATCCAATACTGGTAGCATCATTGAGTAGAGAGGTAGGATATTCTCAGCCTCATTAAACACAGGGATGACAACAGTGACATCGGCCTCCTTTGCTAAAGGCCTCAAAGATTGCACATCCTGGATCGACTCATCGTTTGATATTTTCAGGCGGTTATTTGTCATTACCATCACATTCTCTCCTGGACAGAATCATCCAATTTACATTCTTGGCAAAGCCAACACAAGGCGGCGGTAGTGCTGGGCGAGTGTAAGATGCTTTTGGCGTTGGAGCGGCTTCTCTAAAAGGGCTACCGGTGTTATCGCCAATCGAGCCAAAGCGGCAGCCAGCAAGATGAGCTTATATAAATTGCCTACCAACCGACCATGATTCTTACGAAAATATATGATTTTGCTGTGGTACAAGTTCATAAACATGTCAGCTGACACTTGGCGTGCACTTTGAGCACCGTAATGCATCACCTTCGCTTGGGGAACCCAAGACAAACCCCAACCTGCCCTTTGAATTCGATTACAAAGGTCCGTTTCTTCAGAATACATAAAATAGTCTTCGTCGAATAAACCAACCTGATGGAGAGTTTCCCTCCTGAGTATCATACAAGCGCCCATGAGAACGTCCACGGGGCGCGCGCTGTCCAGCTCCCATGTCTTCATGGCGTAGGTCCCAAGAGGGTACACCGTATCAAGATGGAATAAGCGCCATAATTCTCTAAACAAGGTTGGAGTTGGGAAACAGGAAATTTGAAGGGAGCCATCGGGGTTGAGCAATCGCGAACCGGCTGCACCCACCCGAGGGTTTTGCTCCATATATTCCACCAATTTTTCCAAAGCG
>JASFVL010000125.1:0-10025 GCA_050049875.1 Anaerolineales bacterium
TCAAAAGAGAAACGACTGCTTAGTGTGGTATCAAGGCCAAGCGCCTAATAGCTGGCTGGGATATAAACTATCTTGTCAAGGTGCTTTCTACCTAAATGCGATTGCCCTGGTTTTACGCTGAGGGAACGTACAAGCGTATCGATTGATCGTTGCCATCCACCAGCGGGGGCGGAGTCTATCAGGAATCCGGACAAACGTCAATACTCAAGCTTTAAACTTATACTCTGAAGTTCATCCTTGTTACCGGACAGTTTTGAATGGTTCACCAACCAGTGGTAATCACCGGATCACATCTCTACTCTATCAATCCTCCCAGGGATGGGGGACAGGCTTTGAAGGTGTTTTTGGGCGATAAAATCGCCCAAAAACACCTGATACCAGGAGCCCCTCCCCCAAATTGGGGGAGGGGGTGGGGGTTCGAAAAGTGCCCCCACTTATCAAAGAAAGAAAGACCAACACAAACTGTCCGTTAGCTAGAAGTTCATCATTAAAGAAGAAAGCTCTCATCCCATGAGATCATCTGGAAGTTAACAAAGCGAGGGGGATGATATCATCTCTGTGAGCAAAGATCACCTGGTTCAAGAATAGCCGCGCGCCTCCCAAGCTAAGTACAGCGCAATGGAGCCCGCTACAGCAGCATTGAGCGATTCGACCATGCCGCGCATTGGGATCCGAACCAGGAAATCGCAGGATTCCCGCACAAGAGGGCGCATACCCGTAGCCTCGTTGCCGACCACAATCGCCAGTGAACCTTTAAGGTCAACTTGAGAAGTTCGTCTCGCCTCTGGAGATGCATCTAATCCGAATACCCATACACCAACATCTTTCAAGATGGAGATAGCTTGGGCGAGATTTGCTTGAGCGAGTAACAGGTGTTCGGAAGCACCAGAAGAGGCACTCACCACCGCAGGGGTGACAGTGGCGGTACGACGCAGGGGAAGAAGGACACCATGTACACCCACAGCCTCTGCTGTCCTCAGGAGCGTTCCCAGGTTTTGAGGGTCTTGAAGAGTGTCTAAGATCAAGATAAAGGGGGGATCGCCGCGACCTTCGGCGTAATCTAAAATGGCATGTATGCTTTGATAAGGATAAGCGCTAACCTCTAAGGCGGCACCCTGATGTCCATCCCCAAGCGAATCGAGCTGACCCCGAGGAACGCGCTTAACTGGGAAATCACGTTGGTCAGCCTGATGCAAAATATCGGTCACGCGCCCCTTATCATTAACGCCTTTGGCGACCCATAACTGATAAAAGGTCCGCCGTTGAGCCCGTAGTGTCTCGTATATCGGGTTGCGCCCAACAATCCATTCTTTCAAATTTTCACTAACCCCGAGGATTTATTTCCAGCGCCATGTGCTGTCATCCCTGACATCCTCTACGATAACGCCTAGATCCCCTAATTGGTCACGAATGCGGTCTGAGAGCGCCCACAATTTCTGCTTACGAAGCTCATCTCGAACTTCAACTAATAAATCAATATAGGGAGTGGCCTCCGCTGCTTCGATTTTTGGGCGATCTAACTGCAACCCAAAAACACCTACAAGTTCTCGTATAAGATCTCTAGCGGGTTTCAAGCCCGCATCGCTCACTTGATCATCACGAGCCTGGTTGATGGCTCGCACCAGATCGAATATGTGACCCAAGGCACCAGCAGTATTGAAGTCATCGTCCATAGATTCAATGAATCTTTGACGAACAACCTCAATTCGCTGTTCCAGATCCTCTTGGGGGGCTTTGTCAGCTCCAGGATGAGCAGGGCGGAGCGCAGACCGCAGGCGTTCCAATGCCCTTCTAGCGTGCCCGATGGTTTCGTCATTAAAAGTCAATGGGCTTCGGTAGCTGGAATTAAGGATCATCATACGCAGCACATTGGCTCCGTGTTGTTTGAGGAACTGCTCAACAGTAACTAGGTTGCCCAGAGATTTAGACATTTTTTCGCCAGAAAGTTGCATCATACCGTTATGAACCCAATAACGAGCAAAAGATTTTCCCGTCAAACTTTCTGTTTGAGCGATCTCGTTTTCATGGTGAGGGAAGATCAAATCATTTCCACCTCCGTGGATGTCAATCTGATCACCGAGGTGGTGCAAGTTCATGGCAGAGCACTCAATATGCCAACCAGGTCGACCCTTTCCCCATGGGCTGTCCCAGGCAGGTTCACCAGGTTTAGAAGCTTTCCAGAGGGCGAAATCCATGGGCGTCTCTTTACGCTTGTCGACTCCAATACGGAAACCAGGTATCATATCCTCAAATCGTCGACCCGATAGTTTGCCATAATCCTCATCACTTGTAACGAAGAAATACACATCACTGTCGGTTACATAGGCGTGACCCCGTTCAATCAAGCCTTGGATCATTTCTATGATTTGAGGGATCTCATCGGTGGCGCGCGGGTAGACTGTCGCCGGCAGTACGTTCAGATCGTCGATGTGGTGTTGATACTCTTCGATGTAAATTTCAGCTAGGTCGAGGGGATCCATCCCTTCAACATTTGCCCTTTGAATGATTTTATCGTCCACATCGGTATAGTTCATAACATGCCGAACTTCATAGCCCTGATATTCCAAATAGCGCCGAATCACATCATATACTAACGTTGACATGGCGTGACCAACGTGAGCTTTATCATACACGGTCGGACCGCATACGTACATTGAAACACGACCAGGTTCAAGGGTCTCGAATCGTTCTTTCCGGCGTGAAAGGGTGTTGTAAATGCGCAAAGACATTATTTTCCTCGATGTAAATTGGAGTTAAGATGTTTCCTGTTCTTCTGGCCGAGCGAAAATCATGCGGCCGGCAGCGGTTTGCAGTACCTTAGTCACTGTGACAGGAATCTCGGCATTGCGATAATCTTTACCCTCTTCTACGACCACCATTGTACCGTCATCCAAATAACCCACACCCTGACCAGGCTCCTTTCCCTCCTGGATGATGTTCACCTTTAGTTTTTCGCCAGGAAGAAGCACAGCTTTAACAGCATTAGCTAGTTCGTTGACGTTGAGCACCGGGACCCCTTGCAGTTCAGCGATACGATTCAGGTTGTAATCGTTGGTCAAAATCGGCGAGCGCAATTGACGAGCTAAAATGACCAACTTATCATCCACCTCCCTAGCACCTTCCACATCGATATCACTGATTTGGACGGGTACTGCCGGATCTTTTTGTATTTGAGCCAAAACTTCCATACCCCTTCGGCCGCGCTGTCGTCGCAAACCATCGGCCGAATCAGCGATATATTGGAGTTCATTTAGAATAAACCGTGGGATGAGCAAGGTGCCAGTTAAAAACCCAGTACGGGCTATGTCAGCGATACGCCCATCGATGATCACACTGGTGTCCATTAAGATAGTTCGCCCTTGATCTTCTGCGGAAAGATCCCCCTCAACCGAGCGTTTGGGCAAACGTGTGAGCAGAGCATTGAAAAGGTCATTTTGACGCATAACAAAGACAGCCACACCGAAATACCCAAATAATAGCACGCCGACAAAAGGCAAAATTTCTCCAAAAGGTGAGGGCAATAAAGAGAGGGGAAAGGCCAATAGAGCTGCAATCATCAACCCGGTGATTAAACCCACCAGACCCGCTACAAGCGTACGTGCAGAAACCCGCCCCAACAGCCCTCGGAAAGTGCGCACCGGTCGAAGAGTCAAGAGGGGGGTTAAAACCAAGCCCACCAAAGCCCCTAACAAGCCCATAACTGTTGCATTGAGAGCCGGAGTCTGACTTGTAAACTCCCCTAGTGCTGCTCCCCAGTAGATGCCAACTAAACCAAATACGATCATTCCTATGATGCGAAAAATGAATTCCGTACTCATGATGAAATTACTCCTATAATAATGACAAATGATGCCCGATTGGCCTGTCCCAAGGTGAGAGCGCCTATAATAAAATCGATGACAAGTCCGTGATAACTCAAGATTCAATGAAATAATTGCCAAGAGAGCTCGTCGTTGGATGATAGCGCTGCTTACACGCTTGTCTCAACGATGTCAGCAACAAAACAGGTGCTGGAAAAACTGGGTTTCAGCCCAATAGCAACCGCTCACTGAGGACAGGCATTTATCAAGCCATTATGTATTACCAAAATGATAGCACCATCGGAGAAGTCAGTCAACTAAGGAGATGATCCAAAGTGGGAAAATACCAGATCACATAGCGGTTTTTCTGTAAATTGCGGGTTTTCACCCGCAATTTACAGAAAAACCGAAACACAATCAAATACCATCAAACTGTTCCTTGATCTGTAATATAATGCCATGATGGATTAGATTATAGAAACTTAAAACTGAATAATAAATAGACATCCTCATACGAATATACAATATTTTGATCATGGAAAACGAACTCTAACGATAAAAAGCCAACGCCAGTTTAAATTGTCCACATAAGCATCCATCAATCATTTCATTTAACTAAATGAGGATACATCGATGACAAGCAAAAAAGATTTCAGCGGAAGCAATGAACAGGAGTACAAACGCCGCATCAGGGCTTGGACCATGTACGATTGGGCTAATTCGGCTTTTGCCACCACGATATTAGCGGCAGTACTGCCAATCTATTATAGCCAAGTTGCCGGCGCCACTCTGCCCAGTGCAGCGGTGGCGACCGCGTATTGGAGCACAGGGTTGAGTGTATCAATCTTGATCGTGGCTATTATGTCACCTATCCTAGGTACGATCTCGGATGTGATGCGTGGAAAGAAACGTTTTCTGACGATCTTTTTGGGGATGGGCACCGTGGCAACGGGATTACTGGTGCTCGTTGATACCGGCGATTGGTTGTTGGCTTCTCTATTGTTCGTATTTGGACGCATCGGTTTCACCGCTGCGAACGTTTTCTATGACGCTCTGCTACCTCACATAGCCAAGGAAGAGGATCGAGATAGGGTCTCGACACAAGGTTATGCCATGGGATACCTAGGAGGTGGTTTGCTTTTGGCAGTCAATGTTGCCATGATCCAGTTTATACCTGGTACTTGGGGACCACGCATATCATTTCTCAGTGTAGCAATCTGGTGGGCAGTCTTTTCGATCCCGCTTCTCCGGCGAGTTCCGGAACCTCCGGCAGCAACCGCTCACCTAGCTCCTGGTGAAAGTGTGGTCACCGTAAGCTTTAAACGACTTTGGAAGACCCTAAAGGATATCCGACAGTACCGAGAACTACTAAAATACCTTTTAGCCTTTCTGATCTACATTGATGGAATCGGTACGATCATCGGTGTAGCCGCCATTTACGGGGCTGAACTCGGTTTCGACGCAGTTGAATTGACGCTGGCGCTGTTGTTAGTGCAGTTCGTTGGTATTCCATACAGCTTAATTTTTGGACGCCTACCAAGTCCCAAAGAGAAAAGGCGCCCATTTTTCCTGGCTTTTGTCCTCTTCAATATCGTAACCTTACCTTTGGGTGGAATTCTCGGCGCCCGATTGCTGCCAATAGAAACGAGCGGGAGACAGCCAGTTCCTTTTACCGACACCGCCACAGCGGTTGGAGAAGGCATATACTTAGCAACGGAGGACGATATCGTATACTCTGGTGTGTGGGAAACCATTGCCGTGTCCGCAGAAGATTTAGGCACGGAATCCAGCGCCGATTACCGGAGGACGAGTCAACCAGGGGCACGCTCTAGTATCCCCTTCAACGGAAGAGAGGTTGAAATCGCCTTCAGTGTTGGTCCGGATCACGGCATTTGGGCGGTTGAGTTGGATGGGCGTCCATTAATGGATGAAGATACTGGCAAGCCGGTGACTATCGATGGCTACAACCCCACTATCCGCTATGGTGAGAGCGAATCCTTCAGCGCAGATGACGCTGGGGAGCACACGCTGACCCTTGTTAATACCGGGGATATGAATCCAAACAGTCAAGGCATGTTGATGACTTTAGCTCAAGTCAATATCCTACCCCCAACCCGCCAGAGCAACCTGGGAATGATCTTAGGATTATTAATCGGTCTTCAGCTAATCGGCCTCCTTTTGGCGCTGCTGCTGGGGACGAGGTTCTTTGCAGGACTGGCAGCGACGATTGATACCAAACGGGGAATCCTTCTAGCTCTTATGATCTACATGATCATCGCCGTCTGGGGATATTTTCTCAATTCGGTAATCGAATACTGGTTTCTAGCCTGGATGGTAGCAGTGGTCCAAGGTGGTTCGCAAGCCCTAAGCCGCAGTCTGTTTTCCAACATGTCGCCAGCCTCCAAAAGTGGGGAGTTTTTTGGCTTTTTCGGGATCATGGAAAAATTCTCAGCGATCCTCGGTCCACTCGTGTTCGCCTTCGCTGCTGCACAGTTTGGAAGCAGTCGACCTGCTGTTCTCAGTATAGTCTTCTTCTTCATTGTGGGCGGATATCTGCTGACACGGGTAAACGTTGAAGAGGGAAAACGTGTAGCCCAGGCTGAGGATGCGGCCTTTATCGAGTCAAGAGCACAAAATATGTAACTCGAGCACTTAACACCTCATCACGCGATTAAAACCATCTCTAAACAAAGATGTGATGATGACACAATGGAACCAAACCGATCGAGCGCGCTCCATAGAGAAGATGTTCTCTCGGATTGCTCATCGATACGAATTGATGAACCATCTAATCACTTTCTGTCAAGATGTGCGCTGGCGGCAAGAGGTCATCAAGAGAGCTGACCTACCCTCAACTGGAAGGTTATTAGACATCGGTGCCGGGACAGGCGATCTGGCTTTTGAGGCTTTAAGACGGCGCGCTGGCTGCCAAGTTGTTGCTGCAGATTTCACACTACAGATGATGAAGATAGGAAAAACACAGCGCGATAAGCACAACCTCTTTTGGTGTGCAAGCGACGCTCACAAGCTGCCTTTTTCTGAGAACACCTTCGATGCAGTAATATCAGGATTTTTAATCCGCAACGTACATAACATCTCCCAAGCACTGCGAGAACAATATAGGGCACTCAAACCCGAGGGAAAAATAATTATCCTAGATACCACACCGCCCTCAAAAAACCTGCTCTCCCCGTTGATAAACTTACACCTACATACTGTAATTCCTCTGCTGGGGCAGATTGTGACAGGGGATAAGCTTGCATACGCCTACTTATCGGAGTCCACTGAGCATTTCTTAGAAAGCGAAAAGCTTGCTGTTTGTATTGTGGACGCTGGTTTCCGAGATGTGGGCTTTAAGCGGATGATGTTGGGAACCGTAGCGATTCACTGGGGGGTTAAATGAAAAAAGTACCCAGAGAATTAGAGCCAGCTAATAGGACAAGCATGCAAAAAGCGGCACTGCGAGGTGAACCCTCCCTCGTATGGCGTGCTGGGCAAGAGCGGCGCTTGAGAATGATCACAGCAGCGGCGGAGTCACGTCTCCAAGGACGAGTGTTGGAGAACGGGTGCGGAGTGGGGATGTACTTGAAGCACCTCATTCCAATCTCCGAAACGGTTATCGGTTTGGAATATGATTTTGAACGTGCCCGGGAGGCAAGTAAACACTCCGATAAAGTTGTAAGGGCAGCGAGTGAAAATCTGCCCTATGCGGACAAAACATTCGATATGATCCTGAGCCATGAAGTGATCGAACACGTCAGTAACGATAGGATGGTCGTGTCTGAAATGGTGAGGACCTTGCGCCCTGGCGGTAGAATCGTGCTTTTTTGTCCCAACCGAGGTTACCCTTTTGAAACCCACGGGATATTTTGGCGCGGCCAATACCACTTTGGCAATATCCCTTTTGTGAACTATCTACCGCGGCGAGTCCGAGATCGCCTTGCCCCTCATGTACGCATTTACAGCCAACACGATTTAGAAGCGCTTTTCGACGGATTACCCGTACGTGTACTAACCCGCACGGTGATCTTCGGTGCATATGATAACCTGATCGCCCGCTGGCCGCGCCTAGGACGAGCAATACGAAAAGTTTTACAGGGTCTGGAAAACACGCCTATGCGGATATTAGGCTTGTCTCATTTCTGGGTAGTGGAAAAAAACGAACTCCCTGCTAGACGCGCCTAATCATCTCGGCGAGAAGTCGTTCGAAAATCATAAACCCCATTCCTGATTGGCCATACACTTGAGCAATTTGAACAGCGCAATTCACCTGATTTCTTTTCTAGAGGAGCGTGTTCACAAGCTGGACAGCGGAAAAATTCTCCAGGCTTTGCAATGACTGTGTCGCCCACTGCTCTAGCCTGAAGGAACACGCTGGGAGTTAGCTGCCACCAAGCACCCGTCCACTGAGCCAGTGAGTCTAATGCAACTAACACCCCTACTGGCATAATGCGCTTCAACCAAGCGAGACGAAAGTGGGATACGGTCAGTTGGCGCTCGACGGAGAAACCAGCTTGCCGCAACCAGGCATGCACAGTTTTAGGGTGGAAATCGAAATTCATGGGGACAAACTCAACAGACTCTAAGGTAAAAGGATCCCAGTCCTGTCGTCCCAGCAGATACCGAAGTATCGCTTTCAAGTTCCGCTTGTTGGCAAACTCTAAAATGAAAGTCTCCCCTGGCAGGAGCACTCGGCGGATGCTCGTCAAAGCTTGGGGAGGATCCACCATGTGGTGCAAAACGCGAATCATTGTGGCAGCATTAAAGAGACCATCCACAAAAGGCAGTCGGTAGATATCCGCGGCTACATAGATATAGCGGTCAGTATCCCCTAAACGTTCCTGTGCCTGATTTAATTGCGATAGGGAATAGTCCAATAAGACAACACGCTCAAAACCTTGATAACGAGGTGTGTTGCGTCCAGCTCCGGCTCCCAACTCTAGCAGAAGTTCCCCCCCTGAAGGCAACAATCTACGCAAAGCGACGGCTTCGACACGGTCTTCATAGGTACGGTACCCGCGGTCCCAAAAAACGGATTGATAATCCGAGCCTTCGTAATCACAGATTGGAGGTTTTTCTTCAGGTTGCATGACGATAATAGAGATTTGTACCTGGGCCTTTTTAGAGGCAATATTGTGTACTAAAAGGGGCAGAGTGCGCCTGCCCCGAAAAATAGTACTATAGAATCGCAAACAAACTTGAGATTTTAATCTGCTGCCAGTGCAGCGACAACCTGCTCATCTTGAGTTTCTGGCCGCCGTGTACCATCATACCCTCGTCCAAAGCCGCGGTAGTGGAAGCCCAAGGCTTTCATTTCATCTGGATCGTAGATATTTCGACCATCTAGAAGCACTGGTTGACTCATCAGATCTCGAATTCGCTGGCGGTCCAACTGCTTGAATTCGTTCCATTCGGTATTGATCATGATGGCATCACAACCCTCAGCCAAGCTGTAGGGGTCAGGCATCATATCCACATTCGGCAGTATGGAGCTGGCGTTGTCCATGGCTACTGGATCATAGGCTCGCACGTGAGCCCCAGCGGCGATTAACGCGCTGGCTATGTCAATCGAGGGGGCTTCCCGTAAATCGTCGGTGTTGGGCTTAAAAGCCAATCCCAACAATCCAATCGTGGTCCCTTTTAACTCCCCACCCAACATACTCTTGATCCGCTCTACCGCCATCGGTCGACGATCATTATTGATCTCCATCACAGCGTGCAACAATTGCGGATGACGACCTTTATCATCCGCCATGAACGCTAATGCTTTCACGTCTTTCGGGAAACAGGAACCCCCATACCCCAAGCCAGCATCCAAAAAGAAGGGGCCGATTCTACTATCGTACCCCATCCCAACAGCGACTTCTTTTACATCCGCACCTAAGTCTTCGCAGATATTGGCGATCTCATTGATAAAGGATATCTTGGTCGCTAAGAAGGCGTTGGAAGCATACTTGATCATCTCCGCAGTGCGTAAGTCGGTGATCACAATCGGTGCCCGCAAAGGCAGGTGTAGCTGAGCGACCTTATCTGCAGCCTCGCGATCCAGCGATCCCAGGACCGTACGGTGAGGGTTCATGAAATCACTGATCGCCGAGCCCTCCCGCAGGAACTCCGGGCAGGATACCACCGCGAAAGGAATCGCTTGCGCTTGATAGCGTTTGACAATATCCGCCACCCAGTCCCCCGTACCCACCGGCACTGTGGACTTGTTTACAATGATTA
>JASFVL010000546.1:0-3170 GCA_050049875.1 Anaerolineales bacterium
GACACCCGTTGGGGGGGGGCGTGGGGGTAGGGTTATCTGCATTGATCGCATGGCTCCTAGGTGGTGCGGAAGGATATTTCCTGCCGGGGATCATTTCTGGGGCTTTCACGGTAGTTTTGTGCTTGGTCAGCGTCATCGTCAAGCGCCCATTGGTAGCTTGGACGAGTTTCTTGACCCGGCGTTGGCCCATGGAGTGGTATTGGCACCCCAGGGTACGTCCGGCATACAGCGAGGTGACCATCGCCTGGGGTATCTTCTTTGCTTTGCGCACAACCCTGCAATTCGAACTTTTCCAGCGCCAGGCTGCTGAAACGCTAGGCCTGGTGCAACTGCTGACCGGTTGGCCGGCGTTGATCCTTTTGCTCATCGCCAGCTACTTATACGGCCTTTGGAGATTGCAGAACTTGGCAGGGCCGAGTGTGGAGGAGTTCAAAGCTGGAACCGAGCCCCCTTGGGAGGGGCAGAAACGCGGCTTCTAACAGGATAAATAATCACTTGATATCTTTATTTGGAGAATAAATAAAATGAACCGGGATACTCTAAGACAATGGCTTGTATTGATCGCTGTTGTTGTGACAATCATCTTCAACGTTCTCGCTAATGCGCTGCCCTTAAATGGGTTGAACACCGGGGAGATTTCGGATCGATTTCAGGTTTTCTTTGTCCCCGCAGGATATGTGTTCTCCATCTGGGGATTGATCTACCTGGGGCTGATCGCCTATGGCATCTATCAAGTTTTACCAGCGCAGCGTGAGAACCCGCGGTTGCGTAGGGTTGGCTATCTGTTCTTATTAAGCTGCTTGGCAAATGTTGCCTGGTTGTTCCTGTGGCACTACGAGGTTTTTGAATTCACTTTGGTCGCCATGCTCGTGCTGCTCTTCTCGCTGATCGCCATCTACCTGCGATTGGAGATCGGTCGGGAAAGCGTTACCAGCGGCGAAAAGTGGGCTGTCCAGATACCCTTCAGTATCTACCTGGGCTGGATCAGCGTCGCCACCATCGCGAATGTAACCCAATTATTGTATTACCTGGATTGGGGTGGTTGGGGCATCGCTCCCGAGGTTTGGGCGGTGATCATGCTAGCCGCCGGTGTCATCATCTCGGCGCTGATGAGCCTGACCCGCAGGGATATCGCTTACTCCCTGGTGCTGGTTTGGGCGTATATTGGCATCGCTCAAAAACAATCCGAGACCGCTCTGGTAGCTACTTCAGCGTTGATTGCCACTGGGCTGATCCTGTTGGTATTAATTGTTGAAGTCGTCCGCAAATATCGTTCCCCGGTGGGCATGCAAACGGCAGGATAATTCTGCCAACAAGGACGCCGCGTTTCAAGAGGGTGCTGTTGAGTTGGTGTCATGAGAATCCGAAACGCTGATCGTTTTGATGTCGAAGTAGCCGTAGAGTTCATGCTGGCGATGCTTGACGAAATGGCAGCGGTCGAGGGGCACCCATTAGCGGAAAGAGGGCAGGTGAGCGCGTGGCTGCGGGAACGCATCACTTCCGCGATCCATGACCCTGACCACCTGCTACTGGTAGCTGAGACCAGCTCATCCGAACCCCAAACCATCGGGGTCGTCGAAGCCAGCATCACCGAGTTGCATGCGGTCTTCGCGCCGAAGCGGGTGTTGCACATCCATGCGATCTACGTACAACCGAGTCATCGCAGGCAGGGGATCGCCCGGAGTTTGATGGTTGAAGCAATGCAGAGGGGCAAGCTAATGGATTGCGAGGAAGTCGCCCTCAATACTCTGGTGGGCAATCCGGCTCGGAGACTCTACGAGAGCATGGGGTTTCAGGTCTTTGAATTGGACATGCGCAAAAGCCTTTGAAGGACACCAACGCTTCAATTGAATTGCGATATACTTTAACCCACACTAGCATAGCTAGGGTACGGTTCGTTTTGTGTCATTTCAATCCCTTCGCAAGCTCTGCTGACCAATAAAAAACTACGAATGTGGAAATCGCTTTCTGAATGGCTCCGGCGGGTGTCGACTGGATGGGTGGCATTGATCGCCCTGGTAATTTTCCTGTCGTTCAGCGCCTTGGTGCTACCGAGTCAGTCCGCTAATGCTGAGATTGACTCGCAAGGTGTTGGCTCGCCGGATTTGTCTTTTTACTACTCCCCGGATGAGCTCTACAGCATGGCGGAAGCCTATGGCGAGGCTGGGAGAGATGCTTACGTGCGAGCGCGTTTCACCTTCGATGTGGTTTGGCCAATCGTCTACACGCTGTTCCTGAGCACAGCGCTCAGTTGGCTCTACACGCGGGTATTCAGCGCGGGTAGTTTTTGGCAGCGCGCCAACTTGGCACCGGTCCTGGGGGCGCTGTTCGACTTTTTGGAAAATGGCTCCACTTCCCTGGTGATGCTGCGCTACCCGGCGCGCACCCCAGTCATTGATGTCTTGGCACCAGTCTTCACGATGGTGAAATGGGCTTTGGTCACTGGTAGTTTCGTCCTGCTGCTGGTTGGCGTCTTTGCCGGCGTTTGGCGATGGATCAGAGTGAGGCGCGAAGCGTGAATTGAGTTCATTTGAATAGGACTTACATAATTCTAGAGTAAGATTGGAGGGATTGGGCAGCAGTCCAATCAAGCCCCGAAAACCTCATAAGATGGAGGCAGCGCTGCGATGGACTACCTGACGAAGGAAACTTTACTGGAGGCGATTCGCTTCGAGCGCGAGCGCCTGGAGCAAAAGGTCGCCGATTTGAGCCCCAAGGAAATGATTTGGCCCGGATCGATGGATGACTGGTCGGTCAAGGACATTCTCGCCCACCTCGTTGATTGGGAGCAGCGCTTGATCGCCTGGTACCGGGCAGGGAAGCGCGGCGAGGTGCCCGAAACGCCGGCCTCGGGAAAAACGTGGCGCGACCTGCCGGCATTGAACCAGGAGGGTTTTGAGCGCCACCGGGACGAACCCCTAGAGCAGGTTATGAACCTTTTTCAGCGCTCCTACCAGCAGACCCTAGGTTTGGTGGAGGGGATGAGTGAGGAGGAAATCTATACCGCCGGATTATATGAGTGGACCGGCGAAGAGAGTCTCTACGACTACATCGCGGCGAACACCTTCAAACATTACAACTGGGCGCGGGGCCAGATCCGCACGAACAAGATCAAAGTGGTGGATGATATGGAACAGGGCGATTGAGCGAGCGGGTCGCCAGCTATCAAA
>JASFVL010000547.1:0-3168 GCA_050049875.1 Anaerolineales bacterium
GGGAACAACCTGACCCACGACATCGGCTACCTGGAGAGTGGCAAGACCACTTCACCGGAGATGGTCGTGCTGTGCGACGAGATCATCTCCATGCTGCGCCGCTTTATGGGAGGTTTTTCCCTAGATAAGGAATCGCTAGCAATGGAAGTCATCCATCAGGTGGGACCTGACAATGATTACCTCGCCAGTGAGCACACACTGAACCACTTCCGCGAACTCTGGCGCCCCTCCCTATTCAGCCGCCTAGGAGGCGAGGAGTGGGCAGAAATGGGGGGTAAGCCAGTCGGCGAGCATATCAAGGAGAAGACCATCTCCATCATGGAAAAGCACCAGCCGCAACCTCTGGAGGACAGCGCACGGCAGGAAATAGAAAGGATATTAAGTAGCTAAGACCCAAAGGGTTTATTTATTCCCTCTCAACTTTTCCAACCAACCCTTGGAAAGCATTTCACATTTCCCTAGCTCAGCCGCTGTTACCGGATCATCTCGGCTGCTGTTGTATACGCGAAACGCACGCGCCACCGTCCACTGGGGGCATGGGCGCTCCAGCAAAACCATCGCCATCCCAGCCTGCACATTGCCTTCCCCCAGCACCCGCAGGTACCAGCCCATGCGCAGCGTTTCGCGGACGAGATTTGTTAAGCCTTCAATCCCCCAACGGCGCGAGATTTTCCAACACGGCTGGCGCGGCTGGGATACTTGTACCAGCACATCGTCAATCTTATAAGTGTCCCCGATGCACACGGTCTCTTCATCCAAACCCTGGATGGTGAAATTCTCAGCAAAACCCCCGTAGGTCATATCCTGGCGACCCAGTTCCTGGCGCCAGATCGGGTAATGAGACGCCGCGTACGCCAGGACAGCTTTATCAGCCCCACCGTGGTGTTTGCGATCCGCCGGTTGATCCCCATCCAGCCCCATGCGTGTTAGACGGACTTTCCCGCTCAGCGGGGTTTTGAAAAAGGCGGTCGTCCAAGGCTTCTCCCCAGCTTGACCCTCATAACGTTGTGGAGTACCGACTTGGATGGACAGGATGATAGCAGGTTTCAAATTTTCCACCTCACTTTCGGACTGGTGTACTACGAAGGTTGTGCGCCAATTTATCCAATAGATCGCCCAAGGCCTGGTTTTCACCCTCAACCAAACAGGACCAAGGAGCGTAGAAATAACGATCGGTAACTTGCTCAGCCTTTTGGCGGATTTCACGCCCCTCAGCGGTGAGCTGGAGGTTCCCCTCCTGTTCGCGAACCAACTGGCGGGTTTTCAGAAGGTCGATAGCGCTTTGGTAAACCTCAGGAGGATTCCCACGGCGGGCTAATTTACGGGTTAGAGTCTCTAAAGTATCAGCCTCACCGCGCCAGATGTAGGTGAGAGCCTCCCAAGCGGGACCACCGAAGTCCAAGGAACCCCAAGCCGCCAGGTGCGCGTCATCCCGGTAAGCTGCCAAGTCGCTTAGGTACTGGTCAACTTTGATCATCAGAGGCGCTTTCTCCCCAGGATCGAAACGCCGGCTGTGGTTGATGCTCCATTTCCCCGGAGGCTGCGGGGCTTCAAGGCTAGCATTCACCAAGCGCTGAAGCAGAGTCACCAAGTAGAGCAAATCCCCATCAGGGAGAGGGTTGAGCGTGCCCATGCGTGCGTAAGCCGCCAGGATCACCCGCTGGGCTATCTCCCGACCTTTATCCGTCAGGCGGAACTGCCCCTCACCGGCAAGCTCTAAGATACCCTTTTCTACGCCCTGTCCCAACCGCTGGGTGTAATTCTGGTATGGAACGCGCACTTGGAGCAGCTCATTCGAGACAGCTTCAGGTGCGAAGCCCATCGCTGTCAGGAGCAAGCCCCAATCTCTGCGGTCCAAATGCTCCTCTTGAGCAGCTTTTTCCATCATAGGTCTGTAATGAGCGCCTAATGCCCTCAGTGCATCCAGTGCTCGCGGCCATAAAGTGGCTGTAGTCATTGCGCTCTCCTTTCAATCCCTGACCGCGTTAATGAAATCGGCTAATAGACCATAGGCAGTGGTCTCCGGGCTGGGGTCCCCCTCTAGGATCGTCAAGCTACCAAGTACATCGCTCTCAAATTCTACAATGGATGAAGTGCCCATCACAGCGTAGAAGGGCGAGTCAGAAGGGACCATCTCAGGGGCAACCCTCGCTTCTACCCGATCCCCCTCCCGGCAGGCTGAACAAATTAATTTCCAACGGGCGCCTCTCTCGCGTGCGTGAGCGATGTCTTCCGACGTCAGGGAACGGATTCCCTGTCGATCGATGCGATCCGGTTTTAACGGAACACCCATCAAGACGGTGACCAACGCGGCAACTTTTACCGCCGCGTCCCAGCCATCAATATCGCCACTGGGATCTGTCTCCGCCATGCCAATGGATTGGGCATAAGCCACGGCCTGCTCAAAGGACTCGCCGCGTTCCATAAGGGTAAGGATCAAGTTGGTCGTCGAATTTAGAATCCCCTGAAAGCCTCTTAAATTAGCTCCTGGCAACGCTTCTCTAAACAAGGCGAAGATCGGGGCGCCATCCATCACCGCCGATTCAAAATAAAAGCTGCGCCTATTTTCTACTGCCCACGCGGTTAACTCGCTGTAAGCGTGAACCACAGGACCTTTGTTGGCAGTGATGGCGTGCATACCGTGTTCCAAAGCTGTACGCAGGTGGTCCACCGCTGGCTGACCAGTTTGGTAGTTAACAGGGCTATTCTCGAAGAGCACATCCCCCCCACTTCGGCGGATGAAATCCAACGAATCGTGAAGTCGAATCTTCGAGAGCGAGTCAAGCGTAGCGCCGGTTTCAGCCAGATGGAGGGCTGATTTGATATCCAGACCATCCGGATCGACCGCCGCTCCGTGACTGCCGGTGGCGATTCCGGTGATGGAAAAATCTAAGTCATACTTCTCTAACAGCTCGCCGCGCTTGCGCTCCAATAAACGAGCAAGCGCACGCCCGACATTGCCGAAACCCAATAGAGCTAGTTTGTAATGGGACATAATAGAATCCTAACTATCAAATAAGCCGCGTTATACGGGCGGCCAGGGATGGGAGCGGCGGCCCGGGTCAGGTTGCGGGTAACTCCCTGAAGCAATTAATTTGTCAGCGCGCCGGATCATCGCGGAGATCTCTTCTGAGCTGAGATACTCCCGTAAAGCCTGCACTAATTCCG
>JASFVL010000548.1:0-3165 GCA_050049875.1 Anaerolineales bacterium
TCGCTGAAATATTGGATCCACAACCAGGGGAGCGCGTGCTGGATTTGGCAGGGGCGCCAGGTGGGAAGACGACGCATATCAGCACACTGATGCAGAACCAAGGCTTGTTGATTGCCAATGATATCCACCCTCGGCGTGTGCGTGCTTTGATGAAGAATGTGGAACGCTGGGGAGCGCGCAACGTGGTTGTAACCAATGAAACCCCCACCCGCCTAGCGGATCACCTGGGCGCATATTTCGATCGTGTTCTCGTGGATGCGCCGTGTTCTGGAGAGGGTTTGTTCCGGAAGGAACCATCCACTCGTAGGGATTGGACAACAAATTTGGTTGAGAATTACGCCAAACGTCAAGATGGGATCATGTATGAGGCAGCTCGTTTGGTGAGTCCGGGAGGGTCTTTGGTTTATGCAACTTGTACCTTTGCACCAGAGGAAAACGAAGGAGTTGTTTTTCGATTTTTGAAGTCTCACCCAGAATTTGTGCTCTTAGAACCGCCTAAATATGTGGAATTCGATACTGGACGTCCAGAGTGGCTTTCAGAAGATGTTCGTATGTTTGATTTGAACCGTACTGTCCGCCTATGGCCCCATCGGACATTGGGTGAAGGTCATTTTGTAGCCCACCTTGTAAGGCAAAAGTCTCGGGTCGAAAGTTTACCTTCAAGGTGTGATTTAAAAAAGTTGTTTGGGTATTCTGCAGTACCTCAGGATGTGTTAGGCCATTACAGAGCTTTTTGGGATGAAATTATGTCGGTCCCGTTATTTGAGGATCGCTTAGCCTTGGTTGGTTCATACCTGTACCATCTCCCCGATGATCTTCCCGATTTGCAAGGACTCTCAGTTTTGCATTGGGGCTGGTGGTTGGGTTCATTGAAGAAGAAACGTTTTGAGCCTTCATCAGCTTTGGTTATGGCATTGGAGGTATCTGATTTTCAGAAGGTGCTTTCTTTCCCAGTGGATGATCCCAGAGTTATCCGATATCTGCGCGGTGAGGTAATACCCTCGCCAGGCCCTGATGGGTGGATGGCGGTTTGCGTTCAGGGATTCCCGTTGGGCTGGGGAAAGCGCGTTCGGGGAAGGTTGAAAAGTCGTTTTCCAAAGTGGCTGCGGTTGATGTAAACCGGATTGGCTAGGCCTGTAAATCACAAATTGTGATCAGCAGATATCAAGGTATTGACTTTAGATCATCAAAATGAGCAAAAAACAGCCTCCAAAACTCAATCACGCGGAAGAAGCTCTCTCAAAGGGTTTTGATCCGTTTGTGGTCCGCAGGCTTTGGTCCTTTATTCGACCCTATCGCTGGCAATTTACACTGGCGGTTATCCTCATGTTGCTGGGTTCCGCTGCCAGCGTGACTGGCCCATACCTGGTCAAGGTCGCCCTGGATGAGGGTATGGCAGCCGGTTCTGTAGTTGTTCTTCGTCAGACTGTGTTGTTTTATATTGGGATAATATTCTTACAATGGGGTGTCATTTTTTTGCGGGTGAATTTAATGGCTCGCGTGGGTCAGTCTATTATTTACGATCTACGCGCTCGTTTATTTAGACATCTACAAGATTTGTCTTTGGGATTCTTCACCCATTACAGTGTAGGCCGGGTTATTTCCCGTGTGATCAATGATGTGGGAGTTTTACGCCAGTTTGTCACCTGGGCTATTGTTGCCAGTGCGCGCGATCTTTTTACCTTGGTGGCTATTCTGATTGCAATGTTAGGTATGAACCTGCGTTTGTCCTTACTAACCTTTACGGTTTTACCTCTGATGTTCATCGCGGCAAATTTGTTTCGTACGAGGGCACGCGAGAATTACCGTAAAGTGCGGGCTGCTGTCAGTTGGGTAAATTCCGTTCTTGCTGAGAACATTAACGGTGTCCGTGTGGTCCAGGCTTTTTCCCGCCAAGAGACAAATTACCGGGTATTTCGACAACAGGTCAATATGAATAATTTGGAACTTAACATTCAAGCAGCACGTGTAGCCTCGGCTTTTTTCCCAGTTATGGACCTGCTTGGAGCCGCAGCAACGGCGCTGGTGGTATGGTTAGGGGGAGCGGCAGTGCTAGGGGAGGAGATCACCGCTGGGGTTCTGGTAGCTTTTGTTCTCTACATTGAGCGCTTTTTTAACCCCATCCGTAGCTTGAGCATGCGCTATGACCAGTTCCAATCCACCATGGCGGGAGGGGAGCGCATATTCGCGCTTTTAGATACACCACCAGATGTTCAGGATGCTCCGGATGCTGTTGATCTGCCCACTATTCGGGGGGATATCGAGTTCCGCAGCGTCAACTTCCATTACCCTGATGACGACACACCGGTGTTGCAGGATATTGAACTCCAAGTTCAAGCGGGTCGTACGGTGGCGTTGGTAGGGAAGACCGGAGCTGGTAAATCCACCATGGTAATGTTGCTCAGCCGCTTCCATGATCCTGTGGAAGGACAGGTATTAGTTGATGGGCGCGATTTGCGTAAAGTCACTCAGTCCAGCCTACGCAGGCAAATGGGTATTGTGTTGCAAGATCCTTTTCTATTCAATGGCACTGTGCGCGATAACATCCAATTTGGCCTGCTAGATGCCTCTGATCAAGCCATAGAGGATGCGGCTAAAGCGGTCGGTGCGCATGATTTTATCACCAGTATGCGGTTTGGTTATGACACACCCGTAGAAGAAGGAGGTGTGCTATTATCAGAAGGCCAGCGCCAGCTGATTTCCTTCGCTCGCGCTCTGCTTGCCAATCCTCGGATTTTGATCTTGGATGAAGCCACCTCCAGCGTCGATACCCAGACGGAACTGGTCATTCAAGAGGCTTTGGCCCGACTCTTGCACGGAAGAACAGCATTCGTAATTGCTCACCGTCTTTCTACGGTTGTCAACGCAGATCGTATCGTGGTCCTTGATGAAGGTCGAATTGTCGAACAAGGTACCCATAACGAATTGATGGCTGAAGAGGGGTATTACGCACGACTGTACAAGACGGGATTTGAAGCTTAAGTGTGTATTTCATGGTGTGGCAATCCTCTTCATCTATTACTTTTGCGTGATTGACGCACCATTCTTGGAATGCTAAAATGGCGCGACTCACTTGTTACAGAATATACGCAGTTAGGGAGGTGATGAGGGTATTTTGCGAGCGCAGTCTGCCCAATACCACCAAAATTCCTCTTGATCTGCGTA
>JASFVL010000549.1:0-3163 GCA_050049875.1 Anaerolineales bacterium
TGCGCCGCATGTCCGGTCAAAACACGGAATTGTTCAGTGTGGCTGTCGACCCCAGCGGTCGCTACGCCCTTACCGGCACGGGTGACGGGAGGTTGATCTTGTGGGACTTGGATTCCGGGGAGGCTATTCGTAATTTTAAAGCCCACAATGCCCCCGTGGCTCATGTTACCTTCAGCCCGCAGGGGGACTGGGTCTTGACGAACGCTCTAGATGGTGCCGTGCATATCTGGCAGGTCCACCGCACCCTTGACGAGCTGGTGGATTGGGTCCAAGAGAACCGCTACGTCCGCCAGCTCACCTGTGCAGAGCGCGATCTCTATGGGGTGCAGCCTCTGTGCACACCGTAAACATAGCATGACTGTGTCCATTCCTCGCTCGGCCAAGACTCATCAGCGCGCAGATGCTCTCTATCATCGAAGAGACGGCCCAGACGGCAAAAAGGATACCTCTGGTTTGTCAGTTGGTTGAGTCGCCTCACTCTCCTTTTCCCTCTCTGCCGAATATCGTCGGGCCACGGATAGCTCCGGGTTGGCGCCTAGGGAGTCGCATTCGTGCGCTTCGACTTAATGAATGTCATTGCGCGCCGTCGAAGACGGCGTGGCAATCTCCCCCATTGACCTGTAAACCCCTTCAACATCTACAGCGACTCACAGTGACAAACCTGATGTGATTCGCTGCTGTGCGTTGTCCCAACGACCCGTTTTCAACGAATTTGGCCTTTCAGACCGTGAATTCATTCATGAGTTTGATGTCCACAAGTACCTGGCACTTTTTGCCTTGCAATACAGCGGATCAGCGTAGCGATCCAGCGGGTCAGCGCAGCGATCCAGCGGGTCCCATGAGGGTAAGAGTTCAAGTGCCTGGTTAAGGCTAACAAGTTATCAATAATAATGTAATCCGGTCTATCCGCTCGCACTCAGTTTTGTCATCCGCGCTTGTATAGCGAGCACAATTCTAACCGATGGACCAACCTCGTGAATAAGTTCTTCGATCCGCTGGACGATTCTCTCCGGGAGGATTGCAGTTTCCCACCACTCAGCCAACCACTCCCACAATTCACTCAAATCATCCATATAGATGTTGATCATTAATTCTCGCTCGTCTTCAAGGTCAAAATAACCATCCGCGACGACCTGGGTTAATGCGTTCGTAGCTGCTCTCTCATTGTCAAAGTCCTCGCTGTCCATGAGCCAACCAACCTTGTGGACGCTCTCAGGCGAATGGACCTCGATCACCTGGGGGATGGGGAGATCGTGGACATTGATCAGCAAGCCATTGGGTTGGAGAATTTTATAGGTTTGTTGCAGGGCATGGACCATGCCCTCGATTTCTACTCATCAAAGCGACCAGGGGTAGATTGCGATATCGAACTTCTGGTCATTGAATGACTTGGCAAATTCCTCAATCGAGGATTCTAAGAACTGGACCCGCCCCTTTAGCATCTCAGGCAGATCCGCTCGAGCTGTTTCAACAACTTCTCTGTACGGGTCGATTGCCGTAACATGGGCGGCCTTGTCGGCATAGAGCCATGTGAACCTGGCATCGCCACACCCGATTTCGAGTACGTTTTGATCTTTGAAATTGACCATCCCAAACAGAGTAGACGTCTCATTCCCCTCTGGATCTCTTATGATAGCCATTGGATTATAGGCCTCCTTATTACCTAACCTCTCTTTGCGCCATTCATCGGTGTGATCAGTCGTTGGGCTCTGCTTAGCCATCCATCGTAGAGCGACCCTTAATCAAAGGTGTGTGGTAGTAATTGGAAGGATCTATATTCATGAGATATTATCTATTATAAATCTATATTTGGGATTAGATCCTCTGAGAGTCGCATAAAAACTCATTTGGTCATCGCGCTTGTCCCTCTAGGAAGTTGTCATTGCTCCTGTGCTGAGCGGCCGCGAAGGAACTAGCGAAGCGCTCATCGCAAAGGGAATCGGAGCCCACCCGCCGTCTGGCGTTACCTTTGGTAAAGGGTGTACTCCATATGAGAATTGTGACATCACATCTTGAGAATGTGTGTGATGGATTCTCAGGGCAATCATGTAATCTTTCCATGATTGCCCTGAGAAAGTGTTATGTATTTATTGAGGAGACCGATTAACCAATCCGTCCTATTATTTATCGTTGAGGTCAGTTCCGATGTGCTCTGCTAACTTATCGAAGGCTTGTTCCCAGCCGCTCCTTCCTGGTGAGTCTGCCGGTATGCCTGCATGCGTCATCACCATTTTTGTGCGCCCACCAAGGTCTTCCAGAAGCACGCTGACCTCGGTCGTTGCGGGATACCCGTCTGGCATCCCCATAGCAGCCGGCGAAACCACATTGCCTTCTTCATCAGCAGGGCTTTCGGTGTAGACAAGCCGCTCATTGGTGACAATTTCCACGTATTCCCCTGTTGTCCACATTTTCATACTGCCATCCGGTGATTCCATGCAAATCAGGCGCTTGCCACCAACGCGCAGATCCATGTTGGCTACAGGAACGGTGAATCCTTGTGGACCGTACCATTTTTTGAAATGCTCAGGCTGTGTCCACATTTGCCAGATTACCTCTACGGGTGCATCGAAAATACGTTCAATCACAATTGCTTCTTTTGAAATAGTGCTTTCACTCATTATCTTTCTCCTTGTTATTAAGTTGATTTATATAATCGTTCATGCGGTCAAAGCGTGCCTCCCAGATATGACGGTACTGCTCTGTCCATTTGGAAATTTCTTTCAGGGGGGTAACATCTATGCTGCAGGGTCGATATTGCGCTCTTTGCCCCTGTGTGATGAGTCCCGCACGCTCCAATACTTTGATGTGCTTAGAAATGGCTGGTAAACTCATATCAAACGGCTCTGCGAGTTCGTTAACGGTTGCCTCCCCCTCCGCTAAACGCGCTAAAATTGCCCGCCGAGTCGGGTTTGCCAATGCTGCGAAGATCTGGCTTAATCTGTCATCGTTACTCCTCATAATTAGGGTTTTCCTTATTTAACTAAATGGTTAATTAACCTATAAGTAAAATACCATAGTTTGTCCTCATTGTCAAGCAAATTGCCCAATTACGGTCAAATTTCACAACTTGTCGCAACAATATAATGCTGCGATGCTATTGATTTCAACAGCTTTCCCTTCATTTGAAACTATTCACCCTCCACGTCCACGTCGCGCAGCGCCC
>JASFVL010000550.1:0-3147 GCA_050049875.1 Anaerolineales bacterium
GAGAAGATAAAGCTTACACTTCCCCCCAACCCACAAGGCATACTGCCTGAGTTAAGGAGAGAACGATCGTGACAGCGAGCAATAACGGTTCAAAAATATTTCGCTATCAACTACTTGCCGCATCGATTTTGTTGTTTATTATGATTACGGTCGGGGGGATCATGCGAGCTTCAGGGGTTGATCCGGGCTGTGTAGATTGGCCGGTGTGCTCCGGTAGTTTGTTCTCTAGCGTAAACGATAGGATTGGTATTGATTATATCCATCAAACACTTGCTATAATCACCGGCTTGGTCTTGTTGACTATCTTTGTCAAAACATGGATTAGCTATCGCCATAAAAGCGTGGTAACCAGTTTAATATCTTCAGCAACTGCACTCTATGGAGTCCAGGTCGTCTTAGGTGCTGTTTTTAGTCAGGATGTTCCACCTGGGGTAAGAACTGCCCTCCATTTTGGGCTGTCCATGGTTGTTCTCGCCCTGATTTTGGGAAGCACAGTGTTGTCTTATTATCCATCACGAAAGAGGCTTCATATAGATGATTCGTTTCGATCTGATCCATTCGCTCGTTTGAGCCTAATAACAGGTGTAGCGATCTTTCTCACGCTGATCAGCGGGACGGTCGTCGTTTCAACCGGTGCATCGGGAGCGTGTCCTAGCTGGCCTTTATGCCAAACATCGCTGTTTTCAAACCCCCAAAATCCAGCTCAATGGATTGAAATGATCCACCGCATTCTAACCTTCTTTGCTAGTATATCCATCGTTTCGATGTTCTATCGCGCCTGGAAAACTCAGCATCAGCGTGCAGATGTACTCGTCTCTGCGACCACACTGGGTGTATTGTTTTTGGCTCAAACGTTAATGGGAGCGGTTGAAAGTGAGGCTGGATTTCCTGCTTATCTGAAAGTGCTTCACGAAGCCTCTGCAATTGCCATCTGGGTAGCTTCCAATGTTTTGATATTGGTTGTACTGATGGGGCATGTACCTGTTATCAACATACTTAAGGAGAAGACGAATTCACTTAGGAAGAGATCGATTAAAGATTTCTTCGCCCTCACAAAACCGATTGTCGTTCTTCTTTTGTTGGTGACCACTTACGCTGGTATGGTTATTGCCGGACGTAGTTGGCCTTCACTCGGGGTTACATTCTGGGTTTTATTGGGTGGTTTCATGGCCGCGGGCGGCTCAAGCGCGATTAATCAATACATTGATCATAAAGACGATGTCAAAATGCAGCGCACCCAAAAGAGACCGATCCCCTCTGGACGCCTGAGTCCCGCGGAAGGTTTAGCTTTTGGTGTCGGGTTATCCTTGGCGTCATTCTATGTGATGGTAGCTTTCGTCAACCTCTTGGCAGCTTTGTTAACCCTGGCTGGAATCATCTACTATGTTTTGATCTATAGTATCTTCCTCAAGAAAACGACCGTACAGAATATTGTCATTGGCGGTGGTGCTGGCGCGATCCCACCGTTGGTGGGGTGGGCGGCTGTCACCGGTAGTTTGAATATCCCCGCCCTGTTTCTGTTCGCAGTCGTGTTCTTGTGGACACCACCTCACTTTTGGGCGTTAGCGATTGTCCGTCGAAAAGACTATGCTCGCGCAGGGGTACCGATGCTCCCCGTTGTGCGAGGTCAAGCGGAGACACGCAAACAGATTTTTGTCTATACTGTTGAGTTGGTGGCTTTGACTTTATTGCTACCGCTCTTTGGTTTGGGGGAAAGTATTTATTTAGTTGCTGCGATCGTTTTGGGGGCTGGATTGTTAGGCTCAGCTTGGCGTGTATGGAAACAGGAGGGCAATCAAGTTGCCTGGAAGATGTACCGTCACTCGAGTATGTATTTGGCGTTTATCTTTTTTGCCTTGATGGTGGACGCCTTAGTTTAACGCTCTTGAACTTCCACTTGTAGTTGTACATCTCCAGTATTTTCGAACTCCAGCACGAGATTAACGAGATCCCCCTCGTTCAGATCTGATTTTAAATCGATCAACATGACGTGATAACCTCCCGGCTCAAAAGACAATTGACTTTTAGGGGGGATGCCGACATACTCCTGGAGTTCCATTTTCATGACCTCGTCTTCCATAAAGCTGCGGTGAACTTCCGCGCTTCCTGCGGCATTACAGCGGACGCCGAGAAGCCTCTCACTGTCCTTGCTGGGATTCTCGATAGTGAAAAATATCGCGCTGTTGTTGGATGCCAGCCCGGGACGAGCCCAGGCGTCGGATATCTGCAATTCCCCATCACCACAGGCACTTAGAAGGATACCCAATAAGACGAGTAGAAAGAGATTCTTCACGCGCATTTAGTTTACCTTTACGCTGGTTCCAAATCCTTTGCGCACCCAATCATGGGATTCAGCTTCTGGCTTCGTCCAGCGATAAAGCCATTTGGCATCGTCCATGCGCATATTAACGCAACCGTGGCTCATTTTTCGGCCAAAGTTGTCGTGCCAATACGTTCCGTGGAAGGCAACTCCGGTTTCGTGGAAGAAACAGCACCATGGCACCCCGGGGAGTTCATAGGCGTGAATGTTGTCAGTCAGATTACCATTGCCCATATGTTTGGAGGGAACTTTTATATCGATGTTGAATCGTCCGCTGGGGGTGTGGGTAGGAATTCCGTTGGTTGTTGGTCCAAAGCTGGGTATCCCTGAGGATATTTGTGTGTGTAGGACGATGTTTTCCGCTTCATAGGCTGTTAGGGTCTGTTCTCTCAGCGATACTTCAATGCGTTTCTGTTCGTGGGGGATCTCAGGGGAGATGGGTTTAATCTCCTTGGGTTTGATCAGCCTGACATGTCTGGAGGGTACGTGGTAGTGGATCTTTAATAATTCGTCGGTGATCTTATACCACGCTCTTTCGTTGGGTCCTGGTTCAACATCTGTGATCCAGTGTACGGATTGATAGTAAAGCCTGTACAGGGGAACCCAACCGTAGGTTTGTGTTAATCGAAATGCCCTTGTGTACGGAACCGTGATCTCCCCCAGGTGACCCTCCTCGGGGACCCAAGCCACGCTTGGGTTAAGTTTGCGATCCTCTACGCGTTGTAAATAGGCCGTGTGAGCGAATCCGTTTTGCAGACGGTACCACCGTGGATTGTTGGTGGGGCCAAATGGAGAGATTATCTCTTCGTAAAGGGGAATGAGCTGAT
>JASFVL010000551.1:0-3144 GCA_050049875.1 Anaerolineales bacterium
ATACTATGAACTTTTAGCCAAAGCCTCTGCCCCACCGGCGATATCCAACATCTCGCTGGTTATGGCAAATTGTCGGGCTTTGTTGTATTCCAGTTGTAAAGCAGCAGATAAATCCGTAGCATTATCTGTGGCGTTTTTCATTGCAACCATGCGGGCTGCGTGTTCGCTTGCTTGGGATTCGAGCACAGCTTGATATACTTGTAATGCGGTGAAGCGAGGCACGATTTCATCTAAAATTTCATCCCGTCCCGGCTCATATATATAGGAAGCTTGGGGGCCATCATGGGCAGCGGGTCCAAAATCCTCGACACGCCCCTCACCAGCGTCTACTTCCAAGGGGAGCAGTTTTTTAATCGCCGGATTTTGGGTCACCATATTCACATAATCCGTATATACCAGATACACCTCGTCGGTATTGCCCGCTAGAAACTCATCAACAGCTAATCGACCAATCGCAGAGATATCCGCGAAAGTTGGTGTATCGGGGAGATCGCTGAATTCAGCAAATATTTTTTGCCCGCGACGGATCATTATATCTCGCCCTTTACGTCCGACGGTTATCAGATGCACAGGTGTGTCATAATTCTTTATATTATTGAGAGCAAAGCGGATGACATTGGTATTATATGCCCCCGCCAAACCGCGATCACCACTGATTAAAATAAGCAGAATATCCTTGGTCTCTTCATGTTTGTCAAGCAGCGGATGAAGATTTTCTCGACCGGGTTGAGCAGCAACATGGGTCAAGACTTGCCAAGCTTTGGTTGCATATGGACGAGTTTTCATCATCGCTTGCATTGCTTTTTGCACTTTACTAGCGCTCACAGCCTGCAAGGCACGCGTAACCTGAGCAATATTTTTGACACTGCGAATGCGTTGTTTTACTTCACGTGCGGTAGACATCGATAGCTCATTTCAGGTAGTCTGCTGAATTCGGTTATCTCCATGTTGAATTAAATGTCTCAAGGCTTTTTCGCAGATCATCCTCATTCTCCTCTGTGATTCTCTTCTTCTCAGCGATATCTTTACCCACTTCAGGGTGGGAGGATTCCATGTAGCGGAGGAGATCGTTCTCCCAAGCCCTCATGCGCTCGATAGGAACATTGTCAGCGAAACCTCTTGTACCTGCATAAATAATCATCACCTGGTCTTCGAGAGGTATGGGATTATATTGGGGCTGTTTTAAGATCTCTTGAAGACGCTGACCACGATTTAAGCGAAATTGAGTGGTTTTATCCAAGTCTGAACTGAATTGGGCGAATGCGGCTAATTCTCGGAATGCAGCCATATCTAGACGCAGGCGACTGGCTACCTGTTTCATCGCTTTTGTTTGAGCGTCACCTCCCACCCTTGACACTGAAATACCCACGTTGATTGCTGGCCGGATCCCGGCATAGAACAGGTTGTCTTCGAGATAGATTTGGCCATCGGTGATGGATATTACGTTCGTGGGAACATAAGCGGAGACATCCCCAAGAAGGGTTTCGATGACTGGCAATGCGGTTAGGGAACCCCCTGATCCCTTAACTTCAAGAATTTTATACTCTTCAGAGGTATCCATCCCTTTTAGATCTTGTTCTGCATCATGATGGGAAAGCGGTCCATCGTAAACCTTGTCATTGACAGCGTCTTTGGCTTCTGCCAGTTCATCAGGATAATCTTTGGGGACGATAACGTACTTATCCGCTAAGCGAGCTGCGCGCTCCAACAAGCGTGAGTGTAGATAAAAGAGATCACCAGGGTATGCTTCCCGACCCGGCGGTCGACGTAAAAGCAGCGAAACTTGGCGATACGCCCATGCGTGTTTTGAGAGGTCGTCATACACCACTAAAGCGTCGCGCCCCGATTCCATAATCTCTTCACCCATCGCACAGCCCGCATAAGGGGCTATGTATTGCAGGGCAGCAGGTTCTTCAGCGGACGCAACGACGACGATGGTATGTTCCATGGCACCGTATTGTTCGAGGGTTGCGACAGTGCGAGCAACAGAAGCTTTCTTCTGACCGATTGCTACGTAAATGCAAATAAGATCCTTTCCCTTTTGGTTAATAATGGTGTCGATGGCTATTGCAGTTTTCCCAGTTTGACGATCACCGATTATCAACTCGCGCTGGCCGCGTCCAATAGGAATCATCGAATCGATGGCTTTGATACCGGTCTGGACAGGGGTGTCAACATCTTGGCGTTTAACTACGCCAGGGGCAATACGCTCAATCGGGCGATAGTGTTCAAAATTAATCGACCCTTTCCCATCCACTGCTTGACCAAGAGCATTGACGACGCGTCCAATCAGACCATCTCCGACTGGAACGGAAGAGATTCGTCCCGTTGAACGTACGATCATTCCTTCCCGAATACCCGAGTATTCGCCCATGATAATGATGCCGATGGAATCCTTTTCCAGATTGAAAGCAATCCCCATCACGCCGTTGTCGAATTGAACTAATTCTTGGGCGCGGATATCGGCTAATCCGGTCGCTCTAGCAATACCATCTCCAGCTTCCAACACCGTTCCGATTTCCTGAACTTTAACTTCGGATTCGAAGCTTTCGATCTGTTTTTGAAGGTCAGCGGTAATATTTGAGATAAGATCTGTCATCTTGCCTCCACGTAATCATTTAATCAAAAGATTCTATCTTGAGGATTTACGTAGTTGGTGGGGATTATTGGCGGAATTTGCTGGGTAACATCCTCATCCCACCATCATCATCCCAATTGTGTAGCTTCAATCTATATATTTTAAAATTAACTTTCTGTTCAGATGGTTAGACCTGCAACAATATTCTTATCCAGCCTTTTCAAAACTTCAACTAAAAGATTGACAGCTTTGTCATAATCCTCCTGATGTAGGATAGCGCTGTGGGTGTGAATATGACGGACAGGTACACCAAGGACAACGGAGGGTACGCCTGTATTGTGTAAGTGGATGGCTCCCCCATCCGTAGCACCTCCTTCGGCATAGGATAGTTGAATCGGGATATCCAATTCAGAAGCTGTATCTAGCACGAAATCCCGCATCTTTAAGTTGGGGATCATACGAGTATCGTAGACCAAAATGGTCGGACCTCCTCCCAATTTAACGGAGGACTCTTCAGGTTTGATACCCGGCACATCACCAGCGATATCTACTTCCAAAACAATGGC
>JASFVL010000126.1:0-9936 GCA_050049875.1 Anaerolineales bacterium
TATTAATTAAACCTGTTAAACCTGTCAATCAATCTTCACTATCCTTACTGTCCTTCTTCTTCTCATCTGAAGTTGAGTGGGTTGTTTCTTTCTCTTCTGATTTTGACTCTTTAGATGCTCTAGTTTGCCCCGAGGGAGATCGATTATCTGTCGAATAAAAACCCGAACCTTTGAAGACAATTCCAACGGGTAAATATACTTTCCTAAGCGCGTTTTTACTGCATTCAGGGCAACGAGTCAGGGGTGGATCATTGAATTTCTGACGTCGCTCAAACTGAACGCCGCACTGTTCACACCGATACGTATAAATAGGCATTACTCACCTCAATCGGAGCAAACGCGCTCCTAACCTATATTAAAACCAAAAGAAATTATAGCGCGCATGCAACTCATTGGCAAGATAAGCTGATCTACTCTAATATGAATCTTACAAAGGGAGATATTTGTTACTGTCAGCCAACTACTCTCAGATCACTACAGGGATTGTAAAGAAAAACGAACTACCTTGACCTTCAACCGACTCCACCCAAATCCGCCC
This sequence comes from Anaerolineales bacterium, assembly GCA_050049875.1. GTDB lineage: Bacteria > Chloroflexota > Anaerolineae > Anaerolineales > UBA11858 > JASFVL01. Next base: position 539 of record JASFVL010000126.1, read on the forward strand.
TCCATGAGCCTCCACAGCCAAACGGCAAAAAGTTAGCCCCAAACCAGAACCACGTTTACGACCCCGCCGGCCCGGGACCTGGGCAAAGCGATCGAATATTTTTTCACGGAAATCTGAGGGAATCCCCGGGCCCGTATCGCGAACTTGGAAGATTATCTCATCATCAGAAGGGGAATGTTCGGCTAGAAGGGTCACTAACCCACCTTCTGGCGTGTACTTTAAGGCGTTATCCACCAAATTTGCGATCACACGAGTAACTTTTTCCTTATCTAAATTAACCACCGGTAGATCATGGGGAATCTCATTTCGCAAAATTATTCCGTACTCATTCGCCTGCACAATAAATTCCTTTAACAAACTCTCAACCAATGAGGGAATGTTTGTAGTTGATCGCTCGATTTCCAAGCTCCCAGACTGCATTCGAGAGATATCCAACATCGTTTCAACCAATTTCAAAACTCGATTGACACTGCGTTGAGCAACTCTTAGAGATTGATCCACCATATCGGTATGCTGCTCTGGTGGAAGGAGCTCATCCAAGATATCCAGAGCACCTAAGACTGCGCTCATGGGTGAGCGTAGATCATGTACCAATGTCTCTGTAATTAATTCTCTAGCTTGAGCGATTTCATACTCCTCAGTCACATCACGTAAAACAATCATCCACCCAATGATCTCATCTTGTTGACCCCATACGGGTGATGATAAGCGTTCTAAGATTCGCTGTGGGGAGGTCACCGTCACCTGATAAGTATCCTTAGAAGATGTCGCTACTTGACCGCTCCCAATTAGCTCAAGTAAGGCCTCTAACTCCTCCTTTGAATACCCCAAAATTTGCATGAAATCTTCAGACAAATCAGAAAGCCGCACACCTAAGAGTTCATCGTGTGAAAGACTGCTGATTGTCTGAACAAGGGCATTGGCGAGGACAACACGACCTCCTACATCCAACATCAAAATGCCTTCTTCCACCGAATCGAGAATCGCTGCTAAGCGCTTGCGCCCTTGGGTGACATCCGCAAAAAGCTGGGCATTTACCAACGCAATTGCCGCCTGGTTCGCCAATTGAGTGACAAAATCTAAATCATTCTGGCTATAAGCATTGAGTTCGGGATTTTCAAGCGTAATCACGCCCAGAGCCTGGTTCTCATGGACGATGGGAACACTTAATTGTGAGTTCGTCTCCCCGTTCGTCAGGTCCAAATAATCAGGATCTTGTCTGACATCCCCAACAATAGCTGGCTTCTTCGACCGGATCACACGACCAGCTATGCCTCGATCTGTTGAGTAGTAGTTTAATTCCTGCCCATAGCCTCGTACTGCCTTAGCCTCTAATAAACCATTCAATGGATCATATTGATCAACTGCTCCGCAAGGGGATTTCGTTATTTCCAATGCGTAACTTAAAATCAACTCAAACAACCGCTCCGAGTGAATCGCCTGAGATAGTTCCCGACCGACCGCTTCAATAATCCTCAATTGATGGACACGTTTTGCAAGTGCCCGATCGGTCTGAGCGTGTAATCGAGCGTTCGAAACCGCTAATGCCGCTTGGGAGGCGAAGGTTTGAAGCAGTTCGACTTCTTCTTGCGGAAACAAGTGGGGATCATCAAAATAAACCGATAGAAATCCAATTTGTCCATCAGGGGTGATCAGCGGAAAATCCCCAAAGGCGTGAACATCAGCATTCATCAACAACTGCTTATAATCGGGTTCAAGAGAGCTCAAATGCACATTGGAAGTGATTGTGGGACGTCCATTAATCAGACAGCGCGCCCGTTGGGTATCTGCCATTGAGAATCGCTCACTAGCATCCATAAAAACCTGGCGGAGTTTATGGCCTTGGGCTAAATACAAATCACCAGCTTCAGGATCCAGAAGGAAAATCGCGCTTCGCCGGCCGCCCCCCACCTTAACAATGGACTGACATATCTGAGCCAACACTTCAGTCAGATCCAAACTAGCAGTCATCAGTTGTGTTAATTGATTCAGGGTTTCAAGCTGTTCAGCTCTACGCCGGGCTTGATCATAAAGCAGAGCGTTCTCAATGGCGACACTAACCTGACCAGAAATGGTTACTAACAAATCGAGATCCGCCTGCGTGAACACCACTTCTGGCGTCTCGACGAACACCGCTAAACAACCGATGGTCTTCTCGCTAGCAATCAATGGCACACCAACCCAAGATGTCGGCATGACATCACTGGGCTGTAAACCACCGGGGACAATTTCTGTTTGGGTTTGCGGCGTCAAAAAAACCGGGGCGCTGCCTTGGATAACCCGATCTGTGAGCCGGTCTGCTAGTGAGCGCCGGGGCCACATTTGCTGGACACCCTGTTTGACCGCTAACGGATACCAGAGCTTCTCCTTTTTCTGATCATACAAGGCTACATAGAAATTGTTGATCCCCAAAACATTGGTTACCTGTTCTTGAATCACCGGCAGCAGAGCATCCAAATCTAAGGTTGATCGCAGTGCTCGACTAACATTATTAATGGCGGATAATTCGCGCACACGTCGTTCTAATTTCGCCCTTGCTCCAATCATACTCTCTATCAAGAATGCGATCACCACTGGCATGCTTCCTAAAATCAAGACAGCTCCGAAACGAATGGACGGGTAGGCTAGCACCGTTAATAGTACTAGGGGGATAGGTAAAACTTCTACGAAAACAAGCGGTATAAATTTCCGCCCTCCCCAAACAAAGATAGCTGGTTTACCAAGGTAGCTGTCGGCCAAGTACAGGAAGCCATGGAGAAGAATAAAAGACAGCGATATTCCGAGAGTCCTCAGCCAGTAATCCGGATCCAAAACAGATCCCTCGGCAATGCCATCACTCCACCCCCAAAGGTAGAACACAATCACAGTCGGTATGATGATGTGTCCAAGTCTAAAACCCATCTCCACCAACCGAACAATTAGGGATTGGTGATTCTTATTTGGTTTTTTTAAGAAAAACCGCTGAATAATACCTCCCAAACCAACCCCGAAAGCAACCGCCCATGAAGACAGAACCGGACCATACAAGAGCGCACTTCCCAATGTAAGGGTTCCTACCAAAGTGAACTCGGTTAGAAGGGATTTAAGCGGCAGGTTTACCAATATACCCGCGAAGATTGCAATTGTAAGAATTTCCCAAAAGTGGGTGAAAACTGGAGGCTTGACAATAGTCAGTATTAATAACAAACCAAGACCCGCCACAAAAATCGAGAGGCGGAAAATAGCCCAAGCGATGTTTTCAGTAGAATCTCTTATATTCATCTTCGACATGAAGAACGCGACTTTTTTCACATTTATACCACTGCTTGGGAAAAGTTGGAGAATCTTTAATGCAAGAGCGCAAACTAATAATTCCAGAAAAACGGATAACTGTACGCTTGCGGGGTTCTGCTACAAACCGCGGACAAGTTCACAACTCAGTAGATGATCTGGAAGGAGTTAGCCTATCGGGTGATTGATTCAGCTATTGGGTTGGGGATGGGGTCAATGATGGTGTGGGCGATAGCGTATCCGTTGGTTGAGGTGTGAAGGTTTGAGATGGCGTATAGGTCGGCGTTTTTGTCGGCTCTGGAGTATCCGTGGAAGTGGAAGTCGCTGTGTTGGCCGGCGTCGGCGTGATTGTCGATGTCGGTGTAGGCGTTTGCAGACGTTGTTCAGCGATGGTCAACCAGTTCACAGGAACCACCTCTTCTGGCAGTTCGGTTAATGCCTGCCAATACTGATCAGCCTCTGCATGCCTTTCAAGAGCTTCCAAGGAGAGCGCATTCCAGTAAAACACCGCTGCCGTATCTGCTAGTGTATTTGTGTATGCTAGACTGGCGTTGATCTGAGCGTAGGCGTCTTCGTACCTCTCTGTGGAGAATAATGCCTGACCGAAAGCTAAATTAATCTCAAAGGATTCTGGGAATAATCCCCGAGCCTCAAACAAATCGTTGACAGCATCCTGTCCTTGATCTAACGCCAGATTGGTCAAGCCCCGATATAGATAAGCCTCAACAAATTCAGGGTCCAAGTCTATAGCTGTATCGAAAGCCTCCAAGGCTGCGACGAAATCTTCTCCGAGATGGAATTGGGCTCTACCTAATAACGTCCATGCTTCGGGATCTTCCTTCTCGTAAAGCATATAAACATTCAAATACTCTACAGCTTTCTCAGGTTGTTCATTGACCAGATAGGCTCGACCTAAAACAAGATACGCGGGTAGTAAAGTAATATCCCGCTGATAAGCTTGAAAAGCGTTTTGTAATGCATCTTGACTATCACCCAATCCGAGGTCGACCTGCGCTTGAATTAAATAACCCAGCGCAGATTCCGGCAGAAGGTCACGGACAACCTGTAAATCCTCGCTTGCTTGCTGATAATCAGCCGCCCTCACCCAGTAGGCAGCCCGCTCCAAGTACGCTCCCCCAAAGGTTGGATCTAGCTCGATTGCCAGATTGAGATCTTCCAAGATGTTTACACGGCGGTTGAATGAAAGATTGAGACGGGCGCGCGCCAAATATACCGGCGCAAAATCCGGATCAATTTCTAGAACTTCATCATAAGCCTCAATCGCTAGGGCATACTCGTCCATGAGTCGGTACGCCTCGCCAACATAGTATTGTGTGTCTGGCGAATCCAGCTCTTCTCGCGCAGCTTGCTGCATAAAAGACAACATGGACTCATAGTCCCCACGCTCATAAGCCCGCAACCCAGCCCGATAAGCTTCCGTTCGTGGATGGGGGGTGTTTACATACAAGGGTGTGGGGGTATACGTGGCTTCCAACAACATCCAGAGTGGCTGTGCCTCAGCAGGCGTGGGAGTAGATGTTCTAAATCGGGGCGTGCGGGTTGGAGTGACGGAAGGAGTCAACGTCCAGGGGATCGGCGTGATCGTCAATCGAACATTGAATAATGGGCGATCGCTCCTTCCAAAAAAAACATAGAGGATCACGACCGACACGATCGCAACCACACCTAGGATCATAAGCACTCGCGGAAGCGGACGGGAGGGGAGAATTTGTTTAGGGAAGGATGGTTGCTCTTCTTGCTCATCAAACTCGACCTCCCAATTTCTGCGAACAAGTGGAGCAGGAACCATTCCCTCTTCTGCAGATAGCTCCCCAAACATCACCAAGCCCTGCCGGGCAAGATGGTTATCCGGGTCCAAACGTAATACAGACTTGAGGCAATAAATCTGCTCTTTCTTGGTCTCGACAACCGAACTCATATACAACCAGTACTCGGGTCTGGATTTATCAGCCCGCAATAGACGCGCCAAGAGATCTCGCGCCCGAAATTGATCCCCCTCTTCGATAGCGCTCATCGCCTCCCGGAACATCAGGGATTCACTCATTCGAAAACCTCAAGCCATTTCATTTTTACTGATGTTAGTCTAGCACACCATAGCCCAAGCGGCAAGGAAGGGTATAATGACCTTTATGTTCTGTAAGGCAGGGAAAAAATGCGCTCAACTGAAGTTGATTCTCATCTCTCTTTTGATCCTAGGAGTGAACGCATGTGCTCAAGAACAGAACACATCCGTTATAACAGGCAGCCCAACAGTTACCCCCTTTTCATCCCCAACGGTGACTCCAAAAAGAGAGACAGCAACCCCACTTCCTGAGCGAGCCACTCCTTTGCCCACCTCCCCACCGCTACCCACTCCCACACCCTTAACCTACAACGTGGTAGAAGGTGATACCCTTCTCGGTGTCGCACTGCGCCACGGGGTCACGCTCGATGAATTGCTGGCTGCAAACCCGGGTGTTGACCCAAACTTCTTGACCATCGGTTTAACCCTCACTATCCCGATCGAAGAAGGCGCTCAAACCGCTTTAGCCACCCCGACGCCTCTTCCCTTACCCCTGAGCACACCCCACTGCTATCCCAGTGCTGATAATGGATTATGGTGTTTAACCGCTGTCAAGAACACCACCGATCAACCGGTTGAGAATATCTCCGCGAAATTAATCTTATACACTTCCGATGCGGATTCGCCGCTGGTAAAGGTCGCTTATCCTCCGCTAAACCTTCTAGCACCGGGGAGAACTCTACCTCTTGTCGCCTTCTTCTCCCCACCTGCCCCAGGAGACGCACAACCAATTTTTGAACTCCTTACCGCTCTCCCCATTTCATCCGAGGGAAATCGCTATAAAGATGTCAATCTAATCGTCCAGGAACAATCCATATCGGAGGATAAAATACTTGCCAGGATAAAGGGAACTTTAAACCTGTCCTCTGATAGCGAAGCCGTAGACTTGGTTTGGTTGGTTGCCATAGCTTATAACTCAGATGGTAATATTGTTGGTGTACGCAAGTGGGAAAGCGGGAAAGGGATAAATCCAGGAGAAGGTTTGGCTTTTGAGATGGCTGTCTTCAGTCTAGGTCCCCCGATTCAAAGGGTGGAATTACTGGTGGAGGCGAGGTAAATTCAGATCACATAACCCCATAATAGAATTACGGCTCCCCCCAAATGAGGTAGTTATCGCGAACACAGAAATTGCCTCCATTTTCCGCTGTTACGCAAACGCTGTAATCTATTTGCGTACCGTTGAGCGCTGAGATCGGTGAGATGCGCATCATCGTTTCCCCATTCTCGTCAGTGGGTGGAAACTGATCTGTCTTCTGATCTCCGTTTGGTAAAGCCAGGCTCAGAATAGGCTCTAAATTGGGTATCGGTTTTTCACCCTCCATCACTATAACCCGAATCTCTTGAGCCTGATCTGATGAGGCCACAGGATTACGCTCCTGGACCTGAATTGTGAGTTCGTGAAAAGGGAGACCACTGCTATCCCCTGGACTTTCATGAAAGTTGTTCTTATAGGTGTATCCTAACGGTGAGAGGCCTATCCGCATACCCTCCGCTTGATTGGGGGAATAAATCAAGCAGAGATTTAAAAAGCACTGCCTGTATTTTTCATCACTCATCGGCGAATAGCTACTCACCGGTGGTCCAGATAATTCAATACCGCTATGCCGGTTGATGAATTCCAAAAAGTGCTGCGGTATGTTATACCCAAGGCCATTTTCAATATGATAGAAATACATATTTGAATCAGCGCTGTCCGGTTTTTCTAATGGTGCTGGTTTATGTCCCAAGAGACTATAGATAGGACGCAAAGATATCCCAGCTGGGCTTTCTGGATCCGATACCACAACCACATACTCGAAGATCTGCTCCAAGCGACCATCGAAGCCAACATAAGGTTCGGTCAATGGGAGTCCCGTATATTCAATACCTAGGCGGCTGATCGCTTCCTCAAATGGGGATTTATATACAGTCGGTGGTTCGACAACCCCACTGCTCTCTTGGACGTAACTACATGCCTGACCGCATTTCCAGACACCATAATCCAACAGGTGGACTTCACTGGGTGGGTCGGTCTCTAATTGATAAAAACCCAAATTTTCAAAATACTGTTCAATGCGCCCGTATTTGGCGTTGTAATGCACTTCCGATAACGGAAGCCCAACGATCCGATTACCACCAAGCTGGTCATACAAACCCACAAATCCTTGGTAAATCACATGACCATTCAAATAGCGTTGGCTATCATCCATGGGTGGCGGCGAGGGAGCTTCAGAGACACCAATTTCCATTCCAATGGGAGCCAGACTCAGATGGCTCCCAGAATCAATCGTGGGGTCGTAAACCATAAGAGCAGCCACGACGTATTGATATTGGACACCAGATTCCTCAAAAACCGGGGATATCGCTGGACCCAAATAATCTGCTCCCCCTAAGCGTTTATACATCTCTCGGAATCGCTGACTAACATCATAGGTATCGGTTTGTGCCACCTGCAAAGAGGATACCGGTGAAGGGTTGCATGCTGACAATATGCTTGTGAGTAGCAGTATTCCGAGTAATAAAATGCTTGGATACTTCATGTTGGGAGAATGACTACGAAATCTGATAATACCTCAATTATACACTCATCATAACAACTTGGAATTAAAGCTTCCATTCTATTGTGCACTCAAATGTTGTCAAAGGGAATTAAGTGGGGTGTGTTTTTGGGCGGTTGAGCCGCCAAAAAACACACCCCACGTTCTTCTTCCTGACAAGTCTTGCGTGCACACTCCATTCTATGACACAAAAATAGCACTGAAAAATCTAAACCCATACCCAACATTCGATTGATCAATTTAGACAATTTACCTCCAAATCCATTGACACTATAGAACATTTGTGCTATACTAAAACCATTACACAAACCCACTTTTCAAAAGGAGGTAAATATGGCGAAACATCCCATTGCCCACATTGAGTTTTCAGCTCGAGACCGAGAGGAGGCCGGAAAATTTTACAGTGAAGTCTTCGGTTGGAAAGTACAACAAATGCCAGAGATGAATTATGCAACTTTCGAAGCCGAAGGAGGACCAGGTGGTGGCTTCAACCCGGTCACAGAAGACTACCCCGCTGGGACCATCTTCGTATATATTCAAACCGATGACATCGAAGCGACCCTCAAGGAGATCGAAGCGGCGGGTGGAAAAACAATAATCCCTAAAACAGTAATCCCATCGGTTGGGTGGTACGCCTTCTTCAGCGACCCAACAGGAAACAAAGTAGCGCTCTACACCGATATGGATGCACAAGCTTGAGACAAATAGGACTTATCCATTACAAGGGTAAGTGACATGGGATTGAGCGGACTGCGCCCGCTCAATCCCACATTACCCAAGAAGCCAAGGAACGCACAAAGGTCACCAGTTTTCAGTTGGTGACCTTTTCTGATATCCCTATGGTAGGATAAAATAAGCACAACGCCAAGGATCAAGGCAATCCGGGTATGATATTAAAAATTTTCCCAAAACTACTCCAAATACTCCTTACGTTTCTTTTCTTATCAGCATGCAGTATCTTGCCACCAGCTGAGGATTGCGGTGGGGGAACATCGCCTGATCGCGATGCCTTGGAAGAATATTTCGCCGATTTACAGTTGCTTGGAAGAACGACGGATCAATCCGAAAATGAGGGACCTGAAGTTGGACGTATCTTTCAGCCAACAGATGAACTCGCCATTCAAGCGGGAAGCAATCGGGAACAAACTGTTCGGTTGTGTATCTTTGAAAGCAAACCGGCAGGGGAGATTGTGTTCGATCAGACTTATAAGCTATCAACGGGGGAGGATGTCATCCAACTCGGATCTTTTGAAGAGGGACCTTATGTGATCCGGGTCTTCACCAATGGCGTATTGGTTCATAACTTTCAATTTCTGATCCGATAACTCATCTCCATCCCAATCAATTAGGACTTACCCAATTCAAGGATAAGACTGGGGTAATTGGGTGGGTGTTGCCCACCCAATTACCCCACACCTCCCCAACTGTATAACTTGTGTTTATATTTAATGATTGAGACTTATCCCCAGCTCATCGTTTATCGGTTGAATCCTGATCAAGGTAACGCT
>JASFVL010000552.1:0-3142 GCA_050049875.1 Anaerolineales bacterium
CACCATTCTTGGAATGCTAAAATGGCGCGACTCACTTGTTACAGAATATACGCAGTTAGGGAGGTGATGAGGGTATTTTGCGAGCGCAGTCTGCCCAATACCACCAAAATTCCTCTTGATCTGCGTATGTCTTATCTTGAATTTTGAGTATTTCTTCATAAAAGAATTGTCCACTGAAACTGAACTCAACACCCAAACGGAAAGCCGTCGCCAAAACCGAAAACTAGGTTTTGTGCTTTCACCTGGTGGATTGTTAGTTCTCCTGACTGTTATCCTGACCGCGTTGACAGTTTTGGGATGGCCGTTGATCCAGAGAGGGTTGAGTTTGTCTGCTGCGGTTTTGGAATCGACCTCAACGGGGTTTGTAACCGTCACGTCAACCCCGATTCCCTCAAAGAATGCCACATCAACAGCGACTGTTGTTCCAGTCGCTTCTCCGACGTTGTCCCTCCCATTGGAGGAAAAGAGTGTCTGGGAAGGTAGTACGCTCATTTTTTCAATGCAAGAGGGAGTGAACGCGCATCTCTTCGCTTATCAACCCCAGATTACTCTCGATAGTGATGTTATGCCTCTAACTAGATTGACTTCAGGACCGTGGGATGATGTAAACCCTGCGATAAGTCCTGATGGTATGAAGTTGGCATTTGCTTCCAATCGTGAGAGACAGTGGGATCTTTATGTTATGGATCTTGTATCGGGGGAGGTTGTTCAGCTTACTGACACTCCTGAGTACGAATCTGCTCCAAGTTGGTCGCCAGATGGAACGTGGCTGGTATATGAGGCCTATCTGGATACCAACCTGGAGATTTTTATTAGACAATTTGATGGGTCTGGAGAACCAATTCGACTGACAAACCATCCCGGGGCAGATTACAGCCCAACATGGTCGCCAAAAGGCCGTCAGATAGCTTTCGTTTCGACTCGAGACGGTAGGGAACACATCTGGCTGGCAGATCTGGACCAGGCGACTGATGAGCGGTTTTTTCTGCTCAGTCAGGATAGTGAAAACAGCGCTGGACATCCCGCCTGGTCACCGGATGGTCGTTTTTTGGTTTGGGGAGCACTCGATTTGCAAGGTATTCATAACTTGTATATATGGGAGAATGGAGCTACAGCAACTCCTCCGCGTCGCTTCAGCAGTGGTGACTGGCCGGTTTGGAGCCCAAATGGCGATATGGTGGTCACTACTCTGGTAACGCCTAGGCAGACATATTTAACCGCATATCAAGCAGGGGGATCAGATATCTTGACGCTGCCTCCGATCTTGCTTCCAGGGGATGTAAGAGGTTTGGCCTGGATGGATTCGACAATACCACAGAATTTCTTGGGGAAGTATGCCCAGGTTACTCCAACACCGTTGTGGCAACCTGAACTTACAACGGAACCGAAAGTACCGAATGGGCGACGTAATGTTGTGTCCCTAGAGGATGTTCAGGCACCATTTCCCCAGTTGCACGATATGGTGGATGAATCTTTTATCGTTTTGCGTAATCGCTTGGCTGACAAGGTTGGTTGGGATGTTTTATCGAGTTTAGAGAATGGTTATGTGCCTTTGACATCAGCTCTGGCGCCGGGTATGCTCTCCGATTGGTTGTATACCGGAAGAGCCTTTGCCTTAAACACTCAGCCCATCAACGCTGGGTGGATGGTGATCACACGTGAAGACTACAATCAGAAGACCTACTGGCGTGTCTACTTACGAGCACGATTTCAAGATGGATCTCAGGGCAGGCCTCTTCACAAGTTGCCATGGGACTTCGAGGCGCGCTATCATGGGGATCCTCAATCTTACGAACAAGGGGGGAGTATAGCTCAGTTCGTTCCGCCAGGTTATTGGGTCGATTTCACCCGCTTGGCAGAGGCATATGGTTGGGAGCATTTGCCGGCGCTTTCTAATTGGCGTTCGGCTTATCCTGCAGCCCGATTCAACGAGTTTGTACTCAGAGATGGTTTAGACTGGCAAGAGGCGATGTTGGAAATCTACCCGCTCGAAGTGTTGCTCACCCCAACCGCAATTGTTCCACCTACACAGACACCCACCAACACACCATGGTGGTATAAAACATCAACCCCAACTCCAACGTTCACATCTATTCCTGTTGAGGAGACGACGGTTGTGCCAGAGTTCTCCTCCAACCCATCCTCATCTCCAATTCTTACGGGTACGGCAATCAGCACCCCATCACCATGAGAGTAGCCCGTCTGTCTTTCTTTTGTCAGACTTGCGTTCTTGTGTGTCTCCTGGTTTCGTTTGCTGCTTGCCAAACGAAGGTGGATAAAAAAGTCCCATCGGTGACAGAGGAAGAGCCAGCGACTACTGATATCATTACTGAAGATGATGATGAGAATCTCCCCTCCACTGCTCTAGTAACAACACCCACCGCGGTGATTGTTGTGGCTGAGGGTGTGGATTCTACACCGATATCAAGAGAGAGCACTTCGACTGTTGCCTCAGATCCTCTGAGGTTCTCTTTTCCTGAATCTGGACCTGCACCGGTTTCTGCCTGGCGACCGCCTCTTTATCCGACACCTTGGGCACTTACACCTCATGATCATTTCTATTTAGCCCGACCCATCGCTGCAGATGAAGTAAATTGGCCCTTAGCAGATTACCGCTATGGCGGCATATTTTTTGAAAACGAGGTTCATACTGGTGTGGATATTCCTGCACCGAGACAAACGCCTGTCCTGGCTGTTGGGGATGGCAAAGTTGTTTGGTCAGGTTACGGGTTATATCGAGGTGTATTAGGGGATGTCACCGATCCATATGGTTTGGCGGTGGTGATTCGTCATGATTTTGGCTATCAGGGAAAGCACCTTTTCAGTGTATATGGTCATTTACAGCAAGTTGATGTTGCTCGTGGTCAGCACGTAGCCACAGGGGAAATATTAGGGTTAGTGGGTCAAACTGGAAAAGTTACCGGACCGCATCTGCATTTTGAAGTACGGGTGGGGGAAAGCGATTTTTTCAAAACGTACAATCCGGAATTGTGGTTGGTACCTCCACAGGGATGGGGTGTGGCAGTAATGCGACTGATGAGTACCGGAGGATTACTGCTACGAGAACAGAAGGTTTTTATCGTCTCCCGAGAAGATGAACAAGTGTGGCGTGCCCGCTCCTATGGGGAGGGTGCTGTCAATA
>JASFVL010000553.1:0-3140 GCA_050049875.1 Anaerolineales bacterium
AAAACACCGCACAATAGAAATTTGTGACAGATGTGACTATTCTAACAAAGAACGAACGCCGGGGCACCCTGCTATGCTCCCGGCGTTCGCTGAGGTGGTCTAAAGTGACTGGAGTAGACCTTATTGAATGTTAAAAGTAGTGCTCGTCGCCACGCCGTCCCAGGTGTATCCTTGGAGGGTCACGTTGCTGACCGTGGCTGTATACAACCCTGGGCTGGTCCCGGGTTGCTGCTTATTTTTCCCGGCATCTGTCAGCCAGGACGCTTGGGCTACGCCGCCCACGTCGCTAAATCCCGTAGTGCGGACGACAGTTTCGGGGCCTGTTATAGTGATCTCCACAGTAGCATTGGCTAGGGGCGTGTTGAGTGCGGGATCGACCACGTAGGCGCGGATGATCACCTCTTCCCCGGCCGTAAATTGGTCTGTCAGCGTAAAGGTGGTGGTTTTATCCTTGCCCTTGCCGGTGGTCACCCACTTACCGGTTTCCACTTGGCTCACACTCGAGACTAACTCCCCGCCTCCGGCATCGGGTACGGCGCAGAGGATGTTGCTGAAGGCGGACTCGCAGGTTGCATCGTAAGAAGTAACCTTGTAGCAGTACTGCTGACCGTTTTGCAGGTTCGTGTCCGTAAAGCTGGTCACCAAACCAGCGTCAACATGGAACTGAGATTTGCCAGCCTGGTCGTAGTACACGTTATAGCCGCTTGCGCCGTTGGCTGATTCATCGCTCCAGGTGAGGGTGACCTTACCGCTGGCTGGAAGGGCCTCCAAGAGCGAGGGCGTGGGTGCACCGCAGGCGGGGGGCGGGGCTCCAAAGGTGTTTGATGTCATCAGGAAGGGTACCGCGCCGTCCAAGTTCATGTTGTGCGTCCACAGCTGCCAGATGGTGTCGCCCCAGGCCTTGAGCTGGCTGAAGAAGGGATCGCTCTGGATGATATAGGCATTGGATTCGCCAGAAGGCGTTGGGCTGGAGAGTGTCAGGTTACCCGTACCGTTGATCTCGTCGCGCAGGAACTCGATGTACTCGCGGCTGGTGGTCTGGTAGTACAGGTTGACCTCCACATTGTCCGCACCGGAGGCGATCGTCAGGGACACGTCGTCGTACCCACCATCGTATTCCGCGGAGCTGTATAAATTTTGATCCTCTGCACCATGCCATACCGGTACCGACAGGCGGTCGCCAGCATTGGCGATGTCAAACCCTTTGGGTGGGATGCGGTTGTCCTTGTAGCGACCGGTAGCCAGGGCAAAGTGGAAGGTCTTGGTCTCCCCGGTCAGGTCGGTGCTGCTTGGCTTCATCTCGTAGACCAATTCATCGGCGTGTACTTCTGTATAATTTAGTGGCTCACAAGTAAGAGTTTCGGAGTTGTAGCCGAAACCGGGATCGCAAGGTGCTCTGAGGTTGGTCCCATCATATGGGTAGGTGAGTCCCTTCAGCGTTCCTGCGCCCTCGTCGTAAGGATTGACCTCGTAAATTAGCGATCCGCTTGAATAGGCTTTGATGTTGACGAACATGCGCCGCCCTTCAGGGAAGCCCGAGATCAGCTTATGACCCGTTTGGTTCTGAACTTGGAAGGAGAGATGCCCGCTGGAGGGGTCGTAGCTCAGGTTCTGGATCGAGGCCGCCAGCAGCAACTGCTGCTTGGAGCGTTCCGCACCGGCGAGCAAGGCTACCGGATCAACCCCCTCGCCCTGGGATAAGTCCAAGGTGAGGGCTGCCGGGCCTTGGTTGAGAAGCTGGTCGTTGGTGGCGTCGTAGTTGGGCGAGCCGGGCACCGCGCTGGCCAGCACAGCAGAGACCCAGGCGTTGCCCCCGGTCAGGTCGTGCAGGGGTTGGCCACTGTTGGGGTGCTCGACGCTCTCGCTGGGACGCAGGGGTACCCCTTTCTTGTTGGCGCCCCGCCCGACGACATCACGCATATGGCAGTCTTGGCACATGCGGATGTTGTTGCTTGGATCGGAAGTAGCAAAGGTGTCTGGCGCGAAAGGTCCGATCCCCGGAGCGCCACCCTGCTGACCGTACGCCGAGAGCATGAACTCCGAGAAGGTGCGCTCCACATGGAAGTAGGAAGAAGCGGAGTTCAGTTCTGTGGGGAGCGACTGCGCCGGATCTGCGCCCAGATTAGCCAAGACAGGGTTGGAGACGTCGTGGCAGGTGCTGCAGAAGAATTTGCTCTTGTGATAGCGGCTGTAGAGCATCTGGTGCCGGGCAGCGGCGTCGGCGAAGGAGGCGCGTTTTTCCGCGTTCGAACTGACGAAGTACTGCCCAGAACCGTTCTCGGTGTAACCAACGGGCGGCAGGTTGCCAGTGAAAAGGTTCCCTCCGTTAAATAGTTTGATGGCGGTTGCCATAGCCGAATCTTCGGCGTAGGTTGCATCCGCCGCCGGTTGGGAGGGCGTATCGCTGGCGTTGGTCTCGTCCCAGTAGTTCAGCCAATCATTCCCTTCGCGCGTCCCCGCGTAAGTGGTTTCAAAGAAGGGGTCGTACATGCGGTGGCAGAAGTCGCACTGCACGCCGTCGTAGTCATCCCCGCCCATAGCGGAGGCGTTAGGCGGGTCGGAGCGCCCCTCCAGCCAGCCCTTGGGGAAGTGACAGCGCTCGCAGATGTCGATGGCGTTGGGGCGACCAACCGCCCAGACGGAATCCTGACCCGCCACGGTCATACAGGCCCAAAATAAGAAATCGCGGGCTGACTGCGCCATCATGGAGCCCTTCCAGTTGAAGCCTGGCTCGATCTCCGAGTTGTACCCCTCGTGACAGTTCAAACAGCGCCCTGGACCTTCCAGAGCGGTCTGGCCCGGCTGGGTGCCCGGCATCCTGACCAGCGGGTCGTCCGCCACTGGAATGGGTGTCCAGGCGTATACGATGTAGCTACCCCCCAAAACCAGGGCGGTGGTTAATAAGATAAGAACAAATAGCCTCTTCTTAGTCATGATCTGCACTCCCTTCGGAAAAAAGCAGTAGACAAGACGGATATGAATAGAATTGTGTGAGCGCACTCAGCGTGCAGAACCGTGCGTGTGTCCGATAATCCTCCCAAATGGGGACATACTTTTAATGTCTTATTTATCTGATTTTAATTATTTATTAATCTTGTGATTTTGTCAAGGTGATCTTTGTCCCCAGCTAAAGCGATCAC
>JASFVL010000554.1:0-3123 GCA_050049875.1 Anaerolineales bacterium
CCCCATGACGAAAATGACAACCAAACTTGCCCCGATGGGAGGGGCGAATCCCAAAAGGATTAAACCCCCTGGCAGGAACGCAAATACTGTCAGCAGAACAACCCCCGAGATCGCCTGGGGTGGCTTGGGGAGCAGCTTGATAGCGATCATGCCCGTGAGCATACCTCCACCGAAAGCTGAACTCATATAGCCAAAGTCTCGAACCCCACCGGATAAGTTAGTGTCTGCCAACAGCGGGAATCCAACCCGGATGGTCCCAGTCAAAAACAAACCTAGCACCATCATCAGGCCAAACAAGTATCTCAACTGAATATCCTCCCTGACAAAAGCGATCACGTGGCGTATCGATGTGACCAGTGACTCATCAAAGACCTCACTGGCTTTGAGATCGTCGCCGATCCTTATCCACCAGAAGAAGGAGATGCCGATAAAGTAGGTCAGGGCATCGATCAAAAAGGCGAAACCAATCCCGTTGAGGTTCGCTTGGGGGAAAAGGTGTGTTCCAACCAGCGATATCAACAATCCTGCCAACGCCGGACCGATCACACCACTGGCCATGTTCGCCCCCTGGAGGTAAACGTTACCGCTCTCGAGCTCATCGTCCTCCACAATCTGGGGTAGCAGGGCGCTAAACGCCGGCAGTCCGAAGGCATCGATGAACCCCGCTAAAAACGAAAGCACATAAAGAAACCAAAGGTGTGTAAAAGAAGTTATTACCCCAAAGCCCAGCACCGCCATGATGACCGCCTGCACACCGTTGGAAGCAATCAGGAGGGTTTTCGCGGAATAACGATCCGTGACCGCGCCTCCCACCAGCATGAACACAGCTCGGGGAACGCTCGCCACGGCAAGCAACATCCCAGCTGTAAAAGCGCTGCCGGTTATCTGGAGCGCCAACCAGGGGATAGCAATCAAATAGAATTGATCGCCGATCGCTGAAATGAATTGGCCAATAACAAGCAGTCTCAGGTTGCGATTATCTACCATAAGGGGTAAAGTGCGCTTTGTTGTCACTAACCATACGCGATCGGAGGGTGCTGCGATGTGTTCTCATGAGATAGAAGAAATCCCCCTTCGGTTTCTTCCCCGCCGGGGGTGCTTGCGGGTTGATACCCGGTCTGTTGATGTGAAGTCTGTTAAAGGCGACCCAGAATCGATCTCTCACTTGGGATAGCTGGCGAACACCTCCGTATTACCGTCCTCGTCAAAGGCGATCACGTCAAACGGCTCTTGTGTAATCTCACCAATATCCATACCAGGGGATCCAGGTGGCATACCCGCCACGGCGAGTCCGACGATGTCAGGTCGCTCCGTCAGCAACCGCTCGATCTCATCCACCGGCACATGCCCTTCAATGACATAGCCATCCACGATGGCTGTATGGCAAGCCTGGAGTTCTGGGGGTACATTGTAACGGGCTCTTACCGTCGGCAGATTTTGGACGTCCCCTGTCTGCACATTGTAACCGTTCTCCTGCATGTACTCGCTCCAGTTGCCACAGCAACCTCAGGTGGGCGATTTGTAGACCGTGATGACCTCTGATCCCTGTTGGTCTGCCACCTCCTGGGTGGGTGCAGGCCCGCCGCAGGCGCTCAGCAAGATGGCCCCCAGCAGTGTCGTGATGAGCATGGGCAGCAAGATGTTCCTTCTTAATTTCATGTTTGCACCTCTAAATAGTATCCTTACCAATACTTATGTTCTGATTTGCTTTTATACCATACTGTTGCCAAAAGCGAGTCACTAATTTCAACTGCCCGCCTCAGCTACCAAGGCTGCGAACCAGGAGTATGCATCTGGATGGTACAGGGTGTCGCTCTGGGCGATCTCCCGCAGGATGTGCCCGAAGACTGGGATTTGGGTCGCCCATGATCCTCGCGGGGCCAAAGCGTTGTACATGGAGGAATAGGACTTGGGATCGTAGTACGGGCGGTCGACCACTAACAGCGCCATGTGGGCGACTTCGTGCACCAGCACCCGGGCCTTGCGCAGGTGGCTTTCTTCCTCAGTGTAGTAGGGGCAAACGTAAATCTTCATGAAGTCCGTGTAGTATAGGCGTTGACCGCTGCACGTTTTGCTGTCAGGGGCGTAAGCGATGCTTAATTTCTGTGCCATTCTCTGGCGAATTTTATTGTAGTTGGCGAGCATACTCTCAACATAATCCTGATCGATCCCGCCGGTCATTCCTGGGTCGTAGATCTCGCTGAGCAATTGGCGCTCCTGCGGGCTCATCCCGTCCCAACCTTGGGAGAGCGCCACCAAAGCGCTGTCTACCATCTCAACGCCCAAGGGGATCAAGGCGTCCACTTCGGCGATGATTTGTGCTTCTTGGACGTTTTGGTTCTTATCTGCTGCCAGCGCCGGGATCACTTTTGCGGCTAAAATGGTGAGGGTTATGATTGTCAGGATCCATCGGGTCTTCTTTTTGTTCAACATCTCTCGCTCGCTCCTTGTCATTTGTGCGGCTTGCCAGCGGTGTGCGCTGGGTGTGCTCACACTTTAGCGAGCGAGCGAGAGGGAAGCGTGATGCTATCGTGAGGAAAACGTGAGGATTGTTCCTCTTTCAGAAGGCTTGTATAATCACTAGATCAATACCCGGGGTTTGGAGCTAAGGGAAGGTTGAACGGGGAACGCCCTGCAATTCCACCGCCCTCCCCACTCAGGGAACATTAGGCCGTCAACCCAAAGAAGCTAACTAAACTCTGATCCAGAATTGGATTGAAATCACAGGAGAGATCATGCCCAAGATGAAACTAAACCTGCAAGACGTATTCGCCGCTCAGAAGACCATCAGCCCATATACCCGTAAGACCCCTCTGATCGCCTCACCAGCACTAACTCAGCGCGCCGATGTCCAAGTTTCCCTAAAACTTGAGGTTCTCCAAGAGACGGGCGCTTTTAAGGCCCGCGGCGCGGTGAACAAAATCTTGAATCTCACTCCCGAGCAAAGGGACCGCGGCGTGGTCACAGCATCCACGGGCAATCATGGGCGGGCGGTCTCTTACGCGGCGCGCGAAGTGGGTATTCCAGCGACGGTTTGCCTTTCAGAAGAGGTACCTGAAAATAAAGTGATGGCTATAGAAGCACTGGGCGCTGAAGTTGTGATCTACGGCGAAAGTCAAGATG
>JASFVL010000555.1:0-3119 GCA_050049875.1 Anaerolineales bacterium
GCTGAGTTCGGATAACTTATTAGGTCTTCTGACTACGCCGAAATTGCAGGCCAAGGGCGATAGCCGCCAGCAGCCCAAAGACTAGATTGAGCGTGTTGGCGAGGTTGAAAATACCGGCCTCCGCCCGACAATCGGCGGGGCAGTAGACAAACAGCCAACTGACCGGAATCGCCAGCAGGATCAACGCGTTGATGATAAAAGCGGTAATTAGCCCGCGGCGGCTACCCCTGCTGGCGAGCACCAGCGACCAAGCCCAGGCGGCGAAGATCAGGGTAAATGCCAAAGCTGCTAGCTGCATGAGACTTTCATCGCCGATGTCGACGGGAAAGACGAACATAGCATCCAGAAAACCGCGCCAGACTTCGGTGAGCAGAGCGATCACCGACAAAGTAATTGCTGTGTTGAGGGAGGTGAACAGGTTCTTCATTAATCTTCTCCTTGAATACATGTGCAGGTTACGCAGTTGGGAAGCTGAGGGAGATTAGGCCGTCTTAGACTACCTAATCCCCTCTTTCTTTCTGCATGAGTCCTACCAGAATAGGACGCTACTGGGTTGTCGATTCCGCCGCAGGGAGGGATTGCAAATACTGAAAGATAGCTGTGAGGTCGTCGTCGGTCATTTTTCCGAAGGTAGGCCAGGGCATATATCTGGCATTCAGTGCCTCTCCCTCAGGAGTCACACCAGTGCGTATGGTGTTGATGAAGTCCGATGCGCTCCAGGAGGCCAACTCCCCACCCGGGGTCAGGTTCGGTCCGGGGGGCATTCCCGGCTCGGGCCCTTGTCCACCGGAGAGGCTCTCACCGTGGCATGCACGGCAATCCAAGATGTTGGCCAGGTACTCGCCATAAGCGGGTGTAACATCTTGCTCGGGTGCAGGGGGACGCGGTCCGTCGTGATCGATGACATCGGCGGGGAGGTCCCCTAAAGCTCCGATAGCAAATAGGATGTGCGCCATGGGGGTGAGATTTTTCTCTTCAAAGGATTTATCCACGGGCGGTTGGCTGCGAATGTGGGCGATGACCGCTCCCAGGTCCTCATCGCTCATGTTGTAGAAAGCCACCGCTGGCATGATAAGCAGTGGTTTACCATCGGACCCCACGCCGTGGCGGATAGCGCGCACATAGTCAGCGTCGGTATAGGTCGAGCCAACGCCCCCGTTGCCGTTGGTCAGATTGCTGGCAGGGATGGTCCCAAGGCTCGGATCGTCGAAAAATACGGTGCCGCCCAGGTCTTGGCCGTGGCAGTCGTTGCAGCTTATCGAGGCTAGATAGCGGCCGCGTTCGATGGATTCGGCTTCGCTGGGAATAGCAACGCTCTCAGGAGTAATATCATAAGTGCGGCTGATCTTTATAGCAGCGATGGCGTACAAGATAATCACGGCTACGAGCACCAGCCCGATCAAACCACCCAAAGCAATACCGATACGTTTAATAATCTTCATTAGAAACATTCCTCCTATATTTTGGTTATGGTTTTTTGTTTTCCGATAAGAAATTGGCTTAAAATAAGTACTAGAATCCGTCTTTTAACGCTTTTTTGGCGGCGTGGAAACCGCTCATGCCATGCACTCCCCCGCCGGGAGGTGTGGACGACGAGCAGATATAGAGCCCCTTGACGGGCGTTGCGTAAGGGTTGATGCGCGGGGTTGGGCGGGTGAAAAGCTGAAAGAGATCCTGCACACCCCCGTTGATGTCACCTCCAATGTAGTTGGCGTTGTAATCCTGCAATTGGCTGGCGCTGCGGGTGTGTCTAGCGAGAATGCGCTTGCCAAAGCCCGGCGCGAAGCGTTCAATTTGAGCTTCAATCGGTGCGGTCATGTCCACTGTTGAGCCGTGGGGAACGTGGCAGTAGGCCCAGGCTGTGTGCTTTCCTTGCGGGGCACGACTGTCGTCGAATGGGCTTTGCTGGACCAGGAGCACGTAAGGCTTCTGTGGGTGCTCCCCTTGCCAGACGGCGCGCTCGGAGGCAACCATCTCTTCTAGCATTCCACCGACGTGTACGGTGGCTGCGCCAGCGCACCCCTCTGCCATCCAGGGGATCGGCCCGTCGAGGGCCCAATCTATTTTGAAGACTCCAGGTCCGTAGCGGAAGCGTTCAAGCTGGCGGTGGTATGCAGAGGGGAGCTGCTCCCCAGCGATGCGCAGAATCTGTCGCGGGGTTAGGTCGAAAAGCACAGCTCGATGTTGAGGTAACTCTTGCAAGGATTTAACTTCCCAGTCCGTTCGCATCTCTCCCCCTAAAGACTCTAGATGGCATGCCAGCGCCTGGGCGAACTTCTCGGAGCCGCCCTTGATCATCGGCCAGCCCACGGCGTGTGCCAGCAGCCCCAGCATCAAACCAAATGCGGCTGTGGGGGGCTTATCCAAGGGCATCATCGAATGGGCTGCCATGCCGGTGAAGACAGCTCTAGCGCGCTCCCCACGAAAGAGGCTGCGAGCCAAGCCTTCAGCGGAACGGATTGCCCGCAGCCCGAAGCGGGCCATTAACCAAGGGTGGCGCGGCGGCAGCGGCAGTGGTCCAAGAAAATCAGCCATGAGCTTGTCCCAATCGCTCACCAGCGGGTTCATCAACTTGTGATACGCTTTACCGTCTGCCCCCAATTTTTCAGCTGTCTTTTCAACGGATCGATGAATGGTCACCGCTGTGCCATCTTCCCAAGGGTGGGCTAATGGGATCTGCGAGTGGACCCACTCCAGACCATGTTCTTCGAGCGGAAGCGAGCGGAAGAAAGGGGAGGCCAATCCCAGGGGATGGATTGCGGAACAAACATCGTGGACGTAACCGGGTAGGGTCAACTCCTGCGATCGCAGCCCCCCACCAATGGTTTCTTTGGCTTCTAGCACCAATACCGAACGACCGGCGCGCGCCAGGGTGATGGCTGCCGCCAGGCCGTTGGGACCGGAGCCGACAATGATAGCATCGTAGGTTATTGAGGGCATTACAGAGTTATCGTCCGAGGGCTCGCTTGATTAATATCACTGGCATATAAAGCGCGGTACGAATTCCGGCATTTTTCCAGATATTTTTGGCTTCCTTCCACTGCACTCGTGGGTCAACAAGCGTGTTGGTCTGGTTGACTTGGGGGTTATCCATTCCTAAGTTCTTTGCTAGATTTGAT
>JASFVL010000127.1:0-9861 GCA_050049875.1 Anaerolineales bacterium
TCATTCACGAGCGGGATGTTGTCGATGCCTTGGCTCACGCGGTGATCCACCACGTGCCGGGCGTTTTCAACGTGGCTGCGGAGGGAGTCATGCCATTGAGCCGCCTCATGGCTTTAGCGGGTAAGGTCCCGCTGCCGGTTTTCCACCTGTTTGCCTATTGGGGTGTGAGCCTGCTGGGGGGAAGCGGTTTGAGACTGACCCGCCATGTGCCCATCGAGCTGGACTACATCCGCTATCGCTGGGTCGGGGACCTGCGCAAGATGCGGGAGCAGTTGGATTTCAGCCCCGCTTATACCGCTGAGGAGACCCTGCGCGAATTTGCCAGCGAACAACGCATGCGCAGCTACATGCCGGAGGCTGCCGCGAGGGCTTATGACGAGGAGCGGCTCAGCGATACACTTGAGCGGCGCCGAAGGATGAGAGAGCGGGAGGCAAGCTCGTCCGAAAATCAGGAGGAGGAAGCCAATGACTGAACAAGAAAAGCGCACTCGCTGCAGCGCTACGACCCAGGCTGGCACACGCTGTAAGAACTACGCCCTGCCGGATTCCCCTTACTGCCGCGTTCACCAATCAAAAGCGCAGATTCCGGACGAAAATGCCCGCGCAGAGTTGGCAGCGGAACTGGAGGAGCTGATCGAGCGGGTGAAGGAGGCGCGCCCCGATTACACCCCTCCGGCGTTTTCCGCCCAGCGTTTGATCGCCCTCATCCAGGAGAATTTGGAGAAATTCCCGCCCGATTTTCAACTGGGGGTTCTCGAAAGGCTGCGAAATGCCATCAACGAAGATTGGTTCGACGTGGACACCTGGAAGGGGGTGTGGTACATGATCAACTACACCATGGAATACCAGGCTGACCTGCTCAAGCGGCGCTTCACAGGTGATTACGAGACCGACGAGTGGGGCATGGATTGGGAGTTCATCGATACCGTCCAACCATTCTTCGAATTTATGTATAAAACCTACTGGCGGGTGGAGATCACTGGTATCGAGAACATACCGGACGACGGCAGGGCGCTCCTGGTGGTGAACCACTCCGGTCAGCTTCCCTGGGACGGCTCGATGGTGGTCACGGCGGTCAGGCTGGAGCATCCGGCTCAACGCATGGTGCGCACGCTCTACGCCAATTGGTTCCCAACCCTGCCCGTTTTTTCAGCCCTATTCGAAAAGGGAGGCCAGGTTTTAGCGACGGTGGACAACGGCGTGCGCCTCTTGGAGCAGGATGAACTGGTGGCAGTCTACCCGGAAGGTTACAAAGGGGTGGGCAAGCTTTTTAAAGAGCGCTACCGCTTAGCACGTTTCGGTCGCGGTGGCTTCATCAAAATGGCGCTGAAGACTCAGTCGCCGATCATTCCTGTTTCCGTTGTAGGCGCCGAAGAGACCTATATCTCGCTGGCCAAATCACCGCTTCTAGCCAAGCTCACCGGCTTCCCCTATTTTCCGATCTCACCGACATGGCCGTGGTTTGGGTTGCTGGGCTTTGTACCTCTGCCCACCAAATGGTATATCGACTTCGGTGAGCTTATCCCTACGGAGGGGTACGCGCCGAGTTCAGAGGACAATTTGGTCCTTGTGTCGGAGCTGACCGACCAGGTGCGCAACATCATCCAGGAGATGATCTACAAACGCCTGGCAAAACGACGTTCGGTCTTTTTCGGCTGAACCTGGTTTGAGACGGCAAGCCCCCGATATCGCCAGCCTGCCTCTGGATTGCTCTGAGGGGGTTTGAAAGAGTGTGCAGCGATTTTTCTGTAAATTGGGGGTGAAATCCAGCAATTTTCAGAGAATTTTTACGCAGTCGTCTGAGTAGGCGTGACTCATGCCCTTCTATTCAAGCGCTGAATCGCTCTATACCGTGATGCGGACGCTCTTCGAGCATCTGCGCCAAGATGCTTCCAACCCTGTGGACGCGCTGGTGGCTTCCCGTTTAGTGGTGCGCTTCGATCTCGACGAGCCTGCGGCTTCGATCACCATCAATGGGCGCCGCAAGCCTGTTCAGGTCACCTATGGGGACTGCTCAGATCGCCCGGTTTTGGACGCGCAGCTGTCGGCTGACACGCTGCACCGTGTCCTGCTGGATGAAATCCCTTTGAAGAAAGCTATAGCGGATCGAGCCTTGAAGGTGCGCGGCCCGGTGTGGAAAACACGCTCGATGGCCGAGATCCTGCGCCAGGGACGCGCCTATTATCCCCAGGTGCTGCGCGACCATCATCTGCTGGATTGATTTGCAGTCTGGAGCTGCCCCTCTTATCCCCCTTGTTTTTAAGCTGTTTTTGGGCTGTAGGGCCGCTCAAAAACAGCTGGTTCCGATCCCCCTATTCCAAAGCGATTTGCTCCAAAAGCATATCCAATTCTGCCAGCGCTCGGGTGAGTTTGCACTGCGGCGCATCTCGGTTTTGCTGCCCGCAGCCTGAGGAGCGTGCCTCCAGTACGCTGCGGATGACCTGCGGGTCGTATCCCGACTCGCGGATCTCAGCCAGTTCCTGAATGACCAGGCGGCGGCTGATGGGAATTCTGTGACGGGCTAGGATTTGCTTATAGGTTTGGAAATCCTCCGCCAGATCCAGGGTAACGGTTTCAAAGCCGTGACGGGCGACTGCCAAGCGCACCGAGTAGCGCATGATGTTGTAGAAAAACATGCGCTGGTCATCCGGGCGCGGCTCGATCAGGATGATATCCACTTCGGGGTGGCGCCGGCTGAGCTGCTTGATATGGTAGTGCAGGTTAGCGTGGCTGGCGATGCGGGTCACCTGGCTGGCTACCGCCTGCAGGCCTTTTTCGCTCAGAGGGCCTCCTTTGAGCCCTTTCTGCGGGATGGAGCGCTGCTCTTGGTTGTCAAAGGGCACCATGGGGTTGATGCACAGGATCAGGGTGGCGCCGTGTTCAATGGCTATGTCCAGGCTGGCGTTGCCGCGCAAACCCCCGTCGACGTAGTCGCGATCCCCGATGCGCACCGGTGTGTAAACTAGCGGCAGGGCTGAGGACGCCGCTACGGCCATGGAAATGCTTGTTGTCTGGTGCACCCCTGGTCCAAAAACGGCTCGCTTCCCGGTATCCAAATCAGTAGCGATGATATAAAGCTCCTTGGGTAGATCATCGAAGCGGTTGGTGTAGTTGCCGGATGATAATGCCCGGCGCAGGTAGCGCTCTAATGCCATGCTGTTGTACAAACCCGCGGGCAGCGCATCGGTTAATGACCAGAGCAGATCGACCAGGGACATATCGCCAAGGTTGCGCAGGTACTGCCCCCCGGCGTTTACGAGCAAGCCAGGTAGCGACAAACTGTGCTTCAGAAAATCGCGCCGGTTGAGCGCGAAGATGTCTTGGAGTTTGATGGGCTTTATCTCAGGATGGGAACCATCGAGGGCTTGCAGTAGATTCTCGGGGCTGATCCCACTAGCTAGCCCGGAGGCGACGAGAGCCCCCGCGCTTGTGCCGACGTAGATGTCGAAATCGTTAACCGTGCGGTCCACCAGCAGGTCGTCCACGGCTCTTAAGGCTCCGATCTCATACACTGCGCCGGTCAGCCCGCCCCCCGCCAGCACCAGAGCTGTTTTGCCGTTCTCGTGTCGTTGAATGCTCATTGCGAAGCCTCCCAGACCTAAGTTTATGCCCGTTTGACCATGTGGTAGAGCAGGTCGGCAGTGGAGACCACCCCAATTGGGCGCGCTTTGCTCCCCTCCTCTTGCACCACAACCACCCGATGGATACCCTTATCGAGCAGAATACGGGTGACCTGGGTCAGGCGCGTCGAGGGTGTGACCGTAACCACCTGTGGATTCATGAACTCCTCCACGGGCGCCGTTTTCCAATCCGTATGGGTATCATACGCCTGAAGCAGGTCGACGCGCGTGATGATGCCGGCGAGAAAACCGCCCTGGTCAACCACTACCAAGGCGCTGATATCCTCCTGAGCCATCAAGTGGGCGGCCTCTAATAGAGGGGCATCGTCCCGGCAGCTGAGGACACCGAATCGTTTGGCTTGCAGTACAGTGGGGTCTTGCATTTTCGCCTTCCTTCAGAGGGTGGAGCACCATGGAGTCGTGCGCGCTGGGCCGTTACTCCTCCAGGCTGCGCAGGTGTGGGAAGAGAATCACCTCCCGAATGCTGTGCTGGTCGGTGAACAGCATCGTCAGGCGGTCAACACCCATCCCGAAACCACCGTTGGGGGGCATGCCGTAGCGCATAGCCTGCAGGTAATCTTCGTCCATGGGGTGGCGTTCTTCGTCGTCCGCGTCGTAGTCGCGACCCATTTCCAAGAAGCGCGTTTCCTGATCCAGCGGATCATTAAGCTCGGTGAAGGCGTTGCACAGCTCCATCCCCCCGACAAAGCCCTCGAAGCGTTCCACTGTCTTTGGGTCTCCCGGTTTGCTCTTCGCCAGGGGGGATATATCGCGCGGGTAATCGTAAAGGAACGTCGGTTGCATCAGTTTGGGTTCCAAGAAGTCGCCGATCAGCGAGTCGATCAGCTTGCCGCGGGTCGCCTCGGGGTTGGGTTCCACGCCTTTGGCTTTCACGGCGTTCGCTAAACTTCTCGCGCTAGGGTGCGCGTTGATATCGATACCAGTTGCATCCAGCAGCGCCTGGTGCAGCGTTATGCGCGGCCAGGGGGGCTCCAGGTTGATCTGCTGCCCCTGGTAGGTGAGCGTGCGTCCCCCCTGCACCTGATCGGCGACATAAACGATCATCTCTTCGGTGAGATCCATCACGGCGCGGTAATCGGCGTAGGCCCAGTAGAACTCCAGTTGGGTGAACTCGGGGTTGTGCTTGAAAGAAACGCCTTCGTTGCGAAAGTCGCGCCCGATTTCGTAAACACGTTCGATGCCGCCCACCAGCAGACGTTTCAGGTACAGCTCAAAGGAGATTCGTAAGAAGAGGTCTTCTTTGAGTTGGTTGTGGTAGGTGGTGAAAGGCTTCGCGGCTGCGCCGCCGTAGATGGGCTGCAGGATAGGCGTCTCCACTTCGAGGAAGCCATGCTGGTCCATGAATTCTCGTAAGGCTTTAACGATGGCAGCCCGGGTGCGGAAGATGCCCCTCACCTGGGGGTTGACCGCCAGGTCAGCGTAGCGCTGTCGGTAGCGGGTCTCTGGGTCGGCCAAAGTGGCGTGGCGGACGATGTCCCCGTCCACGACCTCGTCCTTGGCAGCCGGCAGCGGGGTGACCGCTTTGGCGAGCATGCGGAAAGATTGGACCTTGAGGGTCACTTCGCCGGTGCGGGTGCGGAACATTTCGCCGCTTGCCTGGACGAAGTCTCCCAAGTCGAATTGGCGGTTGAACAGCTCGAGCTGCTCCGCACCGAGCTCGTTGGACTGCAGGAAGAGCTGAATACGTCCTTGGTCGTCCTCGATGTGCGCGAAGGTGATCCTGCCCATCGGTCGTATAGAGCGCAGCCTGCCGGCCAGCGTGGCTCGGACCGGTTCGGCGCTCGGGTCGCTTTCCTTTCCTTCAAAGGCCTGAATGGCGCTCCGGCTGGTATGGGTTCGCTCAGCCCGATTGGGATAGGGCTCAATGCCAGCTGCCCGCAGCCGCTCGATTTTTTCTAGGCGGATTTTTTCTAGCTTCGTGTACTCAGTCATGTTGCTCTCTCTTTCTCTTACCCGCATTTTACACCACTATTAAGTTCGTTGTGGCGTTCATCGCGGAGCTGACCTAAAAATAAAAACCCCGCGCAAGTTCTACCTGCGCGGGGCAATTTTCTTTGGCCCCTGATCTATTCCACCTTGACGATTCGCACGGAAAAAGAACCGTTGGGAGCTTTCACGGTGACCTCATCACCAGCTTTGTGCCCCATTAAGGCGCGCCCTAAGGGCGATTCGTTAGAAATCCGACCGTTGCGCGGGTCTGTCTCCGCCGCACCGACGATATAAAACAACTCAGGATCCAAGCCGTCCTCTTCGACGGTGACTTTGGCACCGATTTGAACGGTATCTAACTTGCCGGTCTCCTCAACCACCCGGGCGTTTGCCAAGATGGTTTGCAGTTCCCGAATGCGCCCCTCGACGAAAGCTTGCTCGTTCTTGGCAGCTTCGCATTCCGCGTCCGAGTCAATCCCTGAGTCGCCGTCTTCCATGGCTTCGTGCAGCCGTTGGGCGACTTCTTTGCGCTTGACGGTACGTAGGTGTTCTAATTCATCCTGCAAACGTTCGAATCCCTGGCGGGTTAGATAGGTTGTAGCCATTTTATTCTTCCTTCAAAAAGGGTGTTTTCCACTTATTGTTTGTTAAAATTGAATTTATACCTGTATGTTTGCGTGTCCAACACCCCTACTTGTGTAAAACAAAACCACTCCGTAAGGAGCGATTCATAAATAAAGGGTTGTGAGAAAGAACTAGCGGCGTTAGAAAGGTTGGACACCTTGCTGTCGCCGCGCGCCGGACATTGTAGCACAACTTATTTTGAAATGCAAGAGAATTAACACATATGCAAGCATTATTAATTTGGCCCTGCTTGGCCGTGTGAGAACGCTCTGACCTGGGGAGAGCGCCCGCCCGTGCTGAAATTCTGTCGTTGCGAGCTCCGCAGGCCCGAAGTAATCTCTCTCCTCAGCGAACAAGGCCCTCAAAAGGTGGACAATTAGCAATCAGAAATTATCAATCTACAATCCACCTTTGTTTTAAGTGTGTGGACACGCGAGTTGCCTCGCTGAGAGCCATTCTGCTCTCAGCGAGGCGTAAGGACCGCTCAATTTTTCCCAATCTCTTGTTTATCTCTATCCCATATATGGGAGAAGTCTAGCCAAATATGACCTATTGCCACTCGGCGGCATTAAATTCAATCACCGGGTATCTCTTTTCTTCTTTACATTATTTTCCATTCGCTGGTTATCTTACATGAATACACTCTTAAGCGAAAACGACCTCTTCGCGAATAAAATCACGAACATCTTCCATCGCGCCGAAGAAATCAACGTAAGCTTTAGAGACGGGATCTTCACCACCCAACAGCCGGTCAAGTGCTGAGTAATCATTGAGTTTGAAGACCCAAATAGACGATGGACCCGCTCCGATGCCGCCGCTTGCAGCAAAGACTTCTTCAATCCAGTCTTGCCCCTCCAATACTTGATGGAGAGCCCTGGCCTTCTCTCCATATTCGGCTTGGAATGGCTTCGGAAAACTGAACTGCACAACCAAATAGGTACCACTTTCCATAATTAATCTCCTTTACTCGATGATCCGGTCTGTTCTACAGTGTCTAAAATACGCGTCGCTCATTGCGGGAACGAGGAGGCTTTGGATGCTCTCCAGCAGTATCAGTCGGGCATAAGCGCGGTCGGGAGTTACTCTGTGATCTGCTCCAGACGCACATCTGACCCGGTGTCATCCGTGCGGTAGATGTATTGAGCACCTTGTGCCTCCAGGGTAACTTGGAATCCGGTTGTAACCACTAGAGCACACCCCTCATCTTCCTTTCCAAGTCCTAGGCAGGTATCCTGCCACTCTGCGTCTTGCACCTTGACCACCTGAATCGTCTCAATTGCAACATCGAGTTTCTGGGCCAAGTCCTCTTCCGCACGTTGAACAGCTTCGATTTGTTGGACTGGTTGCACCGTTTCCATAGGCGTTGTGGCAGCTACAGGTGCGCAAGCCGCCAGGAACAAGAGGAGCAGTAAACTCATCATCGATAGTCTCATAACCATCTCCTTTCTGCATGCCGACATGTGAGCTTAGAGTTACTCGTGTCAACTTCAACTGGGGTTGGAATGTTTTCATTTACCAACAATTTCGCGGACCTCGCTCATAAGTGCCATCGTGTTGCCCTCTGAGTCTTCGAAGAAAGCCATCCAGAGATCATGATCTTTCATCTTCGCAACCAGATGAGGCGCCGTCTTGAAGCTTGTACCCCTATCCGCTATGATCTGGGCCATCTCTTGGATGTCCGCAACCCGAAAGTAGATAATCGAGCTTCCAGGATTAATATCTTCACCCTCTGGCAAACTAAGCATTAGGCGGACGCCGGCACAATTGAAGAAAGCCATATTAGGTACTTGAAACAGAAATTCTAAACCCAAGTTGTCTCGATAGAACTTGACAGCGCGATCAAGGTCGCTCACAGTAACCGCAATCTGACCAATCTCATTCAACCCGTTATGCGTTTTTTTCACTCAAGGTATCCTCCAAAGTAGTAAACATATCCACATTCCATCTAGATACAATCAAATAGACTACCGAAGCAGCTTGTTTGGTTGTTTGGCAAGGTTTGACGGGTTAATCGATTATCCTAAATCCGGAACAATTATAACAATTCGGGGGATATTTGTCACATATGACTATAAAAACAAGCTTATTACTCGATGGACCTTCAAGCTACGCGCCCATGACGCGACTTCTCTACCTCTAATCTCCCCCCCTTATCTCAAGTTAAATTAATTTAACCCCGCTTGATGCTGCCCGAGAGGCAGCATCAAGCGGGAGACTCAGAATGTCAGATACCAGAAACTTAGAAGCTCATTTTCATGGGGTGCTGGCGGCGCAGCGGAAACCGTACATTTTCTCCGTTCTATCTGGGATCTGCGCGTTCCGGTAAGCAACGCGCACGTAATCCCAGACTAAGTCCGATGTATCGAACCACGAGCCACCCCGCAGCACCTTCTTGTAACCACTGGTTGGTCCGGTGGGGTTGTTTGGCCAGCTGTTCGGATCATAGGTGCTGTAATAATCGTAGTCGTACCAGTCCGCTACCCATTCCCACACGTTGCCGGCCATGTCCAGCGCGCCGTATGGGCTGGCACCAGAGGGATAGCTGCCCACCTGCGTGGTGTCACCCACGCAGTGTTCGTAGAAGCCATCGTTGTTTAAGGTCGTGTAGTTCAGCTTCGTGCAGTCGGACGGCTCGTTCCCCCAGGGATACCTGCGCGTGTCGCTGCCCCCGCGGGCGGCTTTCTCCCACTCCGCCTCGGTCGGCAGGCGCTTACCCGCCCAGGTGCAGTAATCGTCCGCGTTGAACCAGGAGACATGGAGCACCGGGTAGTCAGCGTAATCGAGATTATCATAATAGGGATTACGGGTGGAGGAGTCGTTTTGATCCGGCGGGTCGCAGGCCCCGGCTGCCACGCACTGGGCGTACTGCGAATTGGTGACCTCATATTTGTCAATCTGATAGGTATCTAGATAGACGGTGTGAAGGGGCAATTCGTCGTCGTAGCAATACGCATCTGGGTTGCTGGTGTCACAGCCCATCTGGAATTCGCCCCCAGGAACTAGGACCATATCCTCAGGAGGGGAGGAACCTTCCTCCGTGGTGAACTCCCAAACTGGTCCCTGTGTGGTTGCCTCATGCTCATCTTTGGCGATCACCTGCCAGTAGTACAGGGTGTTGTCGTCTAGTGTGCCCAGATCGCAGCTTTCGGTGGCGGCATCATCGCATACCAGCACTGTAGGCGGGCTGTTTCCTGCCTCCAGAAACACATCATATGTCACGCTGTCCCCATCTGGATCGCCGTCTGTCCAGTTCAGATCGACGCTTGTGCTCTGGTTGGTGGCACCGTCCGAGGGGGAGGGATTAGCAGGTGTGTAGGGGGGTTCATTAGGTTGATTCTCCATACGTATCACGAGGGGCAGGTAAACGTCTGACTCAGTATCAGGTTCCAGATTGGCAGCAGCCCTCCCACCCACTGACGCGAGCAGGGCAAAAATAATAAGCGTACTGATCAGTGAAAACAGTTTGAATTTCATTTCATTCTCCATGTAGTCTTTGATGATGGGCATCGAGCAAGAATCGCCGAGTAACTCCGCTCAGGATCTGAAAAGCATCACCCCGCCTAATTGGCGCGCGTAGGCTTGAATGGCGGTGCGCATGGCCTCCAGGTCGGGCCAGAAGGTGCTGATCTGCGAAGCGTGGGCAGCGACCGACTCCTGCCAGGCTCTC
>JASFVL010000556.1:0-3109 GCA_050049875.1 Anaerolineales bacterium
GTGAGGCCTTGGCCCGCGCACATGATAAGAAGTTATTGGCAATCCCTATCAATGCCCGTCATGCTTGGTCCATTGGACACTTGCTGGAATGGGGTTACCAGGTCGAGCGCGCCATGGTTCGCATGGTGCTGGCGGGGTCAGATGAAGAGCCGTTGCACGATGATCTGGTCAACTGCTCGCGTTGGGCAGGTTAATTTGAGAGTGCCTAAATGCTGGCTTGCTTGACAGAAACCAACCGATTGACCAATCTAGCATAAGGAGTTTAAGGATGGACGAGTTTGTGCCCGTGACGAATTTTAACTACCTTCTACATCCCTACAACACCTCATTAGTCACCTGTTGTGGTGCTGAGGGGAACCCGAACATCATCGCCATTGCCTGGTTGATCCCGGTAAGCGTTAAGCCGCCTCTGGTTGCGATGAGCATTCGTCCCACGCGGTTCTCCTATGGTCTCATCCGCGAAACCAACGAGTTTGTGGCTAACGTGGCCCCATATGAAATTGCCCAGCAGGTGCTCTTCTGTGGGCGCAACTCCGGTCGCGACGTGGACAAATTCCCAGCTACTGGCCTCAGCGCTGCTCCAGCGCAGCACGTGCGCCCGCCGATTATCGAAGAGTGTCTTGCCCATCTAGAGTGCCGCGTCGTGCAGGAGGTGGAGGCTGGCGATCACCATCTTGTCATCGCTGAGGTGCTGGCGGCTTATACACGCCCCGGCGTGCTCGCTGAAGATGGTATGTATGAACTCGGTCGAGTTCACCCTTTACTCCATCTAGGACGCAATCGCTTCACCAGCACGCAATCTGAAACGACCGAACCTTCTCTGTTATGACATGGGACCGGCACAAATGAAAAGCTACGATTATGCTAAGCGCCACGGCGTTGAAGAGATCAGCTGGCAGCGTTTCGCCGATCTGAGCGCGAAGCTGGCCGAGATGCTGCATTCAGAAGAACTTGAGATGATCCTTGGGATCGCTCGCGCTGGGCTGTTCCCGGCGACGGCGGTTGCCTGCGCGCTGCGCCGGGAATTTTACCCCGTGCGCGTCACGCGCCGTTTCGGTGATCAAATCAAATACGAGCGCCCCGTTTGGCGCGTAGATGTCCCCTCAGCGGTGTTAGGTAAGCGGGTGGCGCTGATTGACGAGATTTCCGACAGCGGCGAGACTTTGGCTCTGGTCGCGGGGCGGGCGTCTGAACGCGGCGCCAAGCGTGTCATCACCGCTAGCATGGTCAGCCACTCGTGGGCGGACCCTATGCCGCAGGTCACCGCTCTGGTCAGCGATGCCTTGATCATCTTCCCTTGGGATCGTTGGGTGTATCTGAACGGGAAGTGGCAAATCCATCCGGAGCTCGCCGCAGCGCTTAAGCTTCAGAACCTTTTACAAGAGGAACCATAGATGGTGCGCAGCCCAATTTTATGGGTTTTGTGGAAAAGGGGGAATATCCTCAGGTTGGTTTTCTCAAAAAGGGGGAATTTCTTTGATAAAATCATAGCACAACTGTGTGTAGTCAACCTCCTTTTGCAGCGAACATCAAAAAACGTCAGCAAATGAAAGGAGGGGTTGGCTCGATGAAAACAAATTTGAACATCCCCGGGCGCATGGACGCCATACGGGAGTATCAAAATGGGGGCGGCTCCGTGGGGGCGGTCTTTCCAATTCACTACCCGCGCGCCTTGCTGCGGGCTTTCAACGTCCTTCCGGTGGAGGTCTGGGGTCCACCTAGGGTCAAGACCCGCTACGGGGCGGCGCACCTGCAGCCTTATATCTGTTCGATCGTCCACAACGCCCTTTCCTTCCTTCAAGCGGGTGGCCTTGAGGTTGCCGACTTGCTGCTCGTCCCTCACGCCTGCGATTCCCTGCAGGGGTTGGGCAGCATTCTGATCGATTTTGCTTCTCCTCGTCAGCCCGTCCTGCCGTTGTATCTTCCCCGTGGCCGGCGGCCTGGGGATGTCGATTTCCTCGCTGATGAGCTTCGTTCCCTCTACAGTCGTCTGGAGGGGATCACGGGGCGTGCGCCAACGCGTGGGAAGCTTATGGAATGTGTTCTCCGCGAAGAGGCCGCTGACCAACTACTAGCGGAACTCCATCAGCGGCGGCAGGAACTGGCGCTGACCGATGTATGTCTCTACCGCGTGCTGCGCAGCCGCGAGTACTTGCCCGCGGAGCGGTTTATCCCCTTGGCTCAAGATGCGTTTCAAGGGGTTGGTGAGAACGGGCGAGGGAAGAAAGCGATCATCCTTTCGGGCATCGTCCCGGAGCCGATGAGTCTTTTTGGGGCGATTTCAGAACTGGGCGGAGTCGTGGTCGCCGATGACCTGGCCTGCTGCGGGCGTCGCTTGTACCCACTAGGAAGAAACCAAGAACCCTTTCAGCGCATGGCGGAGAGGCTCGTCCACGCCCCCCCGGACCCCACCCGTGGCAGTCCTATCCCCGAACGTCTGGATCACCTGCTTCACTTAGCGGAGGCTTCTAAGGCCCAGGGCGTGGTCTTTTACGAGGTCAAGTTTTGCGAGCCGGAGCTTTTCGATATCCCCAGCCTGCGGAGTGGCCTACAGGAGGCCGGTTTGCCTTCCCTGGTCATCGAAGTGGACATCAACGACCCACTCTCCCAGCGGGTGTTCACCCGGTTGGAGGCCTTTTTAGAGATGATCTCATGAGCGTGAGCGCAGCCCTTCGTTACCATTGGAATGTCAACTTCCTCGGACGCGCTGCGCTGCGAGCGCGTCGCTGGCAAGCGCAGTGGCAAGCCCGGTCTGGAGCGCAGTGGAAGAGCGATGTACTCACCCCGCCGTTGAAAATTTCCCCCTGGACCAAGGAGTTGGTGGCGGGGCATTATTTGAAAGGCCGTTACGCCAACTTGCACCGCAAAGTGGCCTGGGTGACCTCCGGCGCGCCCATCGAGTTTCTGAAGGCGCTAGATTATTACGTCCTCTATCCGGAAAACCACGGGGCGTTGTGCGGGACGATGCGCGTCGTGGCGGATATCGCCACCCAGGCGGAGAACGCGGGGTACTCCCGCGACCTGTGCTCTTACGCCCTCACCGACATCGGCGCTGCGCTCTCAGGCAAAACCCCCGTTGGCAGGCTCCCCAAACCGGATTTGCTCCTGG
>JASFVL010000557.1:0-3103 GCA_050049875.1 Anaerolineales bacterium
ACCCCACCAGTAATAATCCAACGGCTTCCATACAGCTCGATTGGGTACGCTTAACCACCGAGGATACCTCAAACATTGTACCAATCCAATATTCGAATGTTTACCCGTCTGCGAATCTGTACTTCTACATCAGCAAGAGCGCTTGTGGCAAGGAAGGAATACTAATTGGGACGGCTCTCCCAGGAGAAAACGGGACCTTCGAGTGGGGGAAAAGCCTCCAACCAAATCCTACCGATGTGACACCCTACCCCATACCTGAATCCTTTGAACCAGGGACGTATTATATTTACATGCTTGAAGACAACACCGGTTCCCCGATATGCGCAAACTCACAGTTAGAAATAAGAAAAGCTCCAACACTGACCTTTCAAAAACCCAGTTACTTCAGCGGTCCAGACTATGCTTTTATGGTTGTTGAGGATCCATGGGGAATGTCGAATACTGATGATGTCATTTACTCAAAAAACTTTTCATCACTAATCTTCAATAAAGGCATACTTGATGGCGTCACAGTAAACAAGGACAGCCAGATACATTTGAACATCGACAAAAATATAAATACTAACGACTTCAAATATGCAACTTTTCGATATCACATAGAAGGTCGGAAAGTTCCTGGTGATGGTCGTATTCAAAGATTCATCTGGTGGTATAAAGGTCCAGCGATCGACCGCGTAACTACTCAAGATTTGGTCGTTTATAACGGTTGGCATACCTACAGCTTAGATCTTAGCCAAGCCTTACTAGAACCCAGTAATTATTCATCAAGTGCAGCACAAGGCTGGATTGGTAAACCCACTGTGTTTCGATTTGATCCATCCGAGATGAGTACTAAATCGAAAATCCATTTAGATTACCTGGTTCTTACTGGCGATGAGATCATCAAAACAGGGGACCTCTTTGAAATCTTTTATGAAACCACTCCACAGGACGGGCTAGAGGTTGTACTTTATTATGACAACGATAAGAACTCTCAGAACGGGCGCACGCTGATTACACCGTACACACCCACTGGTCCTTTTAAAGTCTTCTTACCCTTAACACTCACAAAAGCCTCTGGAACGAACACCAAGGAAATTCACTTGCTGACAGGAAATCACCAGACCTGGAACACCAGCGGGGTACCCCCAGGAACCTACTACATCTCTGCCGACGTTTCCAACGATTTAGATACCACCACCTGGTATAGTGAACTACCCGTCATCATTGAAGAATAGAACTATCCAACATCCTCCGTTTCCCCTCCCTAGAATGGTGAGAGGGTGCAACCGAAATCTGCACCCTCTCGCTCTTTAAAGTCAAGGATAGTAAACACTTCAATTTCTACTTTGAAAACATCATCCTTCGACGCCAACGCAACAGCGGTGCAAGGGCTTTCCTCAATAGGTAACGGGCTACGATTAATGAAAACCAACTTCCTCCATCCCGTCGGTGTACACGCAACATTTCAGGCCAGCAGCGTTCGTCTGATAGGATGGTTTTGGCGTCGCCATGCAAACGGAAATTAGCCCACAAACGGGGATAATAATGCAGTGGGGCGATAGCCGCCAATCGCACCCATAGGTCGTAGTCCATGGCAAAATAGAATGAGGGGTCCAAGGGTCCCACCTTTTGCCACAATGAAGCACGGAAAAAAGAGGCTTGCTGGGGGATATAAACAGCTCCACGCCGTAATCTCTGGTAGCTCGTTTGGCGAGCATTGAAACGCCCAATCACATGCCCTTCCCTGTCAATAAAATTGGCATCCCCATACACCATCCCTACTTGGGGATGTGTCTGCAAATATTCCACAGCCTCCGATACAGCTTCAGGCAAATAAGTATCGTCAGAGTTCAACCACGCCAGTATCTCCCCTCGAGCACGGGCGAAGCCTTTGTTAATCGCTTCAGTTTGGCCTTGATCTGGCTCGGAGACCCACCATGACAACCGCTCCGAGTATTGATCGATGATCTCCAGACTGCCATCAGTCGAACCCCCATCCACAACCAGGTACTCGATATGGGGGTAATCCTGCGCCAACACCGAGTGGATGGTCTTCTCAAGAAAGCTGACCTGATTAAATGAGGGTGTGACAATCGAAACTAAGGGGGATTCAGTTGGAGATTTTTGACTATTGATTGAAGATTTGAACAAGCTCACTCCCACGAATCGTGCGAATAAAACAGATCTGCCACCCCGTATGTCAATTGGCGAACCCGATCGATCTCGTCTTGGGTAAGGCGTCTTTTCCAATTGGACAGACTAGCCTTACTGTCCAGCCGTACTGAGTAAGCTCGTTGAACTGACCTTTCGCGTGGATTCCCCGGCTGCGTCGATTTTATAATCGCGCGTTGAACTTGAGGTGTATATCTCAAACCCAAGCGAGTATATATGTCTTGAAAACCTACAATAGGTTCTTGTGAAAGGTCCTCATGAAGAGCGATTATAAAATTCTGGTATTTTCGTTGGAATTTATTTACGGTGTAGTAGATAGTTTTCCAAAGTAAGCTGCCCCGTTGGATCAGATCGTTCGATTTCTCAACCGCCTTTTCCAAATCTCGACGGAATGGCTCTAAATGGTCACGCATCAACAAGGACTGCTGGAGTAAATTGTTAAGATTAAAAGACCAATCCAGACGCTTCAAACTACTGACGAAAGCAGCCGGGTGACGGACAATCACAACCACATGACAGCCCAGTTGCTCAGCGAACCAGGGAGCGGAGAAAACCGCGAAAGGGTCTTTCAGCAATGGACGCGCCGCCCTCAACCTGCCAATGAGAAACTGTCTCGCATCCCGGATCATTCGAAACAGATCCTTGACAGTGCGCAAGGACTTGATCTCTAGCCATAGATGGTACTGGTAACGCAATGTCTCCAAAAACGCGTCTGAGTATTTGGAGTCGTTTTCTTCACATATATATGTGTACCAGTGTGTAATAGGTACTCGCAGTACGCCAGGACGGTGCAGGACATTCAAGGGTTCACTGATATAGGTCACATCTCGACTTGTTGAAAGCATCTTACCCACCCAAGTTGTTCCAGAGCGGTGTGCCCCCGTGACCAATATGGGCTTCTTGTTCATAATAATTTATCATTCAAATAATATCGTTCGTGAGATCCGAC
>JASFVL010000528.1:0-3315 GCA_050049875.1 Anaerolineales bacterium
GTAGGCCCTCCGTAATAGGGGACAAATGGATCTTTTGTGCCGTGAAAGGCAATAACTGGAACTGGTCTCTTCGGTTGGCAGAATTCCCATTGATGAAGATAGGCTCCTGCTACTCCGCCAATCGCAGCTATGCGATCGGATAATTTACAGGCTAACAGATGAGCCATTCCTCCTCCATTCGACATACCATTGGCATAGATTCGTGTCTGATCAATATTGTAATTCATGGACAACGCATCGATCAAATCCGAGAAAAACTGTACCTCTTTGTCCATTCCTTCTGGTTTATCTTCCATTAGCGCGGTGTTCCAGCGCAGGGGAAACCCGGTGCCCTGCGGATAAACCACGATGAAACCATATTCATCTGCCAATGAATTCCAGCCACTTAGAGTTTGCTGGTGAGCAGGCCACTGAATAAATCCGTGGATACCCATCACTAGAGGAGTAGGTTCGCTGGGATCGTAGGATTCAGGAACGTAAATCAGATATTTTCGTATCTGTCCTGATGATTCAATCTGACCGTTGGTTTTATTGACCAGATAATATGTGCTGGTAGCGATGAAAACAATTGTTACCAGCAGAATGATGATTGTCCACATCACCCCTTGTAACAAAATCTCGCATCCGCTGCCGAATGGTCTTGAAATCTTCATAGCCTTGTATAATCAAAAGCTCAGATTTTGGGAGCAGCCGGTGTACTTTTTCAGCAGACGAAACCAGGTGGGTAATGCCATTGAAGCCAGCTCTGTGATGATCGAGGTGGAGATGTGATCTGCCATTCGCTCTTGAATTTTGATGAGAATTATACATAGGTCAGATTTATGCGTTGTAAGTCATGTCCAAAATACGCTTGAGAATCTTCTCCCTCCGTTTCAAATCGGGTGGCGCGTAGCGGTGCATTTCAGCGAACCACAAGCCGTCAACTGCGATGCGCACTAAGGTTGCTAGCGTTGGGTCAAGACCACAGTTTTCTATGTTTTTTTGCCAATTGACATATTTTTCTCTCATCAACTGGTGTGCAGACGCGTAACGCTCTTCAGCAGCAAATAAACTGGCATACAGGCTAGCATTCTCTGGATCAGCAATTTGCTCGATGGATGCTTTGGCATAAGCCCGCAACCAGGCGCCTACTTCATCCCCCTCGGCTTCAACCAATTCCTGCAACCGCGTTTCAAATTTGCTATTATGGTATTCGAATAAGGCCTCGATCAGGCTTTCCTTGTTAGGAAAATGGTACAGCAAGCCACCTTTGCTGATTTGGGCTTCATCAGCTACGGCTTCTAACGTAAGGTTGGTCAAACCTTCGTTTCGTAAAATCCAACTGCAGGCCTCGAAGATTTGCTGACGGGTTTGTTTTCTCTGATGACCCATACAAGATCTCCATCTAGTTGACCAATCGATTGGTTTTTTTGTTTTGAAGGATCGTGAATTATATTACAAATAACATATTGACACCACCATCCGAAACCGTCTACAATACTAAACACTGTACCATCTGGACGGTATAGTTGTCGTTTTGGATATTTTTGCGCGCTCATGGCTGCTACAAATCATTATCCAGGAGAGATGATGATGAACATTTCAGAGCGATATGACACCATAATCGTAGGCGGGGGCTCAGCGGGTTGTGTATTAGCCAACCGTTTGACTGCGGATACGCAGCGCTCGGTGTTGGTCTTGGAAGCCGGACGAAAGGATCACTCCTGGGATTTGTTCATCCACATGCCGGCAGCATTAACCTATCCCATCGGTAATAAAAACTACGATTGGTGTTATGAATCGGAGCCCGAACCCTTCATGCACAACCGGCGCATTTATCAGGGACGCGGCAAAATTCTGGGTGGATCCAGCAGCATCAATGGCATGATCTTCCAGCGTGGCAATCCAATGGATTACGAGCGTTGGGCAAGTGATCCGGGTATGGAGGAGTGGGATTACGTCCATTGCCTGCCCTATTTCAAGCGCATGGAAAACTGTTTGGCAGGCGGCGACGAATTCCGTGGCACCGAAGGCCCGTTGGAACTTGAACGCGGCCCGGCGACCAACCCCCTGTTTATGGCATTTTTCGATGCCGTGCAGCAGGCAGGCTATGAATTGACCGACGATGTCAATGGATACAAACAAGAAGGATTCGCCCCCTTCGACCGAAATGTGCGTCAAGGACGGCGGCTGAGCGCTTCACGGGCTTATTTATATCCCGTCATAGATCGACCAAACTTACACGTGGAAACCAAGGCTTTTGTCACTAAAGTACTGTTCAAAGGTAAAAAAGCTGTCGGTGTTGAAGTCACCAAAGGCCGGAGTTCAGCCCAGAAAATCTACGCCAATGAGATCATCCTTTGCGGCGGTTCGATCAACTCGCCGCAGCTATTGCTGCTATCCGGGATCGGCAATGCTGCCGAACTCGAAGCCTTGGGGATCTCTGTCGTGCATGATCTGCCCGGAGTGGGGGAAAACTTACAAGATCACCTGGAAGTTTATGTACAGTACGCATGTAAACAGCCCGTCTCAGTGTATCCGGCGCTTAAGTGGTACAACAAGCCCTGGGTTGGTCTGCAATGGATCCTTTTCAAGAAAGGACCAGGCGCGAGCAACCATTTCGAAGGTGGTGGTTTTGTGCGCAGCAACGAAGATGTTGACTACCCTAACCTGATGTTCCATTTTTTACCGGTAGCAGTCCGCTATGATGGCACCTCACCAAGCGGCGGGCATGGCTATCAATTGCATGTTGGACCCATGTATTCCGATGCCAGGGGATCATTAAAACTCAAATCAGCGGATCCAACTGTCCATCCCGCGCTAAGATTTAATTATCTCTCCACGGCTAAGGACCGCCGTGAATGGGTCGAAGCAATCCACTGCGCCCGCAAAATTCTTAATCAACCTGCTTTCGAACCCTATAATGACGGAGAAGTTTCACCAGGTTCTGAGGTTCAAAGTAACGAAGAAATTTTAGATTGGGTTGGGCGAGATGGCGAGACAGCTTACCATCCTTCATGTACCTGTAAAATGGGTATCGATGATATGGCGGTGGTTGACCCCCAAACAATGACAGTGCATGGTTTAGAAGGGTTGCGCGTGGTCGATTCGTCGGTGATGCCTTATGTTCCTAATGCCAATAACTACGCTCCTACCATGATGCTGGCTGAAAAATCGGCTGACATGATTCTTGGGAACCCAACCCTGGTAGGCGAAGTTGATTTTTATCGGCATAATAAATAGATTTGACTGTGAGGATGGAAAACTGACTGGAAACCCCAATATTCCTATTCAACTGCCTAAGTCCTAGCCTATTTGGTTACTTGAATTTCGTCG
>JASFVL010000229.1:0-6460 GCA_050049875.1 Anaerolineales bacterium
GGGTTTGTTTCGGGAAACATCCCAATTTTACACAAGAGGTGATCCCTTCATTTTTTCTCAACTAGCATAAGGCCCTACTTGAATTTCGTCGATCGAATTCACGACAACATCACAATGCGAGGCAAGTAAGGACGAATTTCCCGATTCTGATAAGACGCCAATGCGATAGGCTGCTCCAGCATTGACCGCAAATTTCATGTCGCTTAACGTATCTCCAACCATCATTATGCGCTTTGGTGTGATGCCCCATTCCGCAACAACCATATGGAACGCGTCAGGGGCGGGTTTGTTCGGGACTGGGTCATCCCCAGAAACGATAACGCTCACGATATCTCTTACACCCAGATGTGAAAGTGTCGCTTCCGTCATACTGCGGTCATCGTTGGTCACAACAGCAATCCGGATGTTCGCTTGCGCCAATTGGTACAGGACTTTTTTTACGTTCCCCTTTGGTTGGATTTCTCTTGGCTCAATATCTGCTAAGGTGGTGTCTTGTGCTGTAGAGATGGCGTAGTGATAAGCCTGATGCCAGGGTATACCCTGCTGGCAGAGCACACCGGCAACGAGGATAACCAGCGTTTCAATTGAAGCGATAGCCAATGGACTTTCGGCACGCACACTGGACTGCTCTGGTGAATACCCCAACATCGTGTATAGGTTTGATCGCGTGCTATTTGGTAAACCAGCTAAACCTGTAATCGTTTCGACCCAGCGTTGTATGCGGGGTCCCCAAAGCACGCTAAACTCGACCAATGTGTCATCTTTGTCGAAAATAATGCCGTCGATATCGAAGTGGCGCTGGTGGATTTTAACGGTTCCCATAGTGTGTATTTGGCATCTTTCAATGTTTTCTACTAAACTTTTCCGTGTTCTTGATCACTGGTTACACCCTTAACGAAAAGAGTCATCAAAACGTATGAGGCACGTTCTCAACCAAATACCAAGCCAACAAAGATGACAAAAATGCCATCAGTAGGTGGATGCTCCCTGCAGCACTGCACATCATGCGCCCCCTGGCACGAACAGCACATCGCAAACGTGACCCGTTGGGACGAGCGTAGCCTAAGAAACTCCCTCTTGTAGAGGGAGAGCCGTCACTGATTATTGAAATAACAATGGGAAAAGGTGTGATGGACTTTGTGATGATAGTCTTATTGTTGTGTTGGGGTGTAATTTTGCTCAACATGACACCAGAATATTCAACACTTAAACTATACAGTAAACAAGTTTTGTTGATCAATATGTGGTATATTAAATGATATACCAGTATACATCCGACGAAATTAATGTCAAGCAGTAGATGGATATTTTCGGGGATATCATAATGATTGTCACTTTTAGTGTCGCCAAAACGCGGAGAAGTGACGATCATTTTTTTAAATCTGTTGTGTAATTTATTGGTTTCAGAATAACTGATCACCTGTGGAATTGAATAGTTTGACGATGTCAAGATATGACATTGTTAAAGTATTTACGTTTCAAGCCCATTTAAAGTGTGTTGAATGAAAGGAGGTGGAAATGTAAGTATACAATTGAAATTTTTGTGTATCGTTTGATAAAAGAATATTTTAGCTAGGATTAGAAGGAGAAAAACGTACCATGTCCACAAAAAGATTTTTGATCATTTTTTCCTTGCTGACAATTAGCATGTTAGCACTTACTGCTTGCCAGCCTCAAGAGGTAGTCGTCACCGTTGAAAAGGAAGTGGTCGTCACTCAAGAGGTGGAGAAAGAAGTGATTGTCACTGAGGAGAAAGAAGTGATTGTCACCCAGGAGGTTGAAGTAACCCCCTTGCCAGCTCCCGAAGTACCAAAGGGCACGCTGACCATGGCACTGTCCACCTATCCTAACTCCATCGACCGACCCCAGGCAGCCGAGCGTCAGGCCGCGAACACGTCGACGCAGTTGTGGGATTCCCTGGTGTGGGTCAACGAGGAGGGCGAACTCGAACCGGCTTTGGCCGAGAGCTACGAGATCTCAGAAGACGGCACCGAGTACACGTTCTACCTGCGGGATGACGTTGTCTTCC
Source organism: Anaerolineales bacterium (assembly GCA_050049875.1). Lineage (GTDB taxonomy): Bacteria > Chloroflexota > Anaerolineae > Anaerolineales > UBA11858 > JASFVL01. Next base: position 2,030 of record JASFVL010000229.1, read on the forward strand.
ACAACGGTGAACCGTTCAATGCTGATTCTGTTATCCTGACCTGGGAACGGGCAGCAAATGCGGACTATGAGTACAGCTATTATTTTACCCGCGCCACCTCAGTGGAGAAGACCGACGATTATACCGTCAAGGTCACCACACCAGAGCCTGACGCCTTGTTCTTGAGGTTGATGGCTGATTACTGGGCTATGATCCCGCCCCAGTACTACGAGGAGGTAGGGGAAGAGGGTTTTGTGGAGCATCCCATCGGTACAGGTCCCTTTATGTTTGTGGAATGGGTCAAGGGCGACCATATCACCATGGAAGCGAACCCCAACTACTGGCGTGAAGATCAGCCGAAGGTCCAGAACCTCGTCTTCCGACCCATACCCGAGTCCGCCACCCGCGTGGCTGCCATACAAACTGGCGAGGTTGACGTGGTAGGCCGACTGAGCTCGGAGGAGGCCCAGAGCCTCCTCGGCGCGCCCAACGTCAAGGTCATCCGCTACCCCAGCACACGTATCTACTACATCGCCTTCAACAACCTGACCACCGGGGTCGACCAGCCGACGGAGGACCCCCTGGTGAGGCAGGCCATGAACTACGCCGTGGATGTTGATGCCATCATCGACGCCCTATTTGACGGCTTTGGCCAGCGCGCTACCGGCTACGTTGCTGAAGGTGAGATGGGCTTTGGCGTCGTCGAACCCTTCGACTACAACCCCGACATGGCTCGTGAGCTCCTAACCGAGGCGGGTTATCCTAACGGCTTTGAGATGGACTTTGCCTGCCCGTCAGGGGCCTATATCTTTTTCGAGCAGGTGTGTGAGGCCATTCAAGGTTACTTATCAGACGTGGGCATCGAAACCAACCTGGAGATTATGGAGTCTGGCCAATACTGGGACCTGGAGGCGGCCAAGGAACTCCCGCCACTGTTTGGCGATAGCTGGTCCTCTCCCCTGGGCGAAGCATACAACCGCCTCATTGGTGCACTGGGTGGCTGGGATGCCAGTTACTCCGCCTGGTCGGACCCGGTGATCGACGAGTTCCTGGTTGACATCGAACAGACTATCGATTTCGAAGCGCGCAAGAACCTGTACGAGGATTTACAGGTCTACATGAAGGAGAACCCGCCCTTCATTTACCTCTACCAGCTCATGACTTTCGAAGCGATCAACACCCGCGTGCAGAACTACACACCGCGACCTGCCGAGGATTACCATCTCAGAAATACCTGGGTCATCACCTCGGAGTAAGTTGGAACAACAATAACATTGGGAGCAATATCGGGAGGGTGAAAGGGGGGATCACCCACCCTCCCGACGTGATAACCTTGAGAAATCTTCAGGGCATCCTTTTAATGTAACACCTGGAGGTACTTATGCAGCGATACTTCCTCATCAAGACGGGGCAGTCCATCTTACTCCTGCTTGGCGTCCTGATTCTTGTCTTCTTCATGATCCGTATCTCTGGTGACCCGGCGCGCTTGATGTTGCCGCGCGAGGCTAGTGCGGAGGCAGTCGAAGCCTTTCGGGAGGAGATGGGATTCAACCGTCCCCTGATTGTCCAATTCGGCGACTACTTTATGGGGGTGCTGTCTGGAGATTTTGGCGACTCGCTTCATTTCAAGTCTCCTGCTCTGGATCTGGTTTTAGAACGCTTGCCAGCCACAATGCAACTTGCCGCAGTGGCATTGTTGATTGCTGTGGTGGTGGGTATCCCGCTGGGTATGATTGCAGGCTTTAATCCCGGTAGTGTGATGGATTCGGTGGGCAGGGGCCTGGCTTTGCTTGGTCAAAGCATCCCAAATTTTTGGTTGGCCCTGATCCTGATTCTCTTTTTCGCCGTCCGTCTTGGCTTGTTGCCATCCTTTGGGCGAGACGAGTGGAAGTCGGTCATTATGCCGGCATTTGTGCTCGGCCTACCCACAATAGGCCAATTAGTCCGCCTGACGCGTTCGGCTGTGCTAGAGATCCGGGGAGAGGATTTTATCCGCACCGCACATAGCAAGGGTTTATATCCCAGGACAATTTATGTCAAACACGTTCTGCGCAACGTTGCAATCCCGCTCGTCACTGTGATTGGCGTTCAGTTCGGTTATATGCTGGGCGGTTCGATCATCATCGAGACGGTTTTTGCCTGGCCGGGAATTGGCCAGTTGCTCGAGCAAGCCATCGGCTGGCGTGACTTTCCACTGGTAATGGCTGTGGCGGTATTCACTAGCATGGTGGTATTGTTGATCAACCTGTTAACAGATGTGGCATATGCCATCATCGACCCGAGGATTCGCTATGGCCACTAGAGAAATAACCCCAACGTCAGATAGTTTACTGGATGTGGAGCGCACCTTCAAAGACCGCCTGCTCTACGCAGGAAGGTTCCTTTGGCGAGATCGCAGTGGTGTAATCGGTCTGTTGATGTTTATCGTCGTGGTCTTTGCTGCAATATTTGCCCCTGTGATTGCTCCCTTTGAACCGCTGGAACAAAATTTACGCGATTCAAAAATGCCTCAAGCTTGGACTGCTGAAGGGTCTTGGGAACACCCCTTGGGCACTGATAACTTAGGTCGTGATCTATTGAGTCGACTCATTTATGGAGCGCGCGTCTCGTTGACGGTCGGCTTTATCGGAGTACTGATTGCTGCAAGCCTGGGAATGATCTTTGGCGCGATTGCTGGCTATGTGGGAGGCCGCGTAGACACGATCATCATGAGTGTGGTCAACTTGGTGCTGTCTTTGCCTTACCTCTTGTTTGTAGTTGTTATCGCCTCCATCTTGGGTCGCAGCCTGATCAATGTCATCCTGATCTTCGGTATCACTGATTCGCCCATCTTCGCCAGGGTAACTCGGGGCGAAGTGTTGCGCATCCGCGAATCAGGCTATGTAGAATCTGCTATCAGCGCTGGAGCACGCACAGGCCGGATCATCTTCGACCATATCATGCCCAACCTAATCGGCCCGTTGTTAACCCTGGCTACCTTCGAGATGTCTAGGATGATATTCTATGAAGCTGGACTTGGGTTCTTGGGTCTCAGCGTACCTCCTTCTGTCCCCAGCTGGGGCAATATGCTGGAAGCCGGTCGTAAATACCTGACCAGCTATCCCTGGATCGCAACCTGGCCGGGTCTGGCTATCGTCTGGGCTTCGTTGGGGATGAACCTGTTGGGCGACTGGTTGCGCGATGTACTCGATCCGCGCTTGCGGCGCGCCAGGAAGTGAGGAGGATACAATGACCAAACTCTTAGAGGTCAAAGACCTCGTCACCAAATTCTACACGATCGATGGCGTTGTCAACGCGGTCAACGGTGTCAGCTTCGACCTGGAAGAAGGCGAAACCCTGGCCATTGTGGGCGAGAGCGGCAGCGGAAAGAGCGTGACAATGATGTCATTGCTGGGACTGATCCCCATACCACCGGGCAAAATCGAAGGGGGTACGGCGTACTTCACCGATTCGGAGGGACGACGCGATTTATTGCAACTCCCCATTGAGGAACTGCGCGACGTGCGTGGGGGAAGGATTGGCTTCGTCTTCCAGGACCCCATCTCCACTCTGAATCCAATCGTCACGATTGGTGAACAAATCTCCGAGACTCTCACCCGTCACATGGGGATGACCAAAGACGAGGCCCGGGAACGTGTGATCGAGATCCTTACCCAGGTGGGGATTCCTGACCCCAAACTGCGCTATAAAGCCTACCCATTCCAATTTTCTGGCGGCATGCGTCAACGGGTGGTGATCGCCATCGCCATCGCCTGCCAGCCCGATATTGTTATTGCAGATGAACCCACTACGGCGCTGGATGTGACAGTCCAGGCGCAAATCGTGGATCTATTCAAAAAACTACGCGATGCTATTGGCATGGCGGTTATCTGGATAACCCACGATCTCGGTGTGGTTGCGGGGATTGCCGAGCGAGTGCTGGTCATGTACGGCGGGATGCCGGTCGAGATTGCCATGGTCGATGATTTATATGAACACCCTCAGCATCCATATACGATCGGATTACTAGGTGCCTTACCCCGGTTGGATGTCAAGGAGGCCAAACGGTTGGTAAGCATCAAAGGTGCCCCTCCTGATTTGCTCCTACAGCTGATACACTGTCCCTTTGCGTGGCGTTGTGACTATGCCTTCGACCGCTGCTGGCAGGAAATCCCAAATCTAATAACGGTCGGAGAGAAACACCAGGTATCGTGTTTTTACGATCTGGGGAAAGGAGGCCCGCGCGATGACTGAGAATCACGTATTGCTGAGTGTTAAGCAACTGAAAAAACACTTTCCGATCACCAGTGGCTTACTAAGCAGACAGGTGGGTGCAGTGAAAGCGGTCGATGGGATATCATTTGATATCGCGCGCGGGGAGACTTTGGGCATGGTGGGAGAAAGTGGGTGTGGAAAATCCACCGCTGGCCGGGCGATCTTGCAATTGCACAAACCAACCGCTGGGGAGGTCTA
>JASFVL010000558.1:0-3096 GCA_050049875.1 Anaerolineales bacterium
AGTGCATTTATGCACGTAGAAGATGGTAGACGGAATAGTAGATGTTGATTTTTGGTTGCGGGTTTGGGGGAGTGCGATAAAAAGTGCATCACACAAAACTCTGCAAACGATTTTGTATCCATCGGATATAATTAAACGGATGCAAAAAACCTCGGAAATTGGTTTTCGCGAGCGCGAACACACCGCTGATTGGGAGCTGGAAGTCTGGGGGCCTGATTTGGTGACCTTGCTGGAACAGGCTGCCCGGGGTATGTACGCCCTAACCCATATACAGTTGAGTCCCGAATCGCGCCTCACCCGAGAGTTGGAACTGCCCTATGACGACCCCGAAAGTTTATTGGTAGATTTTTTGAGCGAATTGCTCTATCTGGGCGAGGATCAGGGGATCGGGTTTGACAGCTTTGAAATTCGGCTGGATGGCGACCAACTGCAAGCGGAGTTGGAGGGCGCGCCGATCCAATCTCAGGCGAAAGAGATCAAAGCGGTGACCTATCACAATTTGCGGGTTCGCCAGACCGAACGAGGCTTAGAGGTAAATATCGTATTTGATGTATAGGGCGTTGCGTATCGTGTATGCGAGATACGGGATGCCAAGGAGGTGGAGACATGGTCAACCTTCAAGATTTGAAGCGAATTAACGATTACGAGTGGGAGATCCCCAAGAGCTTCCGGGGGGATATGCGCGTACCCGTGCGGGTTTTCGTATCTAAGCAGTTGCTGGAAGAGGCGACCCGGGACAAATCACTGCAGCAAGCGGTTAACGCCGCCACTTTGCCTGGGTTGGTCGGTCACGTAGTGGTGATGCCGGATATGCACCAAGGGTACGGCTTCCCTATTGGGGGTGTGGCTGCCACGCGTTACCCCGAGGGGGTCATCTCACCGGGCGCCATCGGCTACGACATTAATTGCGGTGTCCGCTTGCTCGGTTCGCAGATAAAATATGAAGAAGCTCAAGAACATCTCGACAATCTTGCGACGGCGCTGGATCGTTACTGTCCCAGTGGGGTCGGCAAGAAGGGCGCGCTGCGTTTGAGCGAGTCTGAATTAGACCGCCTGTGTATTGAGGGCTCGCGTTGGGCCAAGCGACACGGCTATGCTACGGAAGCCGACCTGCGCCGTACCGAGGAGGGCGGAGCTTTGGATGGAGCTGACCCCAGCAAAGTTAGCCCGCGTGCCAAAAAACGCGGCCGTCCCCAGGTGGGCACCGTAGGCGCGGGCAACCACTTCATCGAAGTGGACATAGTGGACCAGATATTTGACCCCCGGGCAGCCCAAATCATGGGTCTTGAGCGTGGCAACCTGGCGTTGCAGATTCACTGCGGTTCACGCGGTTTTGGTCACCAGATTTGCACTGATTACGTGCGAAAGTTTCAGGGCGCAGTGAAGCGCTACAATATCAAACTACCCGACCGGGAGCTGGTCTGTGCACCGATGAACTCCCCTGAAGGAGAGGATTACCTGGGGGCGATGCGCTGTGCAGCGAATTATGCTTTCGCAAATCGCCAATTGCTAGCCCATTGGGCTCGCCAGGCATTTGAAGAGGTGTTAGCTGGGAAAGTGGACAACTGGCACCTGCACCAGGTCTACGACATCGCCCACAATATGGGTAAAATCGAGACCCACGAGATTGATGGGCAACCCGTAAAAGTATGCGTTCACCGAAAAGGGGCGACGCGCGCCTTTGGGCCAGGCTTCGAGGGTCTTCCTGACGAGTACAAACCCATCGGTCAACCGGTGCTGGTTCCAGGCAGCATGGGCACCTCCTCTTGGGTGCTGACGGGCACGGAGGAGAGCATGAAGCGTTCTTTCGGCTCCACCTGCCACGGCGCGGGTCGCACGATGAGCCGCACGAAAGCCAAGAAGACCGTCTGGGGCGAGGACTTACGCGCGGAGTTGGAGACCGAGGGTATTCGCATTAGGGCTGGCTCCATGGCTGGTCTGGCGGAGGAAGCCCCGATTGCCTATAAGGACGTCGATTCAGTCGTTGACACCGTGGATGGAGCGGGAATCGCCCGCAAAGTAGCCCGACTGAGACCATTAGCAGTAGTCAAAGGCTGACCTCACCAGCGGTATGATATTTGTACAGCACCACGGGTGCAGTGTGCCTGTGGTGCTGTGCGTTTTTAAGAGATTCACGCCTGCGGGTAGCCTCTCAGGCGTGGGGAACTTTTGGTTGCTGTTAGTCGTTTAAGTAGTGAAAGACACGATGAGATCGATAGAATCGAAATTTATACCCTGGAAGGCTCCACACAGTGTGGAAAAACCCAGCGGTTGCTGAGAATTTGGAGGTGTAAACAATGAATACTCGATTTACATTTTGGCTCAATGTGCTGGTTGTCGGGGTGGTGGCGCTGACCGCTTGCGCGCAGATCGCGGACTCCCCCGTAAATGTGGACCCGAGCGACACGCCTGGTGAAAGTCAGGATCCTGATTTGGAAGTCATCAGCACGCCGCAGCCTGACGAGCCGGTCGGCTCTGAAGAGAAGACACCCCCTGAAGGTCGATATGCTCCCCAACCAGGTGATAAAGAGTTGAAGCGCGGGGAGGTCTTTATCGATGGCAGCGAGGTCCTGCTCCTGGAGAGTTTCCCGGTACAGGTCCAACTCCGGGTTGTGGGTAATCTTCCCACCCCCTGCAACGAGCTGCGCGCCGTGGTCTCGGAGCCCGATGACCAATCCCGTATTGAGGTTGAAATATACTCGGTCAGGGATCCCGATATGATCTGCACGCAGGTTCTGGAACCGTTTGAGGCTAACATCTCGATTGGAGATTTCACCGAAGGTGAGTACACCATCTGGGTGAACGGCGAACAAGCTGGTAAATTCAGCTTACCTTAGCTCTTTATAAAAATTTAGACTGCTTTGCGGGAGAGTTTCATCGCAAAGCAGTCTTTTAATTAAATGCTGTATAGCATCTTGTCATTACAAGGGGTTCAGATCCCTCACAAAGCGCACTGCGACCATCAGGCGTTATCCTCAATGGAGTCAGTCGCGGCTGATAGGAGCTGTGCGGGCGTTGGTTAGTCTAATCAAATCGAATACCGGCAGGCGGATGTTTAGCCCACGTTGCCCCCCCGAGACGTGAATCTCTTTGTGA
>JASFVL010000559.1:0-3090 GCA_050049875.1 Anaerolineales bacterium
CGGTGACATTGAAACTAGATGGGCGCAAGGTGCAATCACTCAGGAGAATGCTCGCCGCCTCTGGCGTCTGCTCCCAACATCCGTGGATGCCTTGATAAAGTTAGGACCGGACCTAATCGACAGTTTTGTTTCGGGTGAATCGATTCAGACGCGTGCCTCAATTTACGCTCCTCAGGGAGCTGACTGGTTGCAGCGATTGGGTACACATATAAATCACAAGCGGGCTCAACCTGCCCCCATAAACATCCAGCATAGTGATCTCCAGAAAGACTTATTTGAGCAATATACCAAGGTGCTCCAAAGGATCGCCAGCCGCAAACCGATATTGGTTGTCTTGGATGATCTGCATTGGGCGGATTTGGCTTCCATCAGCTTGCTTTTCCACCTTGGTCGCAGGATTGAGGGTCAACGGATTTTGATCGTCGGGGTTTACCGACCAGACCAACTTGCCCGGGGGCGTGATGGAGAGCAGCATCCCTTGATTCAGGTTGTCACCGAGTTTAAACGCAAATTTGGTGAGATTGAGATCGACCTGGATCACGGCGATGAAATTGAGGGGAAGCAGTTCGTGGAAGCTTTCTTGAATACGGAGCCAAATCGGCTCAGTGAGGACTTCCGTCGTACCTTGTACCAGCATACCGGTGGGCACCCGCTATTCACGATTGAATTAATCCGTCAAATGCAGGTGCAGGGGGATCTCCAAAAAGACGAGCATGGACGTTGGGTTGCAGGGTCTGCGCTCAATTGGGATAAATTACCGGTCAAAGTGGAGGCGGTCATAGCAGGGCGGATCAACCGTTTGCCTGCTGATCTCAAAGACACCCTCAGCATTGCGAGTGTTGAAGGGGAGCAGTTTACGGCCGAGGTGATTGCCCAAGTGAAAGGGGTTGATGAGAGGGCAATTGTTCATCAATTAAGCGCTGAACTGGATAAGCGCCATTTGCTGGTCGAAGCTAGAACCATCCAGCGAGTTGCTCAGCAGCGCTTCTCCCGATATCATTTTCGCCACCACTTATTTCAAAAATATGTTTATGATTCCTTAGACAACGTTCAGCGGGCACTGCTGCATGAACGTGTGGGGAATGCGATGGAAGATCTGTATGGGGGAAAAACGGATCGAATAGCTCTGCGACTGGCAAGGCATTTTGAAAGAGCGGGAGTGGCTGAAAAAGCTATTGGTTGCCTACTTCAAGCAGCTGAACATGCCAAAAAGCAATCCGCTAATCGAGAGGCCATCGCTCATCTCTCTAGAGCCTTAAATCTGTTGAAGGAACTCCCGGACGATCGCGATCGTCGTGAGAGAGAACTTGCCCTTCAAATTTCTATCGGTGCGCCTCTGGTTGCCACCAAGGGTTATACTGCCCCGGAAGCGGAACAAACCTTTGAGAGGGCAAGGGAACTCTGTGAACAAATAGAAGATGCTTCCCAACTCGCTACCGCCTTGTGGTTTCTGTGGAGTTTTTACCTGGTGCGAGCGAAATACGCCGCGGCACGCGACCTGGCGGAGCAGATTCATGCCCTCGCTCGATCAAATCAAGACCCTAACCTGATGTTGGTTGCCCACTGGACGTTGGGAATCACCTTGGTTCACTTGGGTGAGTTTTTATCGGCGCTAGAACAACTGGATCGAGCCGTTGAAGCCTACGATTCTAAGGCCCATCATCATCTCACTTACCTGTATGGACAAAATCCTGGGGTGACCTGTTTGACCTACTCTGCCTATACCCTTTGGTTTCTCGGGTTTCCAGACCAAGCACTGCAGCGCAGCCAGCAGGCCTTGATCCTTGCAAAGGAGAGTGAGCACCCGTACAGTCTCTCGTTTGCTCATGGCATGTTGGCTGTCTTCCATGCCTTGAGGAGAGAGGTTGAGGCATCACAGGCGAACGCTCAAGAGGCCATTAGAATATCGAAACAAGCGGGCTTTCCTTTCCTGCTGGCTGTGGGACTGGTTTTGCGTGGGTGGGCGCGAGCTGAGTCGGGCAAAACCTCGCTGACTACCGGACAGATACGCAGGGGGATAGACGCCATGGATATAATTGGGGCCGAACTGGGGCGTCCGATTTTTCACTTTTTCCTGGCGCAAGCTTTTCGTCGAGGTGGAGAGATTGTGGAGGGGTTGAGTGTTGTGGATGAAGCCATCGAACTTGTAATCAGAAATGGTGAGCATCTCAATGAATCCGAGTTATACCGCCTAAAAGGGGAATTGCTGGAAACTCAAGGTGAAGCAGAGTCCGAAATCGTCGCTTGCCTTCAGCAGGCCGTTGAAATCGCCCGTAACCAGCACGCCAAGTTATTGGAGCTGCGGGGCTTGCTGAGTATGAGCAAATATTGGGAAAGAGGGGAAAAGCCTGGTGAGATACAGGCGGAATTGGCTGAAATCTACGCCTGGTTTACGGAGGGTTTTGATGTGGCTGATTTGGAAGAGGCCAGAGAACGCCTATGAATGGAACTAGCTCGATGTCATCGCAGGAAGCGCAGCGACGAACCGATCTCACCGATCATAGCGGCGCACGACCCAAACCACTGCAGCTAAGAACAGGATCGCGAATCCAAGAACCACACCAAGATTTAGAAAGTATTGACCCACGGGCGGATCTGCGGAAAAAGAGATCAGGAAGGCTCTCGATAAGCTTACTGATGGGATCCAGGGGATTATCCCTTGAATGACCCCTGGCCAACGGGAGCTAATCATCTCGGAGAGAAACAGGGGCACCAAGAGCACAAGCAGCGGTAGTCCGCTCCAAATTGCTAAGTTCTGCACGTTTTCAAACAACGTCCCCAACAACAATCCGATTCCCACGCTCATTAACGTCCCACAGAGCGTTGCAATTATCGCCAACTCCCAGTGAACGACCAACGCTCGATTGAAAGCAAATACCACCCCCGCAGCAACAACCCCAAAAACCATCCCAGCAATCGCTTTGCCAATCACGATTTCGCTGTGGCTTGCCGGTGACACTAGCAGGGCGTCCATCGTGTGGATTTCTTTTTCTTCGATCATGGTATACGGCACAATGATCGAGCTGATGGTGATGATGACAACCACCAGGGACATCGCTAACATGAAGGGTCGTCCACCCGAATCTGGTT
>JASFVL010000128.1:0-9757 GCA_050049875.1 Anaerolineales bacterium
GTTCCCTTCAATCTGCTGGCAGTCCCATCAAGGCGCGGGTTAACTCGATGCCCAAGCAATCCAGGCGACCCCAGATTAAACCCAGATATCACACCCATTTGATGATCATTTCGGGTTCGCTAGCATGTACACAATTGCCTCTTAATCAACGCAATTAAAATAAGGGATCAGTCATACCAACCTATATAATCCAATAAGGGGGAAAGAAAACAGAATAGAATTTCACTGCGAACCACCACCCCAACATCTCGTTTTGAGAAATCATGAACGCCGAACAATTATAGCACACATGTTCTATAGCTAAAAGCTAAAAATTTTACACACCGGCTCCGATTTCCCTGAGGCAAGTGCTTTAGTGCAAGACGAGGCAGAACGGGTTGTTCCAAGTTGGAAGGCCTATCTGACGATTCCCTAGCAGGTCGAGGCGATTAAAGGCGCGGCGGGAATACCCCCTAGGATCATCCCGTAAGATGGAAGCGTGGCACGTGCGAGCGTAATTGGCAATCCTAAACCCTACCGATTTTTTGGCACCTTCGCTGGCTTGCCCTTCTGGCCTGGAGGGTTGACCCTAGTGGCGGCTGCGCCCGGGGTTGGTAAAACGTCCTGGTTGCTGCGGGCGATCTTCGAAGCTGTGGCAGCTGGCTTCCCAGCCGCGCTGGGCTGCTACGAACACACCGCCGAAGAGCTCAAGTACCGGCTGCGTTTGCAAACTAGTGCTACCGTCGCGGGCCCACACGGAGAACCAGGCGAAGTCGATGTCGAGAACCTGTTGGCAACGGGGGGCGAAACTGTGCTGCTGGCGCTCTCCAGCCGGGAGGATACCATCCGTGCAATCGAACAAATCTTGTTAGAGGATTACGCTTTCCCCGTGCGTGGCCCGGCTGTGCTAGCTATGGACTACTTGCAGCGTGTCCCGGTGGTTGGCTTGACAGGGTTGGTCCCAGAGGATCAGCGCAGTGGGGAGGCAGCAGCTGGTCTACGGGATCTGGCGAGCAGGCGTGGTTGGGCGGTGATTGCGGCCTGTGCGCTGCGAGGAGGATATTTTCGCGAAGCGAATGATCTATCCGCCTTATTGGGCGATGAGCGTGTGTCCTACGAAGCTGACCGTGTCTTGCTCGCTCAACGGGCTGGTCCTGTCCATCCATGTGGTTGCGTGATGTTGGATGTCCACACCCTCAAGAACCGCACTGGCCCGGCGCATACCTGGCAGATGGGATTCTGGGGAGAGCGGTTCTATCCCGCTATTGATGGGGAGATTGACCATCCATGACCCAGGTCAGTATTATTCTCCTAGGGCTCCTGCAGGAAGCTTGGGTTGCTCTGGCGGGCGCGCTGTTCGCTTTCGTCTTACTGGCAATCTTGGCACAGACCTTGCGGGCATCCGCTGCCAGCGCGATCGGCGCCAGGTATTGGGTCTGGGAGGCAAGCTCAGCAGGTATTGCCTTGCTTACCTTGGCCCTGTTCGCCTTTCTGGGTGTCCCAGCGATCCTACAAGCAGCCCAAGTTGCTATCCCGGCAGGCGGTGGTTGCGGGCCGATTGGGAGATTGGGTGCGCTGGCTGCTGGTCTGATCGCTGCTTTGGCCGCCTTACGAATTCTCAATGCGCTGGTTGCTTCAGTGACTGCCGCGGCATTGGGAGGTAGCTCGTCTCTGGCTGGCGCACTCCTGGAGACCGCTGAGGCCGTTTTTGGCATGGTGTTGGCTTCTGCAGCCATCCCGATTGCGGCGCGGTTCCTGGGTGTGTGTTAATGCAATAGGTACTAGGTGCGCTGTGTGTTGTCCGGTGGTGAGCTCCTTGGACCATGAGACCTAACCCATCCTCCACCCCGCACAACGTCGCGGAGCGAAGGATCGCACCTCTTTCATGAACTCACGTTGCACCTAACATTCAATTGAAAAGGAGCCTGTCATGTTTGAACCTATCATGGAGCAGCTCACCACGATTGCCCAGGATGCCTGGATGTTCCTGATCGGGCTTATGATCATCGTGGCTCTACTCGGTGGGCTGTACTTCGTCTTGCAAGGCACGGCTGGGGTCGCCTTTGGGGGTGGAAGGATGACCTCTATAGCCATCCTAGGTGCGGTGGGCATCGTCATCTTGGTTTTATTCGCCTTCCTGGTGCTGCCGGAATTGGGCAATTTACTGGAAGGCTTACAGCCGGAGCCGCCTTTTTAGCTGCTTATTTGGATGGTCGATCGCTGTAGCTGAAGCATAGAACGATCGAATGGAACGACGACTGAACGGATGAATTAACCTATGTTCAACGACCGAGATTTAGGCATCCTGGGTGCGGGTGCGCTCCTGGCGGTGTTGTGCCTGGTACTGCCTTTTCCTTTTGCCGGGAAAGTGGTGCTTGGCTTGCTCGTCCTGCTAGGGTTTGTCGTACTAGCCTTACTGCGTCTGGGACCAGATCGCATCCCTCTGGAGGAATGGCTGCGGCGGCGTATCCGTTTCCACCTGCAGGCGCGCCGCTATACCTACCAGCAGCCGGATTACGCCCCTCCTCGTTCTAGGCCTTCTTGGCGACAATGGATAGATCGCAAGAAGCGCCCACGGCGGGAGGAGCAGGGGGTCGGGTCACAGCTCCCCTCGACCCCAACGCTCAAACCGGTTGGAAGCTTCCAGCCCGTTAGGTTGGCTTTAGATGAGATTGGCGTTTATCCCTTGGCGACAATTCTTATGGCCGTCGCTGGCATCTACGTTGTGGTTTGGTTAGCGCAGGGTGGAGCGGAGGAGATCGCCTTGCTGATCGGAGGCTTATTCTGATGACCATTCTGGCACTTATCGGCGCGCTATCCCTGGCTTCCATCCCTTTAGCCCTGGGTTGGAGGCGCACCTCGGACGAATCGGTCATGGCCCGGGCTATGGGCTTAAACCCGCCCAAACGAGGTTTTGACCCGGAGAAGTTCGCTCGGCAGACGGGCACGGGATTGACTTTCCAGCAAATCCTTTTCGGTGGCCTGGCCTGGGTCGCCGGAGGCTTTGTTGCTGGGTTGTTCTTGGGTACCTTAGCCTCCCTCCTATTTGCGCTGGCAGGCGGGTTTCTGTACGCCGGAAACCTGTCCAACCGGCGGCAGGAGGTCCGTCTGCGCCAAGCTAAAGACGTTTTGCGCGGCCTGGGGGTGGTCGAGACGCTGCTCTCCCAGGGTCGCCCGCTCAATGATGCCCTCGACGAGGCTGCCCAGGCGGTCGGCCCCGATGGGAAGGTTGTGCTTGTTGACTTGGTCTACCGCATGCGGGCCGCGCCGGCTGATCGTGCTGCCGACGCTGTGCGCGCGTGGACACTGGCCTGGGATAACCCGGCGGTGGATGTGGTGGGCACGGCGCTACTAGCTGCCCTGGAAGGCCGCATTGAGATCGCCCCGCTGGTAGCTTCCCTGCGTAAGACGTTGGCTTCGGTCATTGAAGTGCTCTCCCGCGCGCGTGCCGCTGCCCAGGGCATTGAGTGGCAGGCGCGCTTCTTGGCGCTGTTCCCTCCAGGGGTCCTGGTAGCCATCGCCATCGTCACCCCGGAGATGGGCGATCTATATGCTGCCAGCCCTCTCCTGATCGTTCCTGTGCTATTTGGCTCAGGGCTATCCTACTTACTCTCCATGCGTATGATCCGCAGCGGGCTTTCCATCGAGGCTTCGATGGGGCTGCAGGCCGGGGGGGAGGGTGAGATCAAGCTGGACCGGATGGGTAGGTTGTTGTAACGTGCAAACAAGGCGTACGGTGAAAAGTGCTATGCACGATGCAATATCGGTAAGGCGTGACGTCTAATACGGAAGTGCCTGAAACTCCCGATGCGCGCGCTGTTCTATTCTCTCCTGGCTGCTCTGGGTGCCCCTTTGCTGTGTGGAGCGCTCTTCGTCATCTTGCTAGCCACCTTTGTCGGGCTGACCATCCCGCAACTGCCCTCTTGGGCGCAAGGGGGTATGACGGAGTGGCTGCTGGGGAAACCGCAACCCAGGGGATCGGAAACCTGGGACAACGGCACCTCCCCGGCGGGCGTTGGCGTAGGTTGGGATGGGCATGTAGACCCAAGGGATCCCGCCCCGCCCCGGGGCCTGCCGCTGGGTGGGACCGTGTACCTGGGGTGTCTGTTCCATGATCCCAATTACACGAGCCATACGGGGGTGGATTTCCCTGCAGTCCGCGGCACGCCCGTCTATACAACCATGGCGGGGAAGGTGGTCTGGGCTGAATTGAACGGCCCCTGGGGGAACCTGGTGGTGGTCGAGAATAACGGTCACCAGATTTACCTGGCACATCTTGACACGTTTGCGGTCATCCAAGGGCAGATTCTCCAATATGGGGATACAGTGGGAGCTGTTGGCAGCACGGGGAACTCCACCGGTTACCACCTGCACTACGGGATCAAGCGGCAAACGGATGGGGGACAGGTCTGGTTGGATCCGGTTTCCACGTTTGGAAACGCGGAGTATTTGAAGGTTGCATGTAAATGAGGTCGCTGCTGCAAACCACCCCGATCTTACGTCTGATGACAGTGAGTTTCGTGGCGGGTTTGTGGGTTAGAGGTTGCCATCGCTGTATTGTGGAGCTAAAAATCGCGCCATGACGGTACGAATCGGCGAGATCCTTTTTCATGGCTGGGAAAGCCTGGAACTACCTGGTGGGTGGAGCGATACATTCATTTTCCGGATGTCGCCAATGGATGGTTTACCACCAGCAGATTATGCCCGGGTGATCCGATCAATGGTCCCTCCAGTGCTCAAGCTTCGTAAAACTGCCTCTCTGTGGGTACAGGTTTGTGGTGAGCCGGATGACACATTTGGGGAGGGGACGTGGTTTGCCCAGGAGGTACGCCATGCCTTGCGCGGTTTGTCTACCCCTGTGGCGGTTACCTCCGCCTCCACCCGACCTCAAATCTGGGACTTTTCATTCTTCCCCCGGGTTGATTCCGAATCTCTCCTCCGACTGCCTCAAGCCCAGCCCTATTTAAAAGGAAAGGATCTGCTACCTTCAGAGCTGAGCTGCTTGCGAGTTCTGGCTCGAGCGGACTGCGCGTTCACGGCAGAAGTTGCTTCACTTGCAGGTGTGAGTATAACCACGGCGCGCCTTGCTCTCCATGACCTGGAAGAGCACAGGTTGGTTGCCCTGAGCCGAGAAGGGCGCTATCCGTTTTGGAGAATCCGCCGCCCAGGGCTGTCCGTGGCCTTGCGAAGCTGGGGGCTGCCTCCGGGACGAGCATTTCTGCAACGCAGAGAGCGAGGCAGGTCAGCCTGCAAAGAGCGAGCTGTAGCACGCAAGAAGCGGCGATCGTCCGCTGGACGGCACCGACGCACGGCGCGCCTGTGGCCGGCATGGTTGCGCCGAGCCTGGCCGCAGGCTGTGATTTGGGCTGGATGGAGCGAAGTTGCCATTGGACGTGGACGGTCAAGACCGGACGCGCTCTGTTGGGGGATGCTGGAAGGGTGTGAAACCCTTTTTTGGTTGGAAGTGGAGAGTGGTAATGCCTCTAGAGAGGCCTTGCGACGCAAAACGCTGCGGCGCGTTAATCAAGCTTTAGTGTATGCTCGAGGGTATAAGGTGCGATTGGTCTTCGCTCTCTTGGGGTTGCCATGGGTGCGCAGGGATGTGGTGGAGGTGTTTCACGATCTTCCTGGCGATGTAGCCGTCGTGCTGGAGGATTGGAAGAAGTTCGGGGTGTTGCCAGCCCCAGACTGGGGGAGGGTGAGGTGGGGCTGATTGTTTGATCGTTCAGCTAATGAGGATCTGGCTTAAAGTAAGGAAGCCGCTTACAGACAATGACTAATCAAACTACAATCGCATGACGTTTCATCAATTATTGCATCGAAGCGATTGCCGGCTTCTAGTGTAGGCATTGTTTTAGGTGTAGGTTGATCGACTAACTTCCTCACCAGCTGAAACCTGTTTCTAGCCTAGAAATGTTTTAACGAATCCCATTGATCGAACTTGTAGGAGGGTGGATGCTGATTACCGAGAAATGGTTCTACGAACTACAAAAAGTGAATTGGTCGGGGGTATTACGCCCTTATGATTTTTCTTTCCCCGCTGAGAGAGATTTTATCTGTCCTTTCAAGAAATCGATCACCATCTAAAATTCTTCCTGACGGATGTTTTCCACTCGGGAAACACCGTTCATCCGGGTGATGTCCATATAGATGCCAGGGTAAGGTTTTGCGATTTCTTTCTCTTCAATAAGGAGTTGGCCCAGCGTAGCCACCGTTTCTCTGATCTGTCCACGTTGCTCTGGAGTGAGGCGAGCTTTGGGGCCAGCGTATTGTTCAAGTCGACGAACATCTGACCGGAGACCGGCGGAGGCTTCCCGTATTTGCTGCACTTTTTCTTCGTGGGATTTGCAGAGGACAGCTACCTCCTCATCTACTTTTTTCCGAAGCGATCCTCGAAGGCTTCTTGTTCGGCGATCATCCGGGCGAGCGATTCGCGCAGAAATTGGGTTCGAGTCCAATACCGCCCACAAAAATCGCTTGGCGTACCCGTCGAGCGATTTTTCGCATCATTACGCTCTGAGCAAAGGGGAAAGCTGGATCAATTGGGGATTGAGATCGGTTCTTTTGATGAAAAAATCAGTTGATTTTGGTTCGCCCCAACACACAGATGTTGGGATTGCTTGATAGGCGTATTGATAACGCCTTCCCGCGTAAGTCCAATACCCAGTTAATTGAATATCTAATCTCTATCTGGTTCAAGTCCGCTTAGGTATTTTGATCAATTTTTACGTTAAGGCCTCGAGTCCAATCGTCCTCATTTCCCAAACCAACTGTTAATTGTTGAGAGAATTTACTCCAAATTATATCTCTGGTATTTTCGGAGGGTCTATCGGAAGTTCTTCAAGACCAAATCCACGGGCGCTGCCTGCCATGCTGAGCCAGAAAGAAATTTGTGCCATATATTCTGGGGAATAGGGTTGATCATTCTCAATCCACCAACTCGTCAACCCAATTTGAGCACTGGCGATATGGTAGGCGATAATTTCTACCGGGATCAACAGTTGCTCTGCCGGAAAGCGGGCTTCCAGCTGTATTTGAACTCTTTGCGCAAATAATTCGATCAATCGTTTCGTCAAAAACTGCCCGGCATGACTTTTAGATAAGATGCGGTATATCTTCCCATCATCCTTAAGTTGTTTATAGACAGCCAGCATCGGTGAATACCCTTGTCGAAATTCTTCATTCGATGCTTGCCGAATATGTTTGGCATAGTTTTCACAGATCATATCGATACAGTCGATCAGTAATTCTTCTTTATTTTTGTAATGTCGGTAAAAGGTCACGCGCGCTGCTTCCGCTTCGGTAGCAATATCCTGGATGGAAATCGCATCATACCCTTTTTCCAACAGCAAGCGCAGGAATGCTTCACGCAGCCCGCGTTTTGTTTTTATGACCCGCAAATCTGTTTGATTAATGCCCATAATGTTACACCTGTTACTTAAGTTTCAGCGCCAGAAATTGCCTATTGCAATTCCTGATTACTTATTTATAATACAGATTGTAACATAAATATCAAATTGATACAAATATATCAAATTGCCTCAATGAAGAAAATGGATGAAAGGATAATAATATGAAAAGAACATTACTGATCACAGCAATAACGTTGGTAGGGATCATTGCACTTCTCTTGATCCTGCTGCCACAGATCCTCAGTTGGATTGGATTAAATCCTGCCTATGATCGAGCAGAATACGATCTCGAGGGGCGCCGGGCGCTCATCATTGCAACCAATCACGATACCCTGGGTGATACAGGTGAGGCGACTGGTGTGTATGGGTCCGAATTAACCATTGCATATTATGAGTTCCTGGATGCCGGGATGACGGTGGATATTGCCAGCATCGAAGGGGGCGAAATCCCCTTTGAACCAGTGAGTTTGCGCTATCCGCTGACAACTCATGCCGACAGACGCTACCTGAATGATGAGGATGCACAGAACAAAACGCAAAAATCGCTCAGTATCGAAGAAGTGGATTTCCTCGATTACGACATCATCTGGATGGCAGGTGGTTGGGGTGCAGCCTACGACATGGGCTACA
The DNA here is from genome assembly GCA_050049875.1 of Anaerolineales bacterium. Taxonomy (GTDB): domain Bacteria; phylum Chloroflexota; class Anaerolineae; order Anaerolineales; family UBA11858; genus JASFVL01. The sequence goes on from JASFVL010000128.1 coordinate 8,022, forward strand.
GCGAAGTACTTGGCGAGAAGATCTCAGAAGCCCATGCGGAAGGTATTCTGCTGGGTTCGGTGTGTCATGGCTCTCTCGGCTTCCGCATGGCAACCGAGGTCGACGGCAAGCCTCTGGTAGAGGGCAAGACGATGACCGGTGTCACCGACAAGCAAGTTGAAGAACTTGGAATCGAAATAACGCCGCTACATCCGGAAACAGAGCTGCGAAAACAAAAAACAAACTTCGTAAGCGACACCGCATTCAGAGACTTCTTTGCCACCTATGTAGCTGTGGATGGCAACATCGTCACCGGGCAAAACCAAAATTCATCCGTCGAAACGGCACAGACATTGTTGCGATTGCTGGCGGAGAAGTACTAAAACGATGGACTTTGTTATGAAGCATAAGCGAGCGTTGATCGTCGTATCGGTTATGCTGACACTCCTGGTTGCTGGTGGTGTGTGGTTCAAGAATAACCTACCTGATCCCGTTGTCGCCGCGCTCATCCAACGAACGGTAACAACCGATAAGAATGCAGGTCGTTTTGAGGAAGATGGTCTTTATGTCATCACTACTGGAACGGGCGCTCCCCTGCCGGATAAAAGACGTGTTGGTCCTCAGGCAGTCGTCCTGGCAGGCGATCAGGTCCTGGTATTTGATGCCGGACCCGGCAGCACTCGCCAACTTGAATTGATAATGGATGCAAGTTCGGTCGATGCATTGTTTCTGACCCATTACCATTCGGATCATATCGGCGATCTCGGTGAGCTGATGTTAAAACGTTGGGCGACGAGTGGCCCTGCTGAACCTCTGCCTATCTACGGTCCCCCAGGAGTCGAAGAAGTTGTGGCGGGATTTGAGGCTGCCTATCAGCTCGATAAAGGATATCGAATTGCACATCATGGCGAGGAAGCTGTACCTCCTTCAGGATTTGGTGGCGAAGTCCATATGTTTGACCTGGGATCGGATCTGATGGCAAGTGACGTGGTATATGAACACGGTGATGTGCAGGTAATTGCCTTCAATGTCGACCACACCCCGATCTTTCCGGCGGTTGGCTTTAGAGTCAATTATAAAGACAGAAGTGTTGTGATCTCTGGCGACGCGATTTACACGGAGAGCCTGATCCAACACACGATGGGAGCTGAGTTGTTTGTCAGCGAGGCATTGCATCATGAAATGTCGGATATGGTAGCTGAAGCCGGGCGCAGCTTAGACAACAATGCAACAGCTGTTGCTGAAGACATTCAAGACTATCATATTACACCTGAAGAAGCGGGAATCGTTGCCAGAGAAGCTGGAGTTTCTCAGCTCCTTATCACCCACATATTGCCACCGGTGCCTGTTGATTTTCTGGCCGACTGGTTCCTGGCAGATGCCAGAGAATTGTATGATGGTGATGTTCGTATGGCTCATGATGGTACTATGGTCAAAATGCCAGTAAATTCTGATGAAATCACCATAGTAGAGCTATTTGATTAAAGGATAAATGATGAATAAAAAAACGTATATCAAGGCAGTGCTGGTCGTTTTTGGATTGCTCATCCTCAGTAGAATTCCAGCTTTTGTCAATGGAACTCTGGATGCCATGACGATTGTATCCACACTTGTAGAACTAGTATTTTTCATCTGGGGTATTCTGCTCCTCAGGAAATGATCTCTTTTGGGCTGGCTTATATCATCAACGATGATTTGAACGAACCGTATCAAAAAAGCCTTTACGAACGGTTACATCAAGAGAAGCCTGTGTTCCA